>NZ_JAOTNV010000008.1:0-363244 GCF_025630795.1 Acinetobacter sp. AYS6
TATAGACCATCCCAATCCCTTTGCAACCCCTTTTTTAAACAAACATTATCGTATGCTTGTTTTTTAGCCTTTTTAGCATTTTATCTATATTATTTGATCAATTTTACATTGATAATAGGTTATCAATTTTGTATTAAAGCATATCTCCATCCAACTGCACTTAAGTATTAGCCTGGCTGGCGGTTAAGGAATTATATGAATTATTCTAATTTAATTTTACTCAGCGTGTTATCTGTAGGTGTTTGTACCTCTATATATGCTCAAGAAAACACGGTAAGTGAATCTGCTAATGCGAGTTCATTAGAAGAAACAGGGTCGAATCATCCCCGTTCACAAATTATTAAAGATTTAAAAAATATTAAAGTTAAAGATTTAAAAATTAATGCGAATGCAGCGCAACCAGATCCTGTAAAAGATCCTTTGCAATCATTGAACCGTCCAATTTATTCTTTTAATGATATGTTGGATCGCAATTTTTTACGCCCAGTTGCCGTTCAATATAGAGAAAAAACCCCAGAAGATGTACGTGGCTCTTATCGCCAATTCCGTAAAAATCTTGGTGAACCATGGAATGCTGTCAATCAGCTTATTCAAGGCCGTCCTGGTCGTGCAGCAAAAACTTTAGGCCGATTTACGATTAATACATTAACTACTCTTGGTTTAGCTGACCCAGCCAGCCGCTTAGGTTTACCGACTGAGGAAGAGAATTTTGGTGTAACTCTAGGCTACTATGGTGTGCCTTCGGGACCATTCCTTATGTTACCCTTCTTTGGACCAAGTACCTTACGTGATGGTTTTGGTTTAGCAGTAGATGCTCAAGCTCGTCCACAAAAATACGTTATGGATGACCAAGACGGGCTTTATTGGTCAAGTAATCTATTACAAGCTGTTGATACTCGCGCTCAATATCTAGACTTAGATCAAACCTTACAAGGTGATCAATACGCTATGATTCGAGACTTATATCTCCAACGTAAAGCATTCCAGATTGCAGAGAAAAAGGGCGACTCAGCGGATGTATCTTTCATTGATGATGATTCAGAAGATACACCTGATGAGAATCAAAACCCTTAAAAGATGAAATAAAGGTATTGCTTGAATTGAGAGTTCGGCAATACCTTGATTTTGGTCATACATACTCTATGATGAATAAAGTGATCATATAAAAGGACTACCATATCTTCTATGTATTTTATTAAACCGACACGCTCTATTCCTTATTTAGAGCAAGCTTTGGATAAACTACCAGGCTTACAAGTCATTAACATAGATGATTTAGATTTATATGATCCAACCATCATTGCAATTGCAGATGTACAAGATTTCCTAACTTATAAGTGGAATTTACCCACTATTGTAATTGCTTTTGAAAATGAAGGTAGTGCTTTAGCTCATGCATGGGAAGCAGGTGCTCTTGCAGGTTGGGTATGGAACCAGTTACCTAGCGATTTAAATAAAGCTCTATCAAGAATTGATGCTCAATATAAGCGTAACCAAGATAGTCGTGATTTACCTTCGGCTGCTGAACTGCAAAAACGGTTATTACCCAATCCAATTGATTTATTAAATTATGAAGTCGAAACTTTCTTTCAGCCTTCCGCTTACCTTTCCGGTGATTGGTACGACTATTGGAAATTAAATGACAAAGAAGTTTTATTCTATCTGGCTGATGTTTCAGGTCATGGTGTTACCAGTAGTTTATTAACATCATGGATGGCAGCTTTTCATGGTCGATCTAAAACACCGAGACAATTAATTAAAAAATTAAATGGGATGTTAGTTCAAGAAAATATTGAAAAGCACATTACGATTGTGGTGGGTATTTTAAATCTTGAAACCCATACTCTTCGCTGGTCAAGTGCTGGACATTACCCCCCTCCTATCATTTTTGAGCCCAATCAAGCACCGAAGATTCTAACAACGAGTAGTTTCCCATTAGGTTTAACCGATGAACTTGAAGTTGAAGAGCATGTTTGTACATTAAATCGCCACGCACGCTTCATTGTTTGCTCAGATGGAGCTCTTGAACCTTTTGATGGTGGTTTGAATGATCAGTTCCAACAATTGGTCCATCATTTGCAAAATCAATCATTTCAAGCACCCGATCACGTGGCCGACGATATTGCCATCTTCAGTCTTTGTCGAATGAATTAATTTACGAATCAATTAATTACATAATATACGACCTAAGGACTCTTGAGTCTGGGATGGCACTATGTGATAATTTTTCTATCCTTCTCTGAAAATGGCATTTATATGTCAACAGGTCATGTTGAATATGCAAGTTTAAATGGAACGCATATTTTCAAACTTATTGGTGAAGTGCGAGCCCATTCTTGTATAAGTCTAGACAAACTTTTAAACAGAATTGAACAGCAAGAGAATGTTGTAGGTGCAATCGTTGATTTAACCCAAACAACATTTATTGATAGTACTGTATTAGGCATCCTAGCTAAGCTAGGTTTAAAGCTTAAACAGACTCATCATATTCAAGCTGTGATGCTATCTACCAATCCAGATATCACAACCTTAGCCAACAGTATGGGGCTAGGGCAGGTTTTTGTTATTTTGAATTATTGTGGTGATCCTAATGTTTGTACGTTAACGTTAACAGATGAACAAATCACTCATAATGCAATGCTAAGAACTGTTCTGGATGCACATAAGACATTGATGAAACTCAATGCAAATAATCAGAATATGTTTGAGCCACTTGTGAAGCAGTTACAGAAAGAACAAGATACGCTTGAACAGGTTTCTGACAAGCAAAATGCCTGATTTTCACCATTAAGCCGGATTAGAATATGACCCTTGTTTCTGTTGCTCAAATGAACTCTCAAGATGATATTGAAAATAACTTTCAAGTCATTGAGTCTTTGATTCAACAAAGCAAGGCGCAAAATGCCAGTTTGATTGTTTTCCCCGAAAACTTTGTATGTTTTGCTGCTGGAAAACAACGTGAAACTGCTGAGCAATTTGAATCTATTCAGCAAAGGCTTGAGAAACTAGCACATCAATATCAAATCTGGATTGTGGCGGGCACCTTGCCATGTCCATTCCGTCCAGATGGATCTACTATTCAAGATGGGCGAGTCCGAACTGTTAGCCTCTGTATCAGTCCTGAACGTACAGAAGCACGTTATGACAAGATCCATTTATTTGATGTACAAGTGGGTGATGCTGTCGGTGGTTATCAAGAGTCTCGTTTCTTTGAACCAGGAACAGACGTAGTAGTCACATCTACTCCTTTTGGCAATATTGGCTTAATGGTATGTTATGACTTACGTTTTCCAGAGCTTGCTCTAACGCTAAGACAACAAGGTGCTCATATTCTTACTGCTCCTGCTGCATTTACCTACACAACTGGACAAATGCACTGGCAGCTTTTGCTACAGGCTCGGGCAATGGATAGCCAATGTTATGTTTTAGGTGCAGCACAACAGGGCTGGCATGGTGAAAAACGACAAACCTGGGGACACTCTGGGGCAACAGATAGTCGTGGTCAAATTTTAAGTATGGTTGGATATGAAGGAAATGGATTAATTACTGTACCCTTTGATTTAACTGCACAAGAACTTGTCCGCTCTTCAATGCCTCTAATGACACACCGTAAATTGATTCACTATTAAAAGTTTAATTATTCATGTGGAAATACTTATTTAGCTTTTTTTGCTTGGGGGCAAATATTCATTGTTATGCAGAGTTTGGTACAACGAATCATTTCGTTTCACCAACCGCACAGCTCAACTCAGATATTCTCCCCTCTACTCCTAAAAATATTCCTTTGCCTGCATTTGGTCAGAGAATAATTGGATGGGGAACGGGTGCAGAAGGTGCGAGACAACGTTTAGAAAATATTCAACCTGCAGATGTTTCTATGATTAAAAAACAAGGAACAACACTTGAAATGATCACTGCTTGGCAAGATTTTTATGAACAAGAGCAACAACGTAATGCGAATAATCCTACTGCTAAATATCGCGCGCGTTTAATGAAAAAAATCGCAGATCTATGGTAGCCAGTTTTATCCAAAATATTTTTTATCTTATGGAATAATTGAATCAATTATTCCATTTTTTATATCTCTTAATTTATTTTATTCATAACCTATTCTTATGAACATTTAAGAAACTGAATAGAACGCGATATACTACAAAAGCAATATTAGTTTCTTTGAGGAAGATATGGACCAAGACTGTCAAAACTTAAAGCTTGAGAATCAACTATGTTTCCTCGTCTATTCAACAAATTTAGCTCTTAATCAGCTCTACCGAAAACTTCTAGCACCTTTGGGTATTACTTATCCTCAATATTTAGTGATGTTAGTTTTATGGGAACAGGATGAAGTGACTGTTTCAGAAATTGGCGCAAAGCTATTTTTAGAATCATCTACCCTCACCCCCATTTTGAAAAAATTAGAAGCCCTACACTTTCTTCACCGCACTCGCTCAACACAAGATGAACGCCAAGTTATTATTACGCTAAGCGATGAAGGAAAAAAATTAAAAGATCGAGCAATGGATATTCCAGCCGAAGTATTAGACGCAAGCTCATGTGATATGACAACGCTACTGGGCCTAAAAGATCAACTTACTAAACTCCGTACAAACCTAGTCAAATAAACAGCAATTTTTTCAAAAAATATACTTGTCAAAATAATTAAGTCGTGTACGATATATTTGTGTTCAATTTATTTTAGGAATAAAAACGATGTCATTAGAAAAAGTTGTTTATCGTGCAAAAGCTAAAGCAACCGGTGGTCGTGATGGCCGTGCAACCTCATCTGACGGTGTATTAGATGTACAACTTGGTGTGCCTAAAGAAATGGGTGGTGCCGGTGGTGCTGTAACAAATCCTGAGCAATTATTTGCAGCTGGTTATTCAGCGTGCTTTTTAGGAGCTTTAAAATTTGTTGCGAACCGCGATAAATTTAATATTCCCAAAGATGCTTATGTTGAAGGCGAAGTAGGTATTGGTCCAATTCCTACAGGTTTTAGTATTGAAGTAACTTTAAATGTTTACTTGGTTGGCATGGATCGTGAAGAGGCTGAAAAGTTAGTTGCAGCAGCTCATATTGTATGCCCATATTCAAATGCAACACGCAACAATATTGATGTAACTTTTAATATTGTAACTGAGTAATTTTTTAAGTTTAAAAAAATGCCCGAATCTTATCGGGCATTTTTATTGCACGTTATAAATTATACTTCACTTGCTTCATTGGTTACTCGAAGCACTTCTTCAAGTGTAGTTTTACCTGTAAGTACTTTGCGTAAACCATCATCACGAATAGAACCCGAATACTGACGAGCATGATTTTCTAATTCAAATTCAGCTGCATTACCGTGAATCAGACGGCGCATAGGTTCATCAACAGGCACGATTTCATAAATAGCCGTACGCCCATTGAAGCCCAAGTGAGAACAGTGATCACACCCTTTAGCTTCAGGTAACTTCAATAAAGGTTCACTATGGATATGTTGAAAAACCTGTCTTTCAAAAGTATCAGCTTCACGCCATGCCATGCAATGTGGGCATAAGGTACGAACCAAACGTTGAGCAACAACACCAATTAAAGAACTAGATAATAAGAATGGTTCAATCCCCATATCTTTAAGTCGAGTGACCGCACCAATAGCGGTATTGGTATGTAGTGTAGACAACACTAAATGACCCGTTAAGGATGCTTGTACTGCAATTTCAGCCGTTTCCAAATCACGAATCTCACCCACCATCACCACATCTGGATCTTGACGCAACATTGCCTTTAAAGCACGAGCAAAAGTCATATCTACTTTAGTATTGACTTGTGTTTGCCCAATACCTTCAAGTTGATATTCAATCGGATCTTCGGCTGTCAAAATGTTGCGCGTATTGTCGTTTAGATCAGATAAGGCTGCATACAAGGTCGTCGTTTTCCCCGAGCCGGTAGGACCAGTTACTAAAATAATGCCATGGGGGCGATGTACTAACTGAGTTAAACGCTCATAGTCATTTGCCATTAGACCCAAATGGATCATATTAAGACGACCCGCTTGTTTATCAAGCAAACGCATTACAACTCTTTCACCATGTGATGAAGGTAAAGTCGAAACACGGACATCTACTTCTCGTCCGGCAAGACGTAAAGAAATACGCCCATCTTGCGGTACCCGCTTTTCTGCAATATCGAGCTTTGCCATGACTTTAATACGTGAAACAAGCAACGGTGCCAACTCACGGCGTGGCTGTACAACTTCACGTAATTGACCATCTACACGCAATCGCACAGATAATTTCTTTTCAAAAGCTTCAATGTGAATATCGGAAGCGCCCACCCGAATTGCTTCTGAAAGTAGGGCATTAATAAGACGAACAATTGGAGCATCATCTTCTTGGTCCATCAGGTCTTCTGTTTCAGGAACCTGATCGGCCAAGCTTAATAAATCTGGATGGTCTTCTAAACCTGCTGCAACTTGTTGTGACTCCCCTGTATCGCCGGCATAGCTTGTACTTAAGAGTGTATTAAATTCTTGTTCAGTACATAATTGGTAATGAGCTGGCTTACCTAAAATTCGTCTTGCTTCCTGCAATGCAATTTTTTCAGTATTTTGACGTCTAATAATAAATATTTGATCACCGTCATAACGAAATAAAACACCATGACGCTTGGCAAAACTATATGGAACTTGTATTTGTTTCAATATTTGCATCACAATTTATAATGATGAGTAAGATGATTTTGAGTGTACTCTAAGCAGATTACAGCGTGAAGTCTGTTTAACAACTCGGTAGAGGAATTTTACGTCTTGTTTGAAAATAATGAATATCAGCCTCGCCCCCAGAATTCTTTAAAATGGTGGGGTGAACAGCACTTTGAAATTAACCAGTCTAAAGCATGGCAATTCGGTTCAATGCTTTTTCGTCTAACACGCGGCATAAAAGAATGGCGCATCGAATATTATCGCCCATCTCTTCAAGATGATAATGAGCAAGATTGGCACCCAATCGCAGATCCGAATTTTGCCTTTCCGCATACGGTTCAAGTAGAACGCTACATGTTTCGGAAAACTAATCCAGAATTCCTACTGATGCCACGTCTAGCAGACCGCTCTGTGGTAATTAAACCTGTTGACCCTATCTACATTCCAGCGGGACAACGCGGAACTCTTTATATTAGTACGCCCTTATGGATTGCCGGTTTGGTTGAAAGTCAGCATGAGCCTTTGTTTGAAATTCCTTTAATTCAGCCCAAAGATACATGGTTTGGTCCAAATGCCCAGCAAGGCGAAATTTGTTATGCCACTTCAGTAGATGGGCGTACCGATTTGAACCTGTTAACGCCACGTGCTTTTCGTGCGGTTACACCGATTGATTTTCACAATACCAGTAACCATCAATTGCGTTTTGACCGCATGAACGTGCCAGTTACTGCCCTGCCTCTTTTTTATAGTGAAAGTACGGGGCGTTTATGGACTTCTCAAATTAAAGTTTATTATGAAGGCTCTGATCGCCCCGCACGCATTCGTATTGAAAATCGTACGCCCCCACTTGCTGGTGAGGTGACCTATGTTCATCCGCCACGTTCACCTGGTGGAGCATTATTCAATATGTTTGATTCATTCTTTTAAGAGGTTTATATGGCTGATACAAGTATTCCTAAGGATATCGCTGATAGCCTCACAAGCATATTTACCAATATTAATACCGAACGTATTAGTGAAATTTTAGTCGGTGTTGTGCTGTGTTTTATTGGTTTTGTTCTTGCCCGTATTATTTCAAATACATTTATTAGAACCGTTGGTTCACGTTTTAATGCTCATCAACGTCTGGTGTGGCGCCGCGGTATTTTTTATTTTATTTTCTTACTCTTCATTATGACGAGTTTAAAAGAAGCCGGTTTTAAACTCAGTGTATTTCTTGGCGCAGCAGGTATTTTAACCGTAGCGCTCGGTTTCGCATCGCAAACATCTGCCAGCAACTTGATTAGTGGTTTATTTTTGATTGGCGAAGGTTCGTTTGAAGTCGGTGATACGATCCAGATTACCCTCATTCGTGGCAATACCATCGAAGGCGAAGTCATTTCCATTGATTTGCTTTCGGTTAAGCTGCTTACACTCGACAATGTCTATATCCGTTTGCCGAATGAACAACTTATTCGTGCACCTGTACATAACTTATCTAAATACCCAATACGGCGCATTCCAATTACACTCGCAATCAACTTTCATGAAGACATTATTAAAGTCCGCGAGGTTCTGCTTGATGTGGCAGCCCATTATCCGCTTGTGTTAGATGACCCAAAACCTGCAGTTACAGTTACCGCGTTTAGAGAGTCATCGATTGAACTTTTATTTGCAATGTGGTGTAGACAAGAAAACTCTTTAAAAGTTCGGGATGAGATGCAAGAACGAATTCGAAATGGATTTTTAGATAACCAGATCGAAATTCCTGTTCCTAAAATGGGACTAATTGATCGACCATCTAGTGTTTTTGCTGAAGATGATATCGATCAATACAGTAATCAAAGAGAGTTAAAACAAGAGCCTAAAGCTTAGGCTCTTCATTTTTTTGTATAGCAGATGACGGCGGTAATGGCGCAAGATAAGCAATAATCAACATTACCCCACCTGCTCCAATAAACGAAATGACCCGAGTTAATGTCGCACTTTGCGATAGATCAAGCAAAATTAACTTTAATACGACTATTCCTAAAAGTGCAGCGCCGACAAACCACAATTGACGAATCATTTTGCGACTTGAGAAGGTGGTTAAAATGAATGCCAAGATTACCCAGAGCAATGTCAAACTTAACTGCACTACGCCATTTGTCCAAATTGCAGCACTCCAGAGTGGCGTTGCCCAGTAATGGTGCAAACCTCTGACCACCACACTACTGAATACTAATAACCCCACTAGAATTGTTGTAATTTTAAAAGTCCACTCCAATGATTTATCCTGATCAAAAGCATGTTGATAAATAATAAAGAGTAGACCTGCAAATACCACAATTGAGAGAAAGTCAGTTAAGTTAATCAAAGGAATAAAATAAAGATACTGGGCAGAATGCATATCAACACTGACTACAAGCAACCAGACCAAGCTTAGACACCACACCGGAATTTGATGTAACAATGTAGTTTTAGAAGTTTTATACGCCCAAAATGAATAAACCACAGGTACAAAAGCCAAAGCAACAATTGGCATTTGTGGAAAGATCGCCAGTCCAGTCACGGCTAATGCTAACCAGCTTAAACCAGCCCATAATTTTAAATATCCAAACTGACCTGATTGTGGTTGAGCCGTTATGAATAAAGCACTGAGGAGCATTGCCGCAATGAGGAAAGTACCCTGCTGCAAGATACTCGGCCATTTAAACATGCTGAATACTTGACTGGTAAAAGCCTCACCCAAAATTAACAACAATAATAGGCTAATTAAACTTAACTGTAGACTCTGCCATTGGACCCTTAGTTTGTAGTGAACAATTACACTAAATATTGATAATAAGAGTATCGCAATCATCAAATATGGACTTAAGCCGTGATGTTGCCATGTCAAAATTTCTACACCAGCGATAGCACCTGCATACATCCCTAAACACAAGAAAATACCGCTAAACATGCTGGCACTAAAATAGTGTTGCTCTTTACTGTTGTATTGCAACAAATAGAAGGCTGAAATAAATTGAGCCATTGCATAAATGCTTGTGCTTAGGGTCGGGAACTCTGCATTCGCCCAAAATTGATAAAACAATGCAACTGAACTGAGTAAAACTAAAATTACACCAATATATCGGCTTAAACGGTAGCGCTCAGTTACTCCCCAGACAATGAGGGCCGTACCTTGAGCAACCCAACCAATCGCGGTCCAATGCGCCCCTTTCGCGAGTGGAAAGATTAAGGCAAAAAATGCAACGGCGAGAATGAAAAAGCTTTTTGCAAGTACCGAAAGTTGAGGATGGGTCTTTTTGATCCAGAAAGTTAATACTGCATAAGTACCCGCCAAAACAGCAGCACCAATCGTCAATGCTTGTGTAGACTCATGTACCAAGTAAGCATGAAGTGTAAAACCTAATACAGGCACACTAAAAATAAGGCCTACATCTAGCAAAGGAGGTAAACGAATGCCTTCTTGGTGTTCACCTGCTGAAACTCGAGAGATATTTTGGCTATAACGGACACTAAGCCAAATAAACAGGGCTATATGTAGCCATAAAATCCAGTCTAATGTGTCAAATTTTGCTGGTTCTGCATAAAAACCTATCGCACTACCACCAATAAACATTGTGGCAAAGAAAGCAATCTGATTTAAGATTTTCCAAGGCTGTATAAAGTTAACCGCAGCAACAGCAAGATTAATGACCAAGTAATAGCTAAATAAGAAAACCACATCGGGACGATACTGCGGAATCACCAGTGGTGCAGCGTAAGCCATACCAAGTGCTAAAATTGCTAAATAAATTGCCTGTTGTTTTAAACTTAAGAATACGGTGATTGCTAATAAAATCGTAAATAGAATACTCGCTGTCATTAAATTGGCAATTACACCAAAATGATGCGAAAACACGAGTGTTAAGAATACAACAGCCAACCCAACACCCTGCAATGCCACAGCAAAAAGCTGATTTTTCTTTTGCAGAGTATAACCAAATGCAGTTAATACAGCTCCAGCAATAGCAATAAACCCAAGTTTCACACCTAAACTTAATTGCCAATGCTCACTTGCAAAACGCAATAACAGCACCACCCCAACCATCAGCACAGCGACAGCAACTCTTAAAATTGGATTGCCATGGACCATCCAGTCGACTGCTGGTTGCCACCATGCGGTCTGTACCTGAGCGGGTTGTTCGGGTTGATTTAAAGGTGCTGTTTCAACTGGTAGCAATGTGGTTGTATTACTCGAATCAGCTTGTCCTAGTACGGACGTTACAGCTTCTGTTTGTAGAGTCTCATTTATATTAACGTTTTGTTTTGCCGACTCGAGATACAACAGCCGAGTATGAAACGCACTAATCGTTTGGACCAAACATAACAATAAAACCAGCAATGCTCCGCCCGCAATCCACATCCAGTGATTCATATAAGCAACTAATGCAACCAAGGCGGCCGCATAAATCACTATTGTTTGCGTATGAATAGAATAAAGTGGGGTTGCTTGACGCGAAAACTGTTGTTCTAAATGTGTCAGACGCTGATGCAGATTAGATAATAACTGAACCAGTACTACGGCGAGTGCAATAGATAAAGCAGCAACAGCACTCTGGAATTTAAAACCAATTGAAATGGCTAAAAACAAAGTCAAAGCGATCAAAACGATGATCATTCCCTGTTTGTCTTTTTTATACATGGGCTTAGCAATATGACACCTTCATTACATGTCATCTTACTTCAAGCCAATACAAGCGTATATTTATACATACAAAATACTGCAAAAATCATAAACCTGCATTCATAGCCATTTTCACGTAAAATAGCCGTAATTCAAATTAAGGAATTGTTCAATGCCACCATTTGTCTTGGTTGATGGGTCCTATTTTTTATTTCGTGCATATCATGCATTACCACCATTGACGACCTCTACAGGGTTACATACCAATGCAATACGTGGAGCAATTTCTGCGATTCAAAAACTTATGCGTCGTATGCAACCGACGCATATGGCCGTAATTTTTGACACCCCAGAACCAACTTTCCGTCATAAGCTTTCACCAATCTATAAAGGTGATCGTCCAACCATGCCTGAAGAGTTGTCTCAACAGATTCCATATTTGCATGCATTGATTAAAGCTCAAGGAATTCCTTTATATAGTCTTCCTGGTGCAGAAGCAGATGACATTATCGGTACACTTGCTAAACGTGCCGTACTCGAAGGCCATCATGTGCTTATCTCGACCGGAGATAAAGATATGGCTCAGCTCGTCAATGATCATGTAAAACTCGAAGATAGTTTTAAAGATCGTGTACTCGACACTGACGGTGTATTTGAAAAATTTGGTGTTTGGCCAAATCAGATTATCGACTATTTAACGCTAATGGGTGATGCGTCTGACGGTATTATGGGTGTACCGGGCGTAGGGGCAAAAACAGCAGCTAAGTTACTGACTGAATATGGCACTTTAGACAATATCATTGCCAATGCAGATCAACTTAAAGGCAAGATTAGCCAAAATATTAAAGATAATTTAGACAATATTAAACTTGATCACCAGTTGGCTAGTATTGTTTGTGATCTTCCTCTAGAACTCGACTGGCATGAGTTAAAGCTTACTGATCCAAACGTAGAAGCTCTACGTAATCTTTATACTGAGCTTGAGTTTAGAAACCAATTACAGTCACTTGATCATCCAAACAACCCAAACAGTTCTACTTATAAACAACAAGCTTCGCAGACTGTTGTTCAAAATGAAGTTAAACCTGCTGAATCTATAGAAACTGAAGATCAAGCCAGCTTAACCAGTCAAGATGATCAGCTTGGAACTGCAAATTATCACACAGTTTTAACGCAAGAAGCATGGGATCAACTCTGGCAACGCATGCAAAATGCCGATCATTTTGCTATTGATACAGAAACCACGAGTCTTGATTATCGTATTGCCGAAATGGTCGGTTTTTCAATCGCATTTGACGCAGAAGATGCATATTATGTGCCTTTAGCGCATAACTATGAAAATGCTCCTGAGCAACTGAACCGTGAACAAATTCTGGCTCAAATTAAGCCTGTACTAGAAAATGAAGCGGTTAAAAAAATCGGACATCACCTTAAATATGATGCCCATATTTTTGCCAATCATGGTATAGAACTTAAAGGCTGGTATTTCGATAGCATGTTGGCATCTTATGTACTGAATGCTGCAGCTACTCGACATGGAATGGACGATGTTGCTCGCGTCTATCTAAGCCACTTAACCACCACTTTTGAGCAAATTGCTGGCAAGGGTGCAAAGCAGAAAACTTTTAATCAAATTGAGATTGAAGTAGCTGCCCACTAT
This sequence comes from Acinetobacter sp. AYS6, assembly GCF_025630795.1. NCBI lineage: Bacteria > Pseudomonadati > Pseudomonadota > Gammaproteobacteria > Moraxellales > Moraxellaceae > Acinetobacter > Acinetobacter sp. AYS6. Next base: position 12,974 of record NZ_JAOTNV010000008.1, read on the forward strand.
GCAGCAGAAGATGCACATGTGACCTATCGTTTGTATGAAGTACTTTCAAATAAACTTAAGCCATTTCCTGAGCTAGAAAATATTTTATATAACATCGAAATGCCAGTTGCCCGAATTTTGTCAGGCATGGAAGAAAATGGTATTCGTCTAGATCATGCATTCCTAGATAAACTAAGCGTTGAATTTGCAAAAACGATGGAAGGTCTTGAAAATCAGGCCATGGAAATTGCAGATGAAACTTTTAATATTGCTTCTCCTAAACAAGTAGGCGAAATCCTATTTGATAAATTAGGAATTAAAGGCGGCAAAAAAACTGCAACTGGGCAATACAGCACCAGTGAAAGTGTTTTAGAAAAAATCGAACATCCTTTAGCGGAAATTATTCTAGAGCATCGCGGTTTGGCAAAGCTAAAGAGCACCTATACGGACCGTCTGGTTGAACAATCTCATAATGATACGCATCGTGTACATACGAGCTATCATCAGGCACTCACAGCGACAGGTCGCCTCTCCTCTTCCGATCCTAACTTACAAAACATCCCAATTCGTAGACAAATTGGCCGTCAAATTCGTAAAGCATTCATTGCACCAGAAGGCCGAGTTTTACTAGCAGCCGATTACTCGCAAATTGAACTTCGTTTGATGGCTCATTTTTCTCAGGATGATGCTTTAGTACATGCGTTCCAGCACGGACAAGACGTTCACCGCCGTACTGCAGCAGAAGTGTTGGGTATTGCAATTGAAGATGTAACCAATGATCAGCGTCGTCAAGCCAAGGCAGTCAACTTTGGTCTACTTTATGGTATGTCTGAGTTTGGCTTGATTCGCCAATTAGGCTTCACACGTCAAGAATCGCAAAACTATATCAAGCAATATTTCCAACGTTATCCTGGCATTTATGAATATATGCAACGCACGCGTCAAGTTGCATCAGAGCAAGGATTTGTTGAAACTATTTTAGGCCGTCGTCTTTATACTCCGGATATTGATGCACGAAATGTGATGGTACGTAAAGCTGCTGAACGGGCTGCGATTAATGCACCTTTGCAAGGTAGTGCAGCTGATATCATTAAACTTGCAATGATTGAAGTCGATAAAATGCTGCCAAAAGATCAGGCAAAATTACTTCTTCAAGTGCACGATGAATTAGTTTTTGAAGCAGATCAAAACATTGCTAATGAACTTTCTAAGCAAATTGCAAATGTTATGGAGTCAGTAGTAAAAATTTCTGTGCCTTTACTTGTTGAAGTAGGACAGGGACTAAACTGGGATGATGCCCATTAATTAACAGAAATAAAAAAGGGCTGTTAAATACAGCCCTTTTTTATTGAGTCAGCTTAAAGTCCTGTTAATAGAACTTTTGCGACTTCATTCATTAAGATCTCGGCAATATAGAGTGCCAAAAATGCTAAAATTGGAGATAAGTCAATCATTCCCATATTAGGCAATAAACGACGGAATGGCGCGAGTAAGGGTTCAGCCAAATCTTGAATCACCTCAATATAAGGCGAACGCGATTGAGTAAACATAACCACCCAACTCAAAATGATTGTTGCAAAAATTAAATAACGGCAGAAACGAATCAAGTCCTGAATCATTGTCACAAAAGTCAGAATCACTAAATGAACCGGACTATTTGGCATAGAACCAGAAAGATACATTACACCGAAAATTTTCAGTAAATATAAAATAATTAAAAGAGCCAACGCAGCCAAATTAAATCGGCCTTTTGCGACCGTCGGAAAAATTCGGCCAAAAATATCAACAATTTTAGTCGCCTTTACGGTCGATAAAACCACAGGATTATAAGGACTTACTGCCGCCAATTGCATTAAAAAACGGAAAAAGACCAATAAAATCGCGACATTAATTAAAATTCCAAAAATTAGCGCAGAATTTGCACCCATAGTTGTCTTATCCTATTTAAGCTATTTCGCACTGTCACTCAATTCTTGAGCCAATTCTTGGCTACGCTTCTGTGCAGCAGCCAATGCAGATTGAATATTTTGGGAGATTTGTGCACGGTCAAAAACTTCAAGTGCAGCTTGTGTCGTACCATTTGGTGATGTCACATTCTTACGAAGTTCAGATGGAGTGTTTGAACTGGTAATTGCCATTTGAGCTGCACCTAACGCCGTTTGAAGAGTCAACGCGGTCGCAACTTTTTCATCCAATCCTAAATTTTTACCCGCACGGATCATGCTTTCCATGAGATAGAAAAAATATGCAGGACCTGAGCCAGAAACTGCTGTTACCGCATCAATTTGAGCTTCGGAGTTTACCCAAATTGTTAAGCCTGTGGCTGCCAAAATCTGACTTGTTAATTCACGATCCGAAGCACCTACCACATCATTTGCATAAATACCATGCGCACCAGTTTGAACTAGAGCTGGCGTATTTGGCATAACTCGCACAATTCGATCACTATCAATTAAATTTGATATCGTTTGAATTTCAGCACCAGCAATAATTGAAATGACCAATTTATCTGATAACAGACCTTTCAACGGACGTAAAACATTCGCCAAAACTTGTGGTTTTACCGCCAGCACAACAACATCAGCATTTTGAATTGCAACCACGTTATCTTGTGTTACGTGGACTTCTTTCTCTTGTAATAATTGACGGATCTGCTCAACAGGATCTGAAACGGTAATACGTGTCGGTGGTAAACCTCTTGAAATCAGCCCGCCAATTAAAGCTTGGGCCATATTACCGCCACCAATAAAACAGATATTACTATTTACTGCACTTGCCATAACTATATTCGCCATTTACCAGATTACAAGAATGAGAAATTAAATCTGGTTGCCATCCTCCTTGCTCACAATACGGAGACTGAGCCAACCAAAATCCTTTCGGTGTAAAAACCCCAAGCATAACATTATCTATGACTAATATTTGAATTGTATGACGAAGCCAAGGCAAAATATGTGCTTCTTGAATTGCTTTTTTTAATGGCCATTGGCCAACACGACCATATAAATGGACTTTTTCCCCACCTTGACGTCGAATTATTGTCAATTTTTTATTTAATAAAGATGGAGCCAACCCGATATTTTTCTGTGTAATCTGAAAACTTCCTGAAGCGTAATGCACTATTTCCCCCATTTGGAAATGATGCTCTGATTCCGCTTCAACTGAACTTAATGTTTCAGCAAGAAAAGTCTGCTTATTCAATTTATAAAGATGATGTTGATAACGGACATAGTAAAAGTGGTTCCAGTGTAATGCTGCTTGTGCATCCAACTTTGAATCAATCACTTCATTTTTTAAGCGCTCAACCATTTCAAATGCAGGTCGATATTGTCCATCACCTTTCATCCAAACCGAAAGCAACTGGCGCTGACGGGCAGCTGATAAATCTAAAAGTTTAGTTAAGTCTAAACACTCAGCAGTACCACAATGTTTTAAATCGACTTTCAAAACTTCTTCTAAAATTTCAGAAGCATCTTGCATCAAATAACTGGTTCGGCTCAGGGCTTGCTGCATTTTAGGAAAGCGATTTTGTAGAAAAGGCCAAAGTTCCTCACGTGACCACGCCCTATCATAACGAATATCGTAATTTGTCGGGTCATTTACATACTCAATTTCAAGTTGAGTAGTCCAATCAGCAATTTGCTCACGAGATAAGTCTAAAAAAGGACGCCAAATCGTCATATCCACACGATAATCAATAGACTGCATAGCAGCTAATCCATCAACGCCCGCACCTGACAATAAACGTAGTATTACCGTTTCAGCCTGATCTTGCTGATGATGAGCAAGCACTAAAATTTCGTTTGCTTGTAAATGCTGTCGATAAGCTTGATAACGTGCCTGACGTGCTTGGGCTTCCAGATTACCGTCGGTAACCTGAACTTTTTGAATAATATAAGGAATATCTATGCAAGTGGCTTGTTCAGCAACGAGTTTGCCCCATTCTGCACTTTGTGATTGCAGTTGATGATCGATATAGATTACTCGGATCTTTTGAGGGAAAATTTGAGACATCAAATGTAGCAGCAGCATAGAATCCATGCCACCACTACATCCAATAAGAAAAGAACTACTTTCCGAAAACTGTTGAGCTTGCCTTAAGACATTATGCCTAAGTTTGCGCTGCCAAATTTCATTAAACGTTGATAACGTTCTTCGCATCGTTCATTTGCATCCATTGGTAGCAACTCATCCAAAGCTTGCTTCAAAACTACTTTTAGGTTTTGCATGACTTGCTCAGGGTCTAAATGTGCCCCTTCACCCTCATCTACTACATATTCAACAATACCTAGAGATTGTAATTTATCAGCAGTCAAACCTAAAGCTTCGCTTGCTTGAGCCGCTTTTTCAGCAGTTTTCCATAAAATAGATGCACAACCTTCTGGTGAAATCACAGAATAGATACTGTGCGATAACATAATTACTCGGTCAGCAACGCCAATACCTAAAGCGCCACCAGAACCACCTTCACCGAGTACTGTTGCAACAACAGGAACTTTCAAACTTGAAAGTTGAGCAAGACTCGTTGCAATTGCTTCGGCTTGTCCACGCTCTTCAGCACCAACACCAGGGTAAGCACCCATCGTATCAATAAATGTGAAAACCGGAAGATTAAAACGCTCAGCCATATCTAATAGGCGTTGAGATTTACGGTAACCTTCAGGGTTAGCCATACCAAAGTTATGCTTTAATTTTTCACGGGTACTACGACCACGGTGTTGTCCAATGACCATCACAGGTTGACCGTCAAAACGAGCAAGACCACCTACCATCGCACCATCGTCACCAAACAAACGATCACCATGCAAGGCGTCAAACTCTGTAAAGATTTCACCGACATAATCTAGAAACTGCGGACGTTCAGGATGACGTGCAATTTGAACCGTTGTCCAAGCTTTGGACTGAGTAGATTTTTTCATAGGTCGAATATTATCCCTTTAATCGATAAATTTTTCCGACTGAATATTCAATTCAATGTCCCAATGCTTAAACTGCTCTTGCTCATCGTGCAAGTCGGCAACTAACAATGGCCATTGTTTGGCATCACCAGAAACACTAAGCTGCCATTGTTGATCATTTATGATGGTCAGTTCAATGGCAGGAAGCATCTGATCACTTCGACTATGGTTGAGTAAAACTGCTAGGCGAAGCAATAAACTTAAGTAAAGTAATTTATGACCACCAGCCTTCAAAATTTCGTTTTTTACATCATTTCGCAATTTACGACGATGATGAGCAACTAAATGTGAAAGATGATTTTGATCAATTTGTGAGAAACCAGGAATATCAGAATGCTGTAATAAATAAGCACCATGGCGATGATAACCACCATGACTAATTGCTAAACCAATTTCATGCAAATAAGCTGATCGACGCAGTAAGTCACTGTCTTCACTAGTTAAATTCAGGGATTTCGCCACACCATCAAATAGGTGTTGTGCTGTTTTGACCACACGTTCTGCTTGTTTAGGATCGGCATTATAACGGCCCATTAGGGCTTGGACACTGCGGTCGCGGATATCTTCATGTTTAAATCGACCTAATAGGTCATACATAACACCTTCGCGTAAAGCACCATCTGAATATGCCAAACGATCAATTTCTAGAACTTCAAAAACTGCGTACAAAATTGCCAATCCGGCTGGCAAAACTGCTCGTCGATCTTCTCTTAACCCTTCAAAATCAATTTCAGAAACATTTTTAAACTTAAGCAGTTTATCTTTAAGTTTATATAGCCCTTCCCGAGTGACATTTTCTTGTTCATCACTTAAGCCCATATTCACCATAATTTGGCGGCAGGCTTTAATCGTTCCACTCGAACCAACGACAGTATCCCATCCTTCCATTTTATAAGTCGTTGCAATAGCAGAAAGTTCTTTACGGGCAGCAACTACTGCTTTATCAAATGATTTCTGGGTAATTTCCCCATCAGAAAAGTAAGCTGTTGTATAGGCCACACAACCCATTTGTAATGATTCTGTGTAAATAGGTTCAAACTCTTCGCCGATAATGAATTCAGTAGAACCACCACCAATATCGACGACTAAGCGACGCCCGCCATTGGCCATTGTATGCGATACGCCCAGATAGATCAGACGGGCTTCTTCTCGTCCTGCAATAATTTCAATAGGTTTAGGTAAAATTTCTGCAGCTTTTTGAATAAATTCATGTCCATTTTTTGCCTGACGCAAGGCATTTGTAGCCACAATTCGTAAACGATTAGGTTGAACCGAACTCAATCTTCCGACAAAACGTGCTAGACATGCCAAACCACGTTGCTGAGCAGCTTCTGTTAAATTTTTATTCTCATCTAAACCAGCTGCAAGCTGTACTTTTTCTGACATCGAAGCAACTTTTTTAACTTCACCATGATCTACCCGTGCAATTGCAAGGTGAAAACTGTTCGACCCCATATCTATGGCGGCAAGTAATTCTTCATCAATCAGAAAGTCAGACATTATTGAACTAAACCCATAACAATTCACGCCTAGAGTAATTCACACGAATGCAATTGAAAAGTCATTTTCATCAACAATTAACTGTCATTTATATTTTTCTATTTATGAGTTGATTGTACAAGTCGATGATGAATATCGTGAGCATCCATTAGACAAATTTAGTGAAGCCTTGAATAATAGCATCAAACCCTTACATTGAACTAAGTAGCTATGTAATACTGATAGAGATAAATTTCTCCTGTAGTAATAGCACTTTTTTCTAAAAATTGGAGCCGTACCATGTCTGCGACTATTGTAAATACAACTGATGATAACTTCCAAGCAGATGTTCTAGATGCTGAAACACCAGTACTTGTTGACTTCTGGGCAGGTTGGTGTGCACCTTGTAAAGCAATTGCACCTGTTCTTGAAGACCTATCAAGTGAATATGCTGGTAAAGTAAAAATTGTTAAAGTTGATGTGACTTCTTGCGAAGATATTGCGGTGAAATACAATATCCGTAATATTCCTGCTTTATTACTTTTCAAAAATGGTGAGGTTGTAGCTCAACAAATTGGTGCTGTACCTCGCTCTAAACTTGTTAGCTTTATTGATGAAAATGTTTAAGTCAAAATGCTAAGAATGAAAATACGCTATACTTTTTTATAGCGTATTTTTTTCGGCTATAAATTGACAAATTAACCAAGCTGGCTTATATTGCATGCTCAAGAGGCACTGAAGGGAATCATCTTCGTCCGGCTTCTTACAAGACACAAACATAAAGATCGCCACTCGGCAACAGAAATTGTTTTTTCACATTTTTCTTCGAAACAATCAATCAGACTTCTGAATTGTTATTGTGTAAATACAATTGCGATAATCTTTTTTGTATGCGAGCGATTTTTCTTCTTTTTAAACCACACTCTACTCTTTCCTAATTCTGACCCTTATGAATTTAACTGAACTCAAGAAAAAACCAATTGGTGAATTAATTAAAATTGCTGAATTTATGGGCCTGGAAGGTATGGCTCGTAACCGAAAGCAAGATATTATCTTTGCCATTTTGAAACGCCATGCGATGAATGGCGAAGAAATTTTTGGTGATGGCGTTCTTGAAATTCTCTCTGATGGTTTTGGTTTTTTGCGATCTGCCGCAGGTTCGTATTTAGCAGGTCCGGATGATATTTATGTGAGTCCCTCACAAATCCGACGCTTTAACTTGCGTACAGGTGATACCATCACAGGTACTATTCGCCCTCCAAAAGAAGGTGAGCGTTATTTTGCGTTGCTCAAAGTTAACCAGATTAACTATGACACGCCAGAAAATTCTCGAAATAAAATTCTATTTGAAAACTTAACTCCACTTTTCCCGACTGAACAATTGGTTATGGAACTAGGTAATGGTACGACAGAAGATTTAACTGCTCGTGTTGTTGATTTAGTTGCGCCAATTGGTAAAGGGCAACGTTCTATTATTGTTGCACCGCCAAAAGCGGGCAAAACAATGTTACTTCAAAATATTGCTCAATCTATTGTTAGAAACAATCCTGAAGTATTCCTGATTGTTCTATTAATTGACGAGCGTCCAGAAGAAGTAACTGAAATGGAACGTACTGTTCGCGGTGAAGTCATTGCTTCAACATTCGATGAAGCTCCAGCTCGCCACGTACAAGTTGCAGAAATGGTAATTGAAAAAGCAAAACGTCTTGTTGAACATAAAAAAGACGTTGTGATTCTGCTTGACTCGATTACCCGTTTAGCGCGTGCATATAACACTGTCATTCCTTCATCAGGTAAAGTATTAACTGGTGGTGTGGATGCTCATGCATTAGAACGCCCTAAACGCTTCTTCGGTGCTGCACGTAATATTGAAGAAGGTGGATCTCTTACGATCATCTCAACTGCTTTGATTGAAACAGGCAGTAAAATGGATGACGTCATTTATGAAGAATTCAAAGGTACAGGTAACCAAGAGATTACTCTTGATCGCCGTATCGCTGAAAAACGCGTCTTCCCTGCCATGAACATTAAGAAATCCGGCACCCGTCGTGAAGAGCGTTTAATGGATGATGATAACTTACGTAAAGTTTGGATCCTCCGTAAGCTTCTCCATCCTATGGATGAGTTGGCGGCCATGGAATTCTTACTTGACCGTATGAAAGAAACTAAAACAAATGATGATTTCTTCGATCAAATGAAACGTAAAGCTTCAACTTAATCGATTAATCTTCCATAAAAAGCCACTCTTTTGAGTGGCTTTTTATTTGGTTGACAAACTTTACACAAAGATACATTTTGCAGTTTTTTATGTAAAATTATTTATAAGCTTTTGATAATAAATATTTTTGAATTAAAAAAATTAAGTTTTTTAGTAGCTTATCTCTACCTTTTCCAATACAGTCGGACTGATTGATTGTTTTTTTCTGTTAAAAAACAGACTGTTTTTCTCTTTTTCATACGTTTTTTTGATAGACGACAGTAGTATTTCAGCATTTGCAGTGATAGCATAGCGGCAGACCAGTTAGACTGCTCCATGCGTTGTTACCTAGCTACGTTTTAGGAATAATAAAAGCAAAACAGTCCAACTTAGGTTTTTTTAATCTCAAATCTTTTTTGTGAGAGTGATGCCATGTTATTCAAAAAATTTGCTGTTGCTGCTGCTGTTGCTGCTACTTTAGCTTTCGTTGGTTGTTCTAAGAAAGAAGAAGCTCCTGCTGCTGCTGCTTCTGAAGCTGTAGCTGCTGCTTCTACTGCTGCTACTGCTGCTTCTGAAGCTGCTACTGCTGCTTCTACAGCTGTTGATGCTGCTGCTTCTGCACCTGCTGCTTCTGCACCTGCTGCTGCTTCTGCTGCACACTAATCTATACTTAGATTAGAAAAAAGAGGACATTTTGTCCTCTTTTTTTATGTCTAAATTTTAGAAAAATATAAAAACTATAAATAAAAAAAGCAGATCAATCGATCTGCTCATTTCCAACGCGTTGTCTAAACTTCTGACCTGCTCTAAAGGTCACTACCCTACGTGCCGAAATTGGAATTTCTTCACCTGTTTTAGGATTACGTCCTGGACGTTCGCGTTTATCTCTTAACTCGAAATTACCAAAACCAGAGAGCTTAACCTGCTCTCCTGCAATAAGTGCTTGGCTAATTTCGTCGAAGAACAACTCGACCATTTGTTTTGCTTCACGGCGATTTAAGCTGGTTAACTCACTTAAATGATCAGCCATGTCTGCTTTAGTTAATGCTGTCATGAGGCCCTCAATGTCGCTTGATAAGTGTTTTCTAACACTTGGATTATATTGTCCATACCAGATTTAATTTCAGCATCTTCAAGCGTACGTGAAGGATGTTGCCATAATAGTGCAAACGCTAATGAGCGCTTACCTTCTTCGACACCCTGCCCCGTATACACATCGAACAGCCATGTAGAGTCTAAAAGCTCTCCACCAGTTTGTTCGATTAACTGCTGAATATCTCTAACATTTATATTATCAGAGATTAAAAGCGCAATATCACGTCTGATCGAAGGAAAACGTGATAATTCTGTAAAATTAGATACATAAGATTGCAAAACAGCTGTTTGATCGAGTTCAGCAACCCAAGTTGTGCTTAAATCTAGCTCATTTTCTAAAGATGGATGCAAACGACCTAAGTAACCAATTGATTGTCCATCAACTAAAATTTCAGCAGACTGCCCTGGATGCAACCATGCACGCTCTGAACGCACATATTCAACTTTGACGCGACCAGCAGCTAAAATCTCTTCAACCTCTCCTTTGAAATCGAAGAAATCCATTGGTTGAGGCTTAGAATGCCATGTTTCTGGTTTTTGCGAGCCTACTGCAATTAGAGCCAGAGTAGGAGTCTGTTGTAAGTCTTCAATGTTCTTCGCATTTTGATAATCAAAACGTAGCCCGAACTCGAAAAAGCGCACGCGATTTTGCTGACGGTTGAGGTTATATTGTACGCAAGGAATTAAACTAGAAAGTAAAGTACTACGCATTGCGGCCAAATCACTTGAAATTGGATTTGCTAACATCAATGGCTTAACTTCAGGATTTAATTGCTTTTCAAGTTTCGCATCAGCAAAGCTAAAGCTAATTGCTTCTTGATAACCTAAAGTCACGATTGTTTGACGCAATTCAGCAAGTTCAAAGCGATCTTGATATTTAGCAAACTTAACATCCATGCTTGGTAAGCTAATCTGGATATTGTCATAACCATCAATACGCGCTACTTCTTCAATTAAGTCTTGATAAATAGCCATATCGTAACGATGTGATGGGGGCACTACACTCCATTCACCTTCAGCCTTAACTGTTACCTTACACCCTAGTCGAGTTAAAGCATCTGCAATGAACTCACCCGCAACTTGATATCCCAACAATTGGTCTACCTGAGCTTGTTTCAATTCAATTGCTTCACGCTTAGGCAGTAGATCAGTTTTTTCAGCTACAGTAATTGGACCAAACTCGCCGCCTGCTAACTCTTGAATAAGCTGAGAAGCACGATTCATGGCAAGTAAAGGTAACTCAAAATCTACCCCACGTTCATAACGCTGCGAAGAATCAGTATGTAAACCGAAACGACGAGCACGACCAGCAATCGCGAGTGGCGCGAAGAAAGCACTTTCTAGGAAAATATCAGTTGTATCATCGGTTACACTTGATGCCAAGCCACCCATAATTCCAGCAATTGCCAAAGCTTTTTGGTCATCAGCAATTACCATTATATCTTCTTGCAACTCAACTTCTTGATCATTCAAGAGTTGTAACTTTTCTTGTTGTATTGCTTGACGAACATGTACAGTCCCTTCGATTTTAGACAAATCGAATGCATGCATTGGTTGACCCAATTCCATTAAGACATAGTTAGTCACATCAACCAAAATACTATGAGTACGAATTCCTGAACGCGCTAAAGCTTGTTCCATCCACTCAGGAGTAGCAGCTTTTACATTAACATTCTTAACTACACGCCCTAAATAACGTGGAGCTCCATCAGTACTGATAACTACTTTTTTCTCATCAGCAATGGTGGCATCAACTGACTTGATTTCAGGTTCATTCATTTGCAGCTTATTAATAACTGCAATTTCACGAGCAATACCACGAATACTAAAACAGTCACCACGGTTCGGTGTAATACTGATATCAATAACATTGTCGTCAAGTTTTAAGTATTCACGGATATTTACGCCTACTGGAGCATCAGCTGGTAATTCAAGTAAACCATCGATTTTATCTTCTAGATCAATCTCAGAAGCTCCACAAAGCATTCCTTGTGACTCAACACCACGAAGCTTACCTTTTTTGATTTTAAAATCACCAGGTAATACCGCGCCAATGGTTGCCACAGGTGCTTTCATTCCAGCACGGACATTTGGTGCACCACAAACAATTTGTAGTGGCTCACCCGAACCAATATTCACAGTTGTAACGCGCAAACGATCTGCGTCTGGATGCTGCTCAACCGTGAGCACTTCACCGATTACTACACCCGTAAATGGTTTAGCCACAGGTGCCAATTCATCAACTTCAAGACCAAGCATCGTCAACTGATCAGACAATGTATCACTATCAATTGCTGGATTAACCCATGTGCGTAGCCAATTTTCGCTAATCTTCATCTTTATAAACCTTTTTTAATCCTGAAAAACTGTTAGGCAAATTGGCGTAAGAAACGCACATCATTTTGATAGAACATACGCAAGTCATTAATGCCATAACGCAACATAGCAAAGCGCTCTACCCCTAAACCAAAAGCAAAGCCTTTGTATTTATCAGGATCAATACCCGCAGCACTTAATACATTTGGATGCACCATGCCACAGCCTAAAACCTCTAACCAACGGCCGCGTTCATCCATAATATCTACTTCTGCACTTGGCTCAGTAAACGGGAAATATGATGGACGGAAACGTACCTTTAAATCTTTCTCGAAAAATTCATTCAGCAGGTTAATTAATAAACCTTTTAATTCAGCAAAGCTGGTGTTCTCAGCAACATACAAGCCTTCGATCTGATGGAACATTGGCGAATGCGTCTGATCCGAGTCACAACGATAAACACGCCCAGGGCATACAATACGAATTGGTGGCTCACTTGTTTCCATTGTACGAATCTGTACACCAGACGTATGCGTACGCAGTAAATGAGTGGCATCAAAATAGAAAGTATCGTGCATAGCACGCGCTGGATGGTGACCAGGAATATTTAATGCTTCAAAATTATGATAGTCATCTTCAACTTCTGGACCAGTCGCAACTGTAAAACCAGCTTTAGTGAAGAACTGACAAATTCTTTCTTGTACTTGAGTGACAGGGTGAACTGTACCAACGCGTTGACCGCGGCCCGGCAAAGTAATATCAATCGTTTCACTTGCTAGTTTTTGCTCAAGTGCTGCCTGTTGTAATGCCGCTTGACGTTCTGTTAAAGCAGTATTAATTGTTTCTCGAACAGCATGAATCGCAGCACCTTGTACTTTGCGTTCTTCAGGGTCCATTTTCCCTAATGCTTTCGATTGTTCTGCAAGCTGGCTTTTTTTCCCTGTAAATTGCACACGCACCTGATCAAGTGCAACAAGGTCTTGAGCTGCTGCAATGGCAGCAAGCGCTTCTGTGGTCAGGGCTTCCAGTGACATATTAACTCTCAAAGCAACAAATTAAAAAAATATAATAAAACACTGCATTCTAACAGTTTTTCATCAGATTGATGAAGTTTATCCATCATGAAAAATGTATTAGGCAACAAAAAGATAAAACGTATAAGATAATAGCATCGTCAATGAGATCAACTATTATGGCGCTCAATCAAATTTGGAAACAACAACTTACGCTTGTGACGTATGGTAATGAATACCTCCGCCAAAATTTAAGCTTCACCCAATGGCGACAACATCATATTTTTGACCACCATAGTTTTCAGTTTCGTGACTTAGCTTCGCAGCATTTACTTGCTCAACACTTTCAAGTTTGGCTAGAGGCCCTAAAAAAACAAGGTACCACTCAGCTCAGTTTACATTTATCAAGCCTTCTAAATGAAGAGCAAAATCCAAACAGCAACGTTGAGCTTTTGCCTTATACTCATTTTATTGTTAGCCATCAAAATGATAAGAAATTTGCATGGATTTTCGGCCATGAACTTGCTGAATGGTATAACAATGACAATGAGTTTGAAGCCCCAGCTTCACAAACCTGCGAGCTTCGTTTAGAAACTTTCTGGCGTTTTGAACTCAATGAAAAATTATCAAAAAAAGTAGACGCAGATTTAAAAAATCCACCATGGCAAGAAATAGCTGATTTTATGGAGAGTGAATTATTTCGTAGTAAATATGCAGCAGGCTTTGAGGAACCAGAATTTCAAAAAACTTACTTTGATGGCACCAACATTACGAGCCAAGAACAAAGGCTTGCTTTAATTCCAGAGACTTATCCTGCAGATTATGCTCACCAACTTTTATCTCGTACTCAAGCATTAGCCAATTATTTAGAACAGAAAAAACGTCTTGCAAATGATCCGTTAGGAGAAGAGCTAGACCAAGAACAACTCATTAATTTAAGAAATTTTACGCAAAAGACTGATGATTTGTTTGCCAAACTTATTGTTAAAGCTGCTAATCACTACCAAACAGCTCAAATAATTCCAGTTGCTAAGGTCTCTCCGTTTGAACAATCAAATGAAATTCCACAACAGTTGAAATCTCACCACCATAAAGGCACTGGTTCAGGCGTTATTAAGCTGATTATTCTAACGATTATTATTTGTGCTCTGGCTTATTATTTTGGGCTTTAACTCAGATTAAAGTTTCCATTGATAAAGTAATTCTGTTATTTCGAAACCGAACTCAGGTAGTTCGGTTTCGCCAATTATTTTAGCTCCCATTTTTTCATAGAAGAAACGGCTTGGATTTTTATTAAAAACTTCTAAACGAATAAAACTGCACCTATGATTTAAAGCACATTGATAAAACTTTTGAAACAACTCTTGTCCTATACCTTGCCTTTGGATTTCTTTCAAAAGATAAAAAGCAAGAATTTCAGCAATATTATTCTCTGGATTTAAGTAACCATCGAGAAAGCCTTTCACTATTCCATTTTCAGTATAGATAAATAACTTATGATCAGGGCTTTTGGTGATTTCTTTCCATAACTGTTCTTTATCTAGTACTTTAAGCTCATCTAATATTTCCTGCTTAAGCATACCTGTATAGGTTTCTTTCCAACACTGCACATGTACTTCTGCAATAGATAATGCATCCTTAAAAGTAGCTATACGAATTTCTCTTTCATTTAGTAATTGCAATTCGTCCCCCTCATGTCACTACTTTTAAAGTAAAGCACTAATTTGTTTCATACAAACTTATTCAGCTAAAAGCCGCTCTCGAACATGCATTAGAGCAAAACCCAACAAATTTAAGCCTTGCCATTGAGATGGATCTTGAATATGTGGATGGTCTTGTGCCATACCAACTCCCCAAATTTTATCGACTGGAGATGCTTCAACCAAAATACGGTCTTTTGTGGCTAATAAGAATTTTTTCAGTTCAAGATGCTGGGAGAATTTAGCAAAGTTCGCCTGCATCACTATGTCAAAACGTTTTTCTCGCCATATCTGTTCGTCATAACTACGTACTTTACGACCTAGCTGTTTCACCTCATTCGGATGTTTAACCTGCAAAATCTGTGCAAAAATTTCTTCATCATTAAATAATTTTGCTTTTTGCGCCATCATATAGTGCTCAGTAGTAAAGTATTCCTCACCTTCTACTTTAAGTTGCGCAGGAAACCACTGGCTAAAACAGCTTTTATCAACAAGATCAGCTTGTTTAGGAGTATGCCCCCAGAAACATAAGTACTTAAACTGGTGACCTTGCTGTACTTTTTGTATTAAGTTATTTAGAAATTTTTCGTCTTTCATCATTTATCTCTGATTATTTTCTTTTTTAAAATAAAACCACTAAAAATAAAAAAGACCGCTAAAAAGCGGCCTTTTTTTGAATCTCTAAGCTTATGCAGCTAATGCACCTTTAGCTTTTTCAGCTAAAGCAGCAAATGCTACTGCATCATGCATAGCGATGTCAGCTAATACGCGACGGTCGATGATCACTTGAGCTTTTTTCAAGCCATCGATCATACGGCTGTAAGACAAACCGTTTTGACGAGCACCAGCATTGATACGCGCAATCCATAGAGCACGGAATTGACGTTTCTTTTGACGGCGGTCACGATAAGCGTATTGACCAGCTTTGATTACCGCTTGGAACGCTACGCGGTAAACGCGTGAACGAGCACCATAGTAACCTTTAGCGCGAGCAAGAATTTTTTTGTGACGACGATGAGCCACTACACCACGTTTTACACGAGCCATTTATAATCTCCTTAGATGTATGGGCACATACGACGAACTGAGTTCACGTCAGAAACATGAACCATTACACAGCCGCGTAATTGACGGATACGTTTAGCAGATTTTTTGGTCAAAATGTGGCGCTTAAATGCTTGTTTGCGCTTGAAACCGTGTGCAGTCGCTTTGAAGCGTTTAGCAGCACCGCGGCGAGTTTTCATCTTAGGCATAACAACCTCTTTTGAACACCTGTTCGGAACGTTTGCACCATTGCAAAAACGACCTGCAGGTAAGGGAGCCGATATTCTAAAGCATCCCAACTTAAAACAAAAGTAAAATGCTCATTTTTTGATAGTAAATTGTGTATTTTATATAAACGATATTTTCTATAATCAATTATCAAATTACGAGAAAATCCACAAAATCATCGCCTATAATAAGTGCAATCTCTTAAATTCAAAAGAATATGAATATACAAAATGATGCTTTCGCTGCATTACGGTATCGAGACTTCTCTATCGTTACGATCAATCAGTTTTGCTTAACGCTCGCAATTTTGATTCAAGAAATTATTGTTGCCTATTCATTATATCAAATCACCAAAGACCCACTAACTTTAGGTTTAATCGGACTTGCAGAGGCTATTCCGTTTATTGCCCTTTCTCTTTGGGGAGGCTATTTTGCAGATAGGTTTAATAAACAGATTATTATGAAAATCTGTTTATTTTTCTCGGTTCCCCTTCCCCTGGTTTTATGGTTACTTTTCCACTTACATGGTTTAGGGCATATCAGTGTTATCTTCCTTTCTTGGGGCATTTATGCTGTTATTTTTGGCTTAGGAACAATCCGTGGTTTCTACAATCCTTCTGCAACATCTTTAAAACCATTTTTAATTCCACGCGAACTTTATGCAAATGGTGCGACATGGACAACCATTGGTTGGCAAAGTGGTGTAATTATTGGACCAATGCTGGGTGGTTTTATGCTTGCTTATTTAGGCAGAGAAACCAGCCTATTTAGCGTTGCTGTTTTACTTGGTATTTGCTTTATTTTAATTAACTTATTGCATAAACGTAATTTCCCTAAAATTGAAACTGACAATATTTTAGAAAGCTTAGGAGAAGGTTTCCGTTTTATCTGGAAAACCAAAATTGTTCTTTGGGCAATTTCTCTTGATTTAGCTTCTGTTTTATTTGGCGGCGTTATCGCGTTATTACCAATTTTCGCAGAAGATATATTAAAAGTCGGTCCAGAAGGGCTTGGATATTTACGAGCTGCTCCATCTATTGGCGCACTTATTACCATGATTGCTTTGACTCGCTTTCCACCAACTCAGCATGCATGGCGTAACATGTTACTTGCTGTAGCAGGTTTTGGAATATTTACTATTCTATTCGCCTTCTCAAACAATATGTGGTTATCTCTTTTTGCTCTTGCTATGACAGGCGCTTGTGACAGTATTTCTGTTGTTGTAAGACAAACCATTTTGCAAATTTTCCCACCAGAAAATATGCGAGGCCGCGTTGCTGCCGTAAACGGTATGTTTGTATCTTCAAGTAATGAATTAGGAGCCTTTGAATCAGGTTTAGCGGCTAAATATTTAGGCACGATTACCGCTACAATTTTTGGAGGCTGCATGACTCTGGTTGTTGTGACTTTCTGTTGGATTAAAACGAACGATCTATTTAAAGTTGATATCACCAGAAGTTCAGAAGATTAATTTAAATAGTAATAAATCAAAGCATCTTCGGATGCTTTTTTTATTTTAAATAAAACCCATCACCACCCAGTAAATAAACAAATAGCGCCCTGCTTTAGCAATAATAACAATACCAAGGAAGCGCCAAAAATTTTCTTTGAAGAGTCCAGCAACCAAAGTAATTGGATCGCCAATGATGGGCGCCCAACTTAAAAGTAAAGAGTAAAAGCCATACTTATGATAAAAGCGCTGGGCTTGTTCTAAACGCTTTTCAGAAACTGGAAACCACTTTCGATGTTTAAACTGCTCTATCTTTAGGCCTAACCACCAATTGACACAAGAACCCAATACATTACCCAAAGTAGCAGTACTGATTAAAAGCAAAGCTGAATATTGTCCCTTTAATAATAAGGTTACTAATACCGCTTCAGACTGTAGAGGTAATAATGTGGCAGCGCCAAAAGCACTGATAAAAAGCAAAAAGTAACTCAGCATAATCAATTACACCAAACGACTTTTCGCTTTAAACATTTACTAAATCTAGGCAAGAAATTAAGCTACTTTAATTGATAGTGCTTTCTGAACGGCTGGACGTGCTGTTAAGCGGACAATATATTCTTGTACGTATGGATAGTCTTCAATTTGGATACCTTGCCATTCATAACGTAAAATCCACGGCAAAATTGCCATATCAGCAATAGAATATTCACCTGCAACAAACTTCTGACCAATTAATTGCTTATTAAGTACACCATATAAACGTTTAGTCTCATTTACATAGCGCTCTATAGCATAGGGGATTTTTTCTGGAGCAAAACGATTGAAATGATGATTTTGCCCAAGCATAGGCCCTAAACCACCCATTTGCCACATAAGCCATTGCTCAACCTCAACTCGCTCTTGCTCATCGGCTGGATAAAATAACCCAGTTTTTCGACCTAAATATTGCAAGATAGCACCCGATTCAAATATAGATATCGGCTCACCACGAGGTCCATTTTGATCCACAATCGCAGGAATTTTATTATTTGGGGAAATTTTCAGGAAATCTGGTTGAAATTGGTCATTCTCTAAAATATTGATTGGGTAAAGGGTGTAATCCAGTCCCATTTCTTCTAAGGCAATTGTGATTTTATGTCCATTGGGCGTTCCCCAATAATATAGATCAATCATTCTATTTTCCTATTCATCGTTATCATGACTGCGTCTTGCGTTATATCATGTTTTAAGAGAGACGATTAGATTTCCAACACTAAAAAATACATAAAATTCATGAATTGAATTTCTTAAAAAATACACCAATTGTCTTAAATAAAACTGAATAGAGAAAAGTTAAATAATCTTTTTTTATTGTTATGAGGATATAAAAAAGCACTGCTTTTGCAGTGCTTTTTTTGAGTATTACTTTTTCTTTTTCGGTCCAAGTAACATACCCATTTGACGGCCTTCCATTTTCGGTGCTTGTTCCACAACCCCAAACTCAGCTACATCTGCTTCAATTTTTTGCAATTGAGCTAAGCCAAGCTGTTGATGAGCCATTTCACGACCACGGAAACGTAAAGTGATCTTCACTTTGTTTCCTTCTTCAAGGAATTTCAAAATAGCACGAAGCTTAACTTGATAATCACCAACATCAGTTGCAGGGCGCAGTTTGATTTCCTTCACTTGCACTTGATGCTGTTTTTTCTTCGCATCTTTTTGCTTCTGTTTAAGGTCAAACAAGTGCTTGTTGTAATCCATAATTTTACAAACAGGCGGCTCGGCGTTTGCAACGATCTCAACAAGATCAAGTTCAACCTCTTCAGCAGCACGCAGTGCTTCACTTAATGAAACAATTCCTTTTTGCTCACCTTCAGCACCGACGAGGCGTACTTCTTTTGCACGGATCTCATCGTTAATTGCTGGACGGTTGCTTTTTGCACCTTGTTGTTGGTTACGGTCAGGCTGTTTAATCTTTCTTACTCCACAATATACCGGCCGCGTTCGGCGACGGCAGACTTCACTAAGTCAATGAATGCATCTACTGACATAGTACCTAAATTTTTTCCTGAGCGCGTACGTACATTCACTGTACCTTCTTCAACTTCTCGATCACCAAGAACTAACAGGTAAGGAATACGCTCTAGAGTACGCTCACGAATCTTAAATCCGATTTTTTCGTTTCTCAAGTCAGAAATAGCACGAAGACCATTTTCTTTGAGTTTTGCTACGACTTTCTCACAAGCTTCAGCTTGAGAGTCAGTAATATTCATAACACATGCTTGTAACGGCGACAACCAAGGTGGCATGAAACCAGCGTAGTGTTCAATTAGTATACCAATAAAACGTTCAAAACTGCCAAGAATTGCACGATGCAACATAACAGGCTGATCACGATCATTGTCTTCAGTCACATAAGATGCATCTAAACGTTCTGGTAAATTGAAGTCACACTGAATAGTACCACATTGCCATACACGTCCGAGACAGTCTTTCAATGAGAATTCAATTTTCGGACCGTAGAACGCGCCCTCACCTGGTTGTAATTCCCACTCAAGTCCCGCTGCATCTAAAGCATCTGCTAAAGATTTCTCAGCCATATCCCAAAGCGCATCATCACCTACACGTTTTTCTGGACGTGTAGAAAGTTTCATTTGCACTTCTTCAAAGCCAAAATCTTTATAAACATCAAGTGTCAGTTTAATAAAGTCTGCAACTTCTTGACCGATTTGTTCTTTCGTACAGAAGATATGAGCATCATCTTGTGTAAAGCCACGTACACGCATAATACCGTGTAAAGAACCAGATGGTTCATTACGATGGCAAGAACCAAACTCTGCCAAACGAATTGGCAAATCACGGTAAGACTTCAAACCTTGGTTGAAAACTTGCACGTGACATGGGCAGTTCATTGGTTTAACCGCATAATTACGACTTTCAGAATGAGTCGTAAACATGTTGTCAGCGTAGTTGGCCGCATGACCTGATTTTTCCCAAAGCGTAAAATCTACGATTTGCGGTGTTTTAATCTCAAGGTAACCATTGTCTTGCTGAACTTTACGCATGTATTGTTCAAGAACTTGGTAAATCGTCCAACCATTTGGATGCCAGAACACCATACCTGGTGCTTCTTCTTGCATATGGAACAAGTCTAAAGCTTTACCAATTTTACGGTGGTCGCGTTTTTCAGCTTCTTCAATACGCTTAATGTATGCAGCAAGCTGTTTCTTATCAGCCCATGCTGTACCATAAATACGTTGAAGCTGTTCATTCTTCGCATCACCGCGCCAGTAAGCGCCAGAGATTTTTGTCAGCTTGAATGATTTTAAGAATTTGGTGTTTGGTACGTGTGGACCACGGCACATGTCCAAATAGTCTTGATGGTAGTACAAGCCCATTTGTGTTTCTTCTGGCATGTCCGCAATCAAGCGTAATTTGTATTCTTCGCCACGTGCAGTAAATTCAGCAATTACTTCATCACGTGGTGTCATTTTTTTAACGACATCGTAATCTTGATCGATGAGCTTTTTCATACGCTCTTCGATAGCTGCCATATCGTCTAATGTAAAAGGACGAGGCATCCAGATGTCGTAGTAAAAACCTTCTTCAATGACTGGACCAATCACCATCTTGGCTTCAGGGAATAGCTGTTTAACAGCGTGTCCCACAAGGTGCGCGCAAGAATGGCGAATGATTTCAAGACCTTCTTCATCTTTTGGAGTGATAATTTGTAAGGTTGAATCTTCGGTAATTAAGTCACATGCATCAACTAAGCGATCATTTACTCGTCCGGCAACAGTATTCTTTGCTAGACCGGGCCCAATACTTTGGGCAACTTCCATAACAGATACGGCATGATCAAAATTCTTTTGATCGCCATTTGGCAATGTGATAATTGGCATAAAAAAATCCTTAAGGAGTGATGCCCTATACGAAGGAGCATTTCACCGCGAGATTATGATCGAGGCGAACCTCAAAATATAAAAACGGTGTAAAGCAAAATTAAAAAAACCTGAAAGATTTTACACTTGTTCAAGCAAAGTGAAAACCTTTGAACCCATAAAATCATAAATACATTTTGCTTATCAGGTAAACAGCAATAAATGACTTAAAAAATATATTGGGAAGATTTTTTAAACACACTCAACGCAAGTGGTTTAAGATGAAGAAAATAGCATTTTTGCTCATTTTCTGACTGAAGGGTATTTCTCTTTAAGACTAAAGCATAGATGCTTTGATGAGTATTAAGTCATATTTTCAAAGAATGAATTAAAAATAGAACACGGAGTTGTTTACCATGGTTAGTGCTTATGATGAGTTACCACGCACACCCGCAAACTTTGTTGCATTGTCACCTCTACGCTACTTAGAGCGTGCAGCTTATATTTATCCTAATCAAGCTTCGATTATTCATGGTAAGCGCCAAATTTCATGGAAAGAAACTTATCAACGTTGTTGCCAATTTGCTTCTCAGCTCAAACAACTGGGAATTAAAAAAAATGATACGGTATCAGTCTTATTACCAAATATTCCAGCCATGGTTGAAGCACATTTTGCAGTTCCTATGGCTGGCGCCGTACTCAATACACTCAATACACGCTTAGATGCAAAAACAATAGCTTTCATGCTTGAACATGCTGAAAGCAAAGTACTGTTGGTTGACCCTGAATTTGTTAATTTAGCAAGAGAAGCCCTCTCTCTTATTCCTGACCAACACATTATTGTGATTGACGTAGCTGATGATGAATATGAAGGTGAAAATCAGTTTATCGGATCTTTTGAATATGAAGAATGGATTGCCCAAGGCGACATTAACTTTACTTGGCATTTACCAGAAGATGAATGGGATGCAATTAGCTTAAACTACACATCCGGAACTACAGGTAATCCTAAAGGCGTTGTTTATCATCATCGTGGGGCTTACCTCAATGCTGCAAGTAATATATTGGCCTGCGGAATGAAACCTCGCGCTGTGTATTTATGGACATTACCGCTTTTCCATTGTAATGGCTGGTGTTTCGCATGGAGTATCGCTGCCAGCGGTGGGACCAATATTTGTTTGCGCAAAGTCGACCCAGAATTAGTCATGCAACTCATTGCAGAACATAAAGTTGATTATTTCTGTGGTGCACCGATTGTTCTTTCAATGATTATTAACTTACCTAAAGAAAAACAAACTAACTTTGACCACCATGTTGAAGTAATGGTTGCCGGAGCAGCTCCACCTGTCGCTATTATTGAAGGTATGCGAAATATGGGAATTAATGTGAACCATGTGTATGGCTTAACAGAAACCTATGGTCCTTCTGCCTTATGTGCTTCGCAATCGGGATGGAATGAGCTTTCAATTGCCGAGCAAGCTCAGCTTCATTCTCGTCAAGGTGTACCCTATCCATTGCAAGACAGTATGCGTGTGTTAGACCCAGAAACAATGCAGCCTGTACCCAATGATGGGCAAACTATGGGAGAAATAATGTTTCGTGGCAATATTGTCATGAAAGGATATTTAAAAAACCCGAAAGCCACCCAAGAAGCTTTTGCTGGCGGATGGTTCCACACGGGAGATTTAGCCGTTTGCCATCCTGATGGTTATGCAAAAATTACTGATCGCTCGAAAGACATTATTATTTCAGGTGGAGAAAATATTTCATCTCTAGAAGTAGAAGATGTTTTATATAAACACCCCGCTGTTTTAACCGCTGCGGTAGTGGCTAAACCCGATGCTCGTTGGCAAGAAGTGCCATGTGCTTTTATTGAATTAAAGATGGGTGCGACAGCAACGCCTGAAGAAATTATTGCACATTGCCAAAAAGAATTAGCACGCTTTAAAGTTCCTAAAGATGTGGTCATTACAGAAATTCCAAAAACATCGACCGGCAAATTACAAAAGTTTATTTTGCGTGAATGGGCAAAAGAACGCGCAGAAAATATATAGATAAAAAAAGCGACGCTTTGAGCGTCGCTTTTTTATTTAAGTGCATTTAGCCTTGATCAGACAATAATGCAATTTGCTGCACATAGTTAACAAATTTAACTTTTGATGCCTCAATATCTGCTTCACTCGCCTGTTGAGTTTTATCGCGATTGATTCTCAACACATGCTGACGCAAGGTATGACGTTCCGATGCATTATAAATTTTACTAAATTCATTAATTGCAGGATCACCCTGTTCAATCATGCGGTCAACCCAACGCATTAATTGAGCCTGTCTTTTTGCGCCTTGTTGCGGAGTTAAATAAGACAAAATAATCGTCTCATCTTCATTGCGCAATAACTTACCAATACGTTGAAATTGGCGACGACGTGCTTCAAAAGAACTAATGTTCTGCACTTCCATTAAAGCATCAATTAAACGCTCATCAACTGGAAGTTTCTGAATTTGTTTAATAGAAAGTTGTGCGAGTTGCTCACCTAAAGCAGCCATGCGTTGCACTGCTTTTTTCTGTTCAGTTTTACTTGCACGTCCTTCTAAAGAACCGAAATCTTCTTCAGTATAACGTTGGGAACCACGTGCCACGATTAATCTGCCTCATAAAATTTTGCTGCGAATAACGCCTGTACTTCATTTAATGCCTGTTCTTCATCGGTGCCATCAATGACCAATCGCAAAGTGGTCCCTTTACCTGCACCTAACATCAGCAAAGACATAATATTTTTTGCATCTACCAAATGATCGCCTTTTCCAATCTGGATCGACGAACGAAACTTTGTAGTGACCTCTATCAGTTTTCCTGATGCACGAGCATGTAAACCGAGTTTATTAATTACATCAACAGTTGTGTCTATCATGACCAGTGCTTCATTTCTCTGTGTAAGACCTGAACAGACCATTCTGCCTCAAGTGCTTGTTTTAGTCTATCTACGATATAAACCGAACGATGTTGACCTCCAGTGCAACCAATAGAAATCGTCATATAGTGACGATGTCCTTCAGCAAATGCTGGAAGCCATTTTTTTAAGAAGTGAAGAATATCATCAAACATTTCGTTTGCTTGTGGACTTGCTTCTAAAAATTGTCTTACTGGCTCATCCAAACCAGAAAAACGTCTTAATTCTAAATCCCAATGGGGATTTGGTAAATGCCGTACATCAAAAACATAGTCGGCATCTAAAGGAATACCATGTTTATATCCAAAGGACTGCAATATGACAATAAGCTTATCTGACTGCCCTAATTTAGACAGTAAAATATGCTTTAAATCATGAACGCTTTTATCCGTTGTATCAATGTGAACCGTAGCGCGGAACTGAATAGGAAGCAGCAACTGCTTTTCTTCATGAATACATTGCAACAGGCTTTTAAAACGGTTAGCGAGTGGATGTGGACGACGTGATGCACTAAAACGTGCAATCAAATCCTGATCTTGCGTAGTCAGATAAATAACATCAACAGTGCCATGTCTTTGTAATTGCTCAAAAACATGGTCGAACTCTTGCATATCTGCCCGAGTACTTCTCACATCCACACCTAAAGCTAATTGCTCCAGATTATTTTCATGATCGAGCTTTGCCACAATTTCAGGCAGCAATGCCAAAGGCAAATTATCAATACAGTAATAGCCCAAATCTTCTAATACTTGAAGGGCTGAAGATTTTCCTGAACCAGACTGTCCTGTCACGATAAGTATACGCTTCATGGCATGGCTGTCCTTTGATCTCTTTTATTGGGGTGTAAAGGCGACTTCTAAATTATCAATCAAACGTGTTGCCCCCAGTTTTGCCGCGACAAATAACACAATATCACGATCAAATTGAGTAGCAGGTAACAGATTTGTCTGACGAGCTTCGACATAATCAACAACAAAACCATTATCTGTCAACTGAGTTTTGATATCTTCTATAACTTGTTGCAAATCTTTGCCTTGATGTAACTGTTGCTCGGCGTGCTTCAAACTTTGATAAATAACCGGAGCCACCTGACGGTGCTCAGCACTTAAATAACCATTTCTTGAGCTAAGTGCCAAACCATCTGCTGCGCGAACAATTGGTACACCAATTACTTCTAAAGGAATATTTAAATCTTGTACAAACTGGCGAATAACGGCTAACTGCTGGTAATCTTTTTGTCCAAAGAAAGCGTAGTTCGGTTGCACAATATTAAAGAGCTTCGTTACAACCAAAGCTACACCATCAAAATGTCCTGGACGTGAACTACCGCATAAAGCATCAGTAATCTGGCTGACACTAATGTTAGTTAAGCGCGGTTGTGTACCGTACATTTGCTCAACTGATGGCGCAAAAATAATGTCACAGCCGACATCGGCAAGCAGACGGCTATCTTGCTCTAAAGTACGAGGATAGTTGTCAAAATCTTCGCCCGGTCCAAATTGAGTCGGATTTACAAAGATGCTTACAACCACAACATCACATAGCTTTTTCGCTTCACGAACAAGGGTGAGATGTCCTTCATGTAGATTTCCCATGGTTGGGACAAAACCAATAATTTTACGTGCAGCTCTAGCAGGATTTAAAGAAGCTGCAAGACCTTGTATGGTGGTTTCTGTTTTCATGAATTACAGCTCAACGTGAAAAGTATGTTCTTTAGCAGGGAATGACTGATCAAGTACCGCAGCATGATAAGCTTTAAAAGCATCTAAAATGGCAGTTTCACCTGATTGTTCTTTCATAAAGTTACGTACAAAACGCGCAACTCGACCAAAAGTTAAACCTAACATATCTTGTACAACCAATACTTGGCCATCGGTTGCATTACCTGCACCAATACCAATTACAGGCGTATTTGGGAATAATTCAGCAATTTCTTGTCCCAACTGAGCAGGAACACATTCAAGTAATAATACCGCTGCGCCCGCCTCAACCACTGCTGTACAATCAGCAATAAGCTGATCTGCTGCTTCACGTGTTCTAGCTTGTAATTTATAGCCACCAAACACATGTACAGATTGAGGTGTTAAGCCTAAATGTACACAAACAGGCACACCATTACGGGTTAAAACCTGCACGATTTCGCTCAACCATGCACCACCTTCGATTTTCACCATTTGAGCGCCGGCTTGCATGACTGTTCTTGCGTTTTGCAAAGCATCATTTAAGGTTGCATAACTCATAAATGGTAAGTCAGTCATAATCAAGGCATGCTGGTTACCACGACGAACAGCTGCCGTATGATAAGCCATATCTTCAACAGTTACTGGCAAAGTTGAATCTCGCCCTTGAATTGCCATTCCAAGAGAATCACCAATTAAGATTGTATCAACTTCGGCAAGTTCCATTGCTTTTGCCATGCTTGCATCGTAGCAAGTCAGGCAAGAGAACTTGCGTCCTTCGGTTTTAAATTTTCTTAAGTCACTTAGACTAATCATGATGATATCCTCTACAGGAGTTCGCAGAACATAATGAATCGAGAGCTTAAGCCCAAGACTCATCAGCAAGTACAGTCAGTGTCGGCTGCTGTATCAGCTCTAAATCTTTGAGTGGCTGACCATTCAATTGTAAATCTGCATCTAAATCTAATAAGGGAATTACAACAAAATCTCGTTGTAAAATTCCTATGTGCGGCACAGTTAAGCGCTCATTGTGAATTTTTTCATTGCCATATATAAGCAAATCCAGATCTAAGGTTCGCTCGCCCCAACGGCGAAGTCGCACACGACCGGCTTCTTGCTCAAAACGTTGCAAATGATCTAGCAACTCTAAAGGTGCAAGATTCGTATTTAATTCTGCAACTGCATTTAAATAATTTGGCTGATCTTGAGGCCCCATAGGTGGACTTTGATAAAGTCTAGAAACTTTAACCATTCCTAAGGTTTTAAGCTTAGCAATAGCTTCAGATAAAATTTGACGCGAATCGCCTAAATTACTTCCTAAACCAATATAAGTGGTGATTGTCATTGCGTTGGCCCAAAAACAACTTGGCTTAAATCGCGTTGTACCCGCTTACGTTTTAAAATTGGATGATCACCCGTCACACCTGCTTCGGAAGTGGTCGCTTTTTCAACAAATCGGCTTACTGCCTGATCTGGTCTCGTACGTTCTTTTTTCCCACGGCGAGTGCGTGGTTCCGGAATATCAACCAAAGGTTCAATTTCCGTTTCAACTTTATTACTTTCAATAGGCTCAGCAGCTACCTTACGACGGTTTTTAGCTTTTTGACGATTATATTGGCTAATAGCAGCTTCTTTTTCGTCATTTGACATTTCTTGGTAGGTTTCCCACCAACTTCCCATTCCTTGTGTTGTGTCATCACCTGACTTTTCACGAAGTAACAAGAAGTCAAAACCAGCACGGAAGCGAGCATGTCCTGCCAATGCCTCTATTTGCTGTGGTTTTGGATTGAGCAAACGGGTTTGCATTTCCCAAACTTCACGAATAAAAGTTTCTGCAAAGCGAGGAATAACTGTGCGTGTCGCTTGACGTTTTAAGACATCTAAACCAGCCTGTGCGCGGGCTTCAGCTGGCACAATACCTTTAGATAAATAAAACTCACAACGCTCTAAAAACGGCTGCCACAATAACACTGCATAGAAAAATGCAGGGTTAATAGTTTTACCTACTTGGATACGTTGATCTGTATTCTTTGCTGCTCTTTGAATGAATGGCGTGAGATTAGGCTGAACATCGGCAAAAAGTTGCTTCCAGACGCCAAACTCAATCAACATTGGCAAAACTCGCGCCAAATGCCCCATTGTGAACAGCTTTTGAGATTCATCATATAAACGATGCGGAGAGACATCACGCAATAGTTGCGTCATTTCAGCATTAAATATATCGAGAATATTTGAATCAATTTTGAAATTTAATTTGGCTGCAAAACGTAGCGTTCTAAGCATACGCACAGGGTCTTCTTCAAAGCGCTGTGCCGGATCGCCCAATAAACGCAAAGTTTTGTTTTTAACATCGTCAATCGCTTTACAGAAATCGAGCACAATACTCTTGCGCGGTTGGTAATATAAAGTATTGATAGAAAAGTCACGTCGAGCAAAGTCTTGTTCGATGGTACCCCAGTTATTGTCACGTAAAATCATGCCCGAGGCACTTGTAACTGCTTTTTTAGGGGGGGCACGGAATGTTGCAACTTCAATGAGCTCACGCCCAGAATACACGTGTGCTAATTCAAATCGACGACCAATAATTCGGCAACGTCGGCCAAAAACTTCTTTAATTTGAGAAGGTGTCGCATTGGTGACTGCATCGAAATCTTTAGGATTAAGCCCTAGCATTAAATCACGGACACCACCCCCAACAATATAAGCCTCATAGCCAGCTTTATTCAGGCTATCGATCACATCTAAAATCGAAGAAGGAAGTTGGGCTGTGGACAAACCACATTTTGACGCTCGCAAGGTTTGCAAAAGACGCTGTCTCCTACGTCAGTACGTAAATAACAAGTTGTCGCTAATCATAGCTCTAACGCACACAAAGGGCAATTTGATTCTCTGTAGTTTGCGTATGAAATGACAATTGACAAACACATGATTTATAAACTCAACCGCGCTTTATTCTTTTCAAAAATGGCTGGACCTATGCCCTTTACGTTTTTAAATTCATCAATATTTTTAAAGCCACCATTCTTTTGACGGTATTCCACAATCGCCTGAGCCTTTTTCTCACCAATCCCTTTTAGCTTTTGAAGCTCATCAATAGTGGCTTGATTCAAGTGAATTTGCCCTGAAGAATCAGTCATAGTTGTACTTTTTGAGACACTAGAATGAGAGGAGTGTTGCATGCTCAACTTCTGATCATACATCTGCTGTTTAGCTTTCCACTCCTTAAAATTTTGATCAAAAGATTGGGCTTGAATCATTGTTGATGAAATCAAGCTCCCAAATAAAATAATAAAAATATAATATTTACTCTTCCAAAGACTCATGCTGATCTGCATGTGTTTTTTCCCCTAACTTTAACTGCCGCTTTGCCTGATTCCACAATTCATCCATTTCAGACAAGGTCATGTCCTCTAATGTTCTTTGCTGTTTGTGCGCTTGATCTTCAATAAAAGCAAAACGGATTCTAAATTTATGTATTGTTGATAAAAGTGATGTTTCACTTGAAATCGCAAGTTTACGTCCAACATTCACCAATGAAAACAGGCAATCTCCAAATTCATCTTGAATTTCATCCATATTTTGATTTTTTAGCGCCTGCTTGAACTCATCTAGCTCTTCTTCTAGTTTTGTATAAGCATCTTCTACGGTTTCAAAATCGAACCCAATTTTTGCGACATTTTTTTGAATTTCCTGAGCTTGATTTAGTGCTGGCCCATGTTTAATTTCATCTAACCTTGATTGCGGCTTTCCTTGTTTTTCTTGTTGTTTAATTTGTTTCCAAAGCTCACTTACTTGATCAGAGCTTAAGTTATTAAATTGATCTGCCTGAAAAACATGGGGATGACGACGAATTAACTTTTCACAGATCGATTCAACCACATCGTTAAAGTTAAAAGCGCCTTGCTCACTAAACATTTGTGATTGAAACACAACTTGTAATAACAAATCGCCCAGCTCATTTCTGATTTCATCGATATCGCCCTGACGAATAGCAGCCTCAACCTCATAGGCTTCTTCAATAGCATATTTAGTAAGAGTCATAGGTGTTTGCGCCTGATCCCACGGACATTTTTCACGTAACTCTTGCATAATTTTAAGCAACTTATCCATGGTAACCCTCAAGTTCAAAAAGTCGGTCAGTCAAACTAAGATCTTAATTTGTTATGATCAAAATCAAAGCGATTAAATCAGTCGCACTATTGTACTGACAAAGAGAAAAAAGATGAGATACAGTATTCTGATTAGTGGCGCCGCTCAAGGTATTGGGGCTGAAATTGCACGTGTATTCTACAAACAAGGATATAAAGTAGGTATTTATGATATTAATGAATCGCTTGCTCAAGAATTGGCAAACGGCTTAGGGCCAAATGCCCGTGCTGGCTATCTAGACGTAAGTGATTACAGTCAGTGGCAACGTATATTAAAAGAATTTACTGACTGGGCTGGCGAACTCAATATCTTGGTGAATAACGCTGGCATTTTATATTCTGGTGCATTTGAAACAACTGATATTAAAGCTCACCAAAGAACAATAAATATTAATGTAAACGGCGTTATCAATGGCTGCCACGCGGCACTCCCCTATTTAAAGCAAGCTTCTTTTGCACGTGTTATCAATCTTTCGTCAGCTTCTGCAATTTATGGACAAGCCGATTTGATTTCTTATTCAGCCAGTAAATTTGCTGTTCGGGGGATTACTGAAGGCTTAGATGTAGAATGGAAAAAATATGGTATTCGTGTTTTAGATGTGATGCCGCTATTCGTACAAACTGCAATGGTCAACAATATGAATGCAGGCACTA
This sequence comes from Acinetobacter sp. AYS6, assembly GCF_025630795.1. Classification (NCBI taxonomy): domain Bacteria; kingdom Pseudomonadati; phylum Pseudomonadota; class Gammaproteobacteria; order Moraxellales; family Moraxellaceae; genus Acinetobacter; species Acinetobacter sp. AYS6. The sequence goes on from NZ_JAOTNV010000008.1 coordinate 43,722, forward strand.
TTCAAAATATGGGGATAGATTTAACACCAAATGATATTGCTCAACAGGTACTTACGCTCGTAGAGAAAAAGGCTCATTTCTGGACACCTACTCACACTCCAGTTGGCATAAAAACTAAGTTGCTTTATCAACTCTCGACCTTAAGCCCGCAGTTTTTAAATCGGCTCACTAACATTTATTTATCGAGAAAATAATCCAATATAAAAAAGGCTGTCATTTGACAGCCTTTTTTTACTCAATTTATTTAAACGCCTTGAATCATGCGTCGCGCACTAATGATTCCCGGCTGCTGCTCTAAGCGTGCCAACAAACGAGAAAGCTGCGCTAAACCCTTAACCTCAATTAACAATTTCATATTGGCAATACCATCTGCTTCAGAAATTGTATTGACCTGACGAATATTGATTTGGTCAGAGAAAATCACTTGAGTTAAGTCTTTAAGCAGACCACGACGATCATAAGCTTCCACCACAATTTGAACGCTTTGACCACGTGTTGGTTGCATTTCCCAATCGGCTTCAACAGCACGCTCTGGTTCTTGCTTAATCATACGCTGATAGTCTGAACAAATGACTTTGTGGATGCTAACACCACGGTTCAAAGTAATATATCCAGCGATTGACTCACCATGTACGGGCTGACAGCACTGCGCGATATGCAGCTCTACATTGTCTAAACCATCAATTAAAATTCCGTGGGCCGATAACGTATGGCTAGCACGTGGATTTAATGCTGGTTTAAGCACTAGTTCAGGTTCATCCTGATCTAGATGCATTTGACGATTCACCTGATTAATCAAGGCATGTAAGCTAATATCACCGCTTACCAGACTCACTAAAATGTCATCACCCGTTTTCACGTTAAAATGTGATGAATAATCGTTTAGGTCGATACTTTTTGGATGAATCGCTAGACGAGCTAACTCTTTATTAAGAAGCTCACGACCTACTTCAAGATTTTTACTACGGTCTTGTTGTCTGAACCAATGACGTAGCTTGTCACGGGCACGAGAGGTTTTAATATAACCTAAAGAATTCACCAACCAATCTCGGTTTGGATCACGATCTTTTTTAGTTAAAATCTCAACCTGCTCACCAGTTTTTAAAGTATAGGTAAGTGGCACATAACGCTGGTTAACTCGCGCTGCGTAACATTTATTCCCTACTTCCGTATGCACATGATAAGCAAAATCTAAAACTGTTGAGCCACGTGGCAATTCCTTAATGTCACCATCACGACTAAAAACGTAAATCTTCTCAAAACCTTCAAAGTCTTGTAACTGTTCAAAGCCTTCTGTTTCATCTTCGTTTTGATGTACCGTCGTTTCATTGCGTTCTTGGTAGTGTTCTAGAACAGCACGCAATGAATGCAAACGATGATTAAAGGAATGGTCAGTATTCTTCGAACCTTCTTTATAGTTAAAGTGCGAACATACACCTAACTCTGCTTCGTCGTGCATCTCATGAGTACGAATTTGTACTTCAAGCGATTTATTCTCGGCAATTACAGCAGTATGCAAAGAACGATAGCCATTTGCTTTCGGGTTGGTAATATAGTCATCAAACTGATGCGGAATATGACGCCAGATTTGATGAACGATACCTAAAGAGTGATAACACTCAGGAACACTATTCACCAATACACGTAAGGCACGAATATCATAAAGCTGATCAAAACTCAGGTTTTTGCTTTTCATTTTCCGATAAATCGAATAAATGTGTTTTGCTCGACCTGTAATTTCTGCCTCAATTCCGTATGACGCCAACTCATTTTTTAAACGGTCAATGACGAACTGAATATAATGTTCACGCTCTAAACGTTTTTCATTCAGTAATGAAGCAATTTCTTTATAACGGTCTGGAGCCAAATAACGAAAAGCTAAATCTTCAAGTTCCCATTTAAGCTGGGCAATACCGAGTCGATGCGCCAATGGCGAATAAATAGTAAGAATTTCACGTGCTACGCGTTCTTGACGTTCACGAGAGGAATTTGCCAGCTCTCGTAAAGAATAGGTACGTTCAGCAAGTTTAATTAAAACAACACGAACATCTTCAGTGACCGAAATCAGCATTTTATAAATGCCACTTAAATGTTCTCGTTGATTGTTATTAAAGTGGTCTTCTAACCGCTTATTTTTCTCAATAAGTTCCGAGAGTTTACCCATTGCCAAAGCGCCTTTGACAAGGTTATAGACCTGCTCTCCGAATTTCTGTTTTACTTCTTCTATATCAGTAATGTCCTCACGAACACTACGATAGAGCATTGCTGCCGATAAAGTATCTTCATCTACATGGAGATGCGCTAGAATGTCAGCCATTCCAACGCCTGTAGCAAAAGTATTGGAGCGATGATTAACCGTTGATTCTAACTCTTTTTGCAGGGTCTCATTCGCAACCTTTTCAAGCTGTTCAAGCTTCGCCCCATCTAATATTTCACGCACCCGATCCAACCATGAGGCTAAACCGATTTGCGTTTCGGCGGCATGCTCTACAGTCGTTTCCTCGGACAACTCAGTTAGTTGTTCAGGTAACTGTTCACGTACTGTGACCATACCATTCTCCTCAATATGTAACTCATGTTTTTAATCGTTTATCTCTTGAATTTTTTCAAATAGTGCAATGGATTCAACATGTTCTGTATGCGTAAACATGTCCATCACCGCTGCTTTTTTTAACTGGTAACCATATTGGACCAAAACACCCGCATCCCTTGCCAGTGTAGCTGGATTACATGATACATAAACGATTCTTTTTGCTCCAAAATTTGATACATATTGCATAATTTCATATGCACCAGCACGAGGAGGATCAATTAATAATGCATCAAATCCTTGATTTGCCCAAGAATGATGCGAAAAATCTTTTGTTAAATCTTGTGTAAAGAAGGTTGCTTGCACCAAACTATTGCTTTTTGCATTAGCTGTTGCGCGCTTCACCATTTCTTCACTCCCTTCCACACCAACAACCTGACCACTCTCACCAACACATCGTGCTAACGGGAGCGAGAAATTGCCTAATCCACAAAATAGATCAAGTACTTTTTCACCCGGTTGCAATTGAAGCAATTCACATGCCAATTGGACCATTTGTTCATTTACTGTGGCATTGACCTGAGTAAAATCCAATGGCGAAAAAGCAAAATTTACATTAAACCTCTTTAAAGCATAATGTAAACGTAAAGCGCCTTTTTCATCATCAATACGATGAATGCTTTCAGGCCCCTTAGGTTGCAAATACAACTGCCACCCCTTGTCTAACGCAAATTGCTTTAATTGGTTGACATCAGAATTGTTTAATTTTTCTACATGACGAACCAATAAAGAAATTTCATGATCACCTTTTGCTAATTCTACATGACCAATATGCGCTTTGCCTTTTAGACTTTGGAGTAAAATACGCAGCTCAGGCAAACTATTTGATAAATTTTTATCCAAAACGCTACAGCTATGGATAGAAGTTAAGCGATTACTATGATGTTCACGAAACCCCATAATTAAGCGATCTGGTTTAGGCAAATAGCGCACACCGATTCGTGCACGACGACGATAATCACTTTGTAAAGATCGAATCGGCTCTAACCACTGTTCAGGTTGAATACCTGCAAAATGCTGTAAATGCGATTGAAGCACACTTTGTTTTAAACGAATTTGTTCATCAGGATGAATATGCTGCATGCTACAGCCACCGCAAATACCATAATGAGGACAAATTGCATCTATACGATGAGTTGAAGGCTCTCCTAATAACTGCACCATCTCGGCTTCTTCAAGACGCTTCGCTTGATGGGTAATCTGAGCCTTTACAGTTTCTCCGGGCAATGCATAACGAATAAAAACTTTCTTGCCATGCTTATCTGCGGGATGATCAGGATGAGAACCATAATGCGCAATTCCCCGCCCCTCATGAGAAAGTGTTTCAACTTGAAAAATATATTCAGGTTGTTGGGGCTTGCGAGATTTGGCTTGTTGTTTCAAAGGATGAACCTAAAAATCTAAAGGATTAAAATAGTGTGAAGTAAATTCAGTATGTTTCGAGGTACGTTCCCATACTTCAAGAAAATCTGATTGCTGAGGAATATTTTTCAAATAATCAATACTAGAGTTTACCCAATCATTATGCTCATCTACAGTTAATTGTCCTTTTAGTAGCAACCAACGTATATAGATAAACCATGTATTCAGTACATCTCCTTCACAATAACTGGTCAGTTTTAACCACTGCTGTGTACGAACATATTCTGGCACATGATAACCCGACTCACCGCGTTTCCCCGGCAAACCTAAAATGCAGGCAATATCATCGAGCTTCTGAAAATTACGTCCGTTAAACATTGCCATCACATCCATTAAATCAATGTGGCGATGGTGATAACGGTTTTGGTAATTATTAAAACGCTTCTGGCTATCAATTTCGCCTTGATCAAATAGGCCCGGTGCAGAAAGGCCATGGTACATCGCGCGAAATAGAATAACGGGTAAGTCAAATTGCGAACCATTCCAACTCACTAAAGTTGGATGACGCTTATCAAAAATTGACAAGAACTTCTGCAAAATCTCAGCTTCAGAATATTGTTCCCGACTAAAAGAGAATAATCTGAAACCAGATTCATCAATCCATAGGCCAGAAATACAAACAATTTCATGCAATGGTAAGCGCTGGAAATCCATGCCTGATTCTTGTCGGCGCAGTTTAGTCAATGCTTGCTCTACATCAGCCTCTGGTAAATCAAGATGATATAAATGCGCTCCCGCTTTTAAATCAGTTAAAGTTTCAATATCAAAAACTAAGGTAGGGAAACGCATTATTTCTCTCAATTATGAGTTATCGTCCTGTACTGAAAACAGCCCTGTAGACAAGTAGCGGTCGCCACGGTCACAGATAATGCAAACAATAACAGCATCTGGATTTTCTTCTGCAATTTTTACTGAAGCCCACACCGCCCCACCAGAAGATGTGCCTGCACTAATTCCTTCCTGACGTGCTAAACGGCGAGCCATTTTTTCCGCTTCAATTTGCGGAATATCCATAATTTGATCAACACGCTTTGGATCGAAAATCGTAGGTAAATATTCTTGTGGCCAACGACGAATCCCAGCAATATTTGAACCTTCTGAAGGCTGTAAACCAATAATTTGAATATCTGGGTTTTGTTCTTTTAAATATTTTGAAATACCCATAATGGTACCAGTTGTACCCATTGAGCTTACAAAATGGGTAATCTTTCCACCCGTTTGCTTCCAAATTTCAGGGCCAGTTGTTAAATAATGAGCTTCGACATTATCTGGATTGCCAAACTGATTGAGGACCAAACCTAGCCCTTCAGCTTGCATTTGCAATGCCATATCTCGTGCAGCTTCCATATTTGGCGCTTCAATCAATTCTGCACCATAAGCACGCATCGCATCCTTACGTTCCTGACTTGAATTCCCCGGCATGATTAATTTCATTTTATAGCCACGCATTGCAGCAACCATTGCCAAAGCAATACCCGTGTTCCCACTGGTTGCCTCAATCAATGTATCTCCTGGCTTAATTTGACCACGTTTTTCTGCCTGCATAATCATGTTATATGCGGGACGGTCTTTTACAGAACCTGCCGGATTATTACCTTCTAATTTTGCTAAAACTGTCGCTTGCGTATGAGAAGCTAATCGCTGCAAACGAACTAGAGGTGTCTTACCTACATAGTGATCTAACAAAAATTCGTCGGCTAAAAAATCAGGTTGTGTATTACTCATGATCAACACCTATATCGAGGTGGGCCTATTGTATGAAAAAATGCTCGGCACTGCACCCATTTCAATATGCTTTTTCATGAAAGAGATTAAAGCTCGGTCATTTATAAAATGCCGTCTGTTTTAAAATAAAGCGTGATAAGATGCCGTACAGAGAGATAAATCTGATGTAGCCATGTTTAATTTCAATAAAACCTTATCGAAACGCTTACGTCTAAATCATGCATATGGGCAATTGATTGCTCTCATCTTTGTGCCGATTATGATTTTAACAGGGGTCGGTGCTTTTCTGGTTTTAACTGAAACATCCCATTCGGTAAAACAACAACAGCTACATCATGCCTCAGCAATTTTAGCTCGCTACAATCAAATTGCGAAAGACTTGTATACGCTAGTCGAACTAGAGCCTGATGAATACGATCATGCCCAGCACATCATGCAAAGCATGTTTAGCGAAAAAAATCTAAGACGTGCGGTACTCATCGATAACAACGGACAAACTTATTTAAGTATTGGTTATCGTGATAATCGTTATTGGCCTAGTTTTCCTAGTAGCAATAATTTTTTTGGTCCAATTTCTTATAACCGCAACAATATTTATGGACTGCAAATTAGCAATACCCCAGGAAAAGCGCCAGTCTGGCTAGTCATTGAAATGGATAACCAGCCTCTCGAGCTGGCACGTTATCGCATTATGATTGCTCTCGTCATTACTGGGTTAATGACCTTACTGTTACTTTTACTTTGCCTGAATTTTTATTCTCGTCGCTGGATTGCGCCGATGTATGAAATTCGCATGCAGTTACAACGTTTAAATGCCGATACTTTAGACCAACACCTCGTGATTAACAGTACTGGGGAGTTACGCTTACTACAGCGTGATATTGCAAATGTTGTTAAGCGATTACACTTTAGTTTTTTAGAGTTAAAAGAACACACTGAACAAACAGAAGAAGACTTACGCAGAACATTAGATACCTTAGAAGTCCAAAACATTACCTATCGTCAAGCACGTGACCAAGCGATTTCATCAAACCAAGCGAAGTCCGTTTTCCTTGCCAATATCAGTCATGAGCTTCGAACACCTCTCAACAGTATTGATGGCTTTATTCATTTATTACTTCGTCAACAAAATTTAAATAACGAACAGAATCTTTATCTACAAACCATTCGCAAGTCATCTGCCCATTTATTGGCATTAATTAACGATGTATTAGACTTCTCAAAAATTGATGCGGGTAAGCTAGAACTTGAAACAGCACCGTTTGACTTAGAAGAAGCCATTTTTGATGTCATGGACATGCTGTCACCGTTGGCTGCTCAAAAACATATCGCCATGGCTTTTTACTATGCGGATAACATTCCACAAGAAGTTATTGGTGATGCTTTACGTTTCAAACAAATTCTGACCAACCTAATTTCTAATGCAATCAAGTTCACTCCAGACGGAGAAATTATTGTTCGTGTTCGTATGGAACATGATGATATTGGACAATGTCTGCTTCATTTTAGTGTTCAAGATAGTGGTATTGGCTTAAGTGGTACAGATCGTAAAAAATTATTTGAATCATTCTCGCAAGGTGATGCATCCGTTACACGTCAATTTGGCGGTACTGGTCTAGGTCTTGCCATCTCTAAACAGCTTGTTCATCTGATGCATGGTCAAATTGGCTTTGAAGATAATCAGGAACGTGCACCCACAGAAAAAGGCTCAACTTTCTGGTTTACTGCACAATTTGTGGTAGATGAAGATTATGAAATCGAACATCCACACTTTGAGCATTTACAAGTAGTGTCTTATCTTGCGCATCCTGCTACAGCAAGTGTTTTACGTTACTACCTTGAAAACTACCATGTGTCTCATATCGAAACACAATCGATTCTGGACCTGTTTAGTCGTTTAAAACATCTTGATCAGAAAGATAATACATGGCTCATTGTTGATCATAGTGGTGATACAGAAGCGTTATTAAAAGAAATTCGTAGCCGTTATCAAGGCAATTTAGCCGTCTATGGTTATCAAATGACGCTTGAGCCAAACATGCTCAGTGAATACCGCGCTCGTCCTTTATATCAACCATTAAGTCGAAGTGGGCTCATTCAACTATTAAATGATCAACCTATTTTTGAAGAGGAACAACAAGACTTTAATGGTCAGGGTTTACACATTCTAGCAGTGGATGACCACCTTCCTAACTTAATTGTTTTAGAAGCTTTATTAGGTGAACTAAACGTTAAAACAACTAAAGCGCTGAGTGGCCAAGAAGCTCTTAACCTGATCCAAGAGCGAATTGATCAGAAACTCAAACCATTTGATTTGGTGTTTATGGATATTCAAATGCCAGTTATGTCCGGCATTGATACAACTCGTGCGATCCGTTCTTTAGAGTCGACTTTAGATGGGGAAATGCAGCTTCCAATTATTGCGTTAACCGCCCATGCCCTTGCAGATGAAAAGCAAAAGCTTCTTAAAGTTGGTATGAATGACTATGTCACCAAACCAATTCAAATGGAACAAATCATCCAGATCTTAACGCAATGGACTAAAAATAACTTTACAGCAAAAGCCTTAGATAAAGACCATCATGTAGTCGCAGAAGCATTAGACCCACAAATTTTAAATTGGCAACAAAGTTTGCAGCTCGCAGCAAATAAAGAAGACTTAGCACAAGATCTACTTAAAATGTTAGTTGATAGTTTTCCAACTGAGCTAGACGAAATGCAGCAGCTCATTGAGCTTGAAGACTTCCCTCAACTTGAGCATGTTTTACATCGCCTGTATGGTGCCACTCGCTATGTAGGCGCCCCGAAACTACAGCAAGTGACGGGCGACTTTGAGCAATTTATTTCAACACTGCGTAAAGAACGTCGTGTAGCAGATGAAAGCTTTATTGAAGAGGTTATGCAGCGCTTTGATGAATTAGGTCTGGTCGTTAAAGAGGTAGAAAGTGCTGCTCACCAGATCTTGGTGATACCTGACTAACATATCTAACAAATAGGCATGACTGAGCTGTCATGTTTCCAAATTACAGCCATGTTATGCTCCTTTCATCTATAAAAAAGAAGCAGGAATCTCATGGCACTCTTACGTATTGAAAAAAATAATGGCATTGCAACGGTATATTTAAACCGTCCAGACAAGCGCAATGCGATGAGTTTTGCCTTATTAAAAGAGTTAGTTTCCACTGCAAAAGCATTTAAAAAAGATAGAGATATTCGCTGTGTTATTTTGACAGGCGAAGGGAATGTGTTTAGTGCCGGCATTGATTTATCTGACCTTAACAACCCCAAAAACTCTGCTTTTGCCATTTGGGAACTTGTAAAACCCGGACAAAGCCTTTTTCAAAAAGCATTTTTAACTTGGCAGAATTTACCTGTACCAGTTATTGCGGCATTGGAAGGATATTGTTTCGGCGCGGGTATGCAACTCGCCTTGGCTTCCGACATTCGAATTTCTCATCCAGAAACTAAAATGTCGATTATGGAAAGTCGTTGGGGTTTAGTCCCTGATATGGGACTTACTCGCTCATTAAAAGGTTTAATTAGCGTTGATCTCGCAAAAGAACTCACCTTAACTGCCCGAGTTTTTGATGGGAATTATGCAAAAGAAATTGGTCTTGTGACTCATTTAAGTGACTCTCCTCTAGAGCGAGCACATGAGCTTGCCTCTGAAATGTTACAGCGCTCACCTGATGCCCTCACTGCGGCAAAACGTGTACTTGATGCAATGGAGCATCAACCAGAAAAATCATTGCGTCTAGAAAAAATCTGGCAACTTAAATTATTACTTGGTAAAAATAGCAAACTTGCTCGTAAAAAAGACAAACATCCGGAAGTTAATTTCTTACCACGCCAATATAAATAAGAGCTTAGATTATGAATTTTGATCGCAACACCCCTATTGCTTTTTTAGGTATGGGCCTTATGGGAAGTCGGATGGCAACCCGCCTTATTCAAGCCGGCTTTCAAGTTGCGGTTTGGAATCGAACTTTCTCTGCATGTGAAGAATTGATTGATATCGGTGCACAACCTTTAGAACTTTCAAAGATTGGTGAATATCCAGTTATCTTAACCTGCCTAGCAGATGATAAAGCCGTACAAGCTGTATTTGAGCAAATCCAGCCTAACTTAAAAGCTAGACAGGTTATTGTTGATTTTTCAAGCTTATCTGTTGCTGCAACAAAAACACTTGCTCAAGCAGCTGCTAGCCATGACGTCACATGGATTGACTCACCTGTATCAGGTGGAACAGCGGGAGCAGAACAAGGCACACTTGTCATTTTTGCAGGCGGTGATGCTCAAACGATTACAGACCTAACTTCTATTTATAATGTTCTATCCCAACGCGTGACCCGAATGGGAGACACAGGAACAGGCCAAGCTACCAAAATTTGTAATCAACTGATCGTTGCAGCCAACAGCGCCCTTATTGCAGAGGCTGTCGCGCTTGCAGACCGAGCGGGTGTAGATACGACATTGCTCGCTCCTGCCTTAGCAGGCGGATTTGCGGACTCCAAACCCTTTCAAATTCTTACCCCACGTATGGCAACGCATACATTTGAACCTGTTCAGTGGAAAGTTCAAACATTATCTAAGGATCTTAACAACGCAGTAACATTGGCTAACAATGTTAATTTAGATATCCCAGTTGCACAAAAAGCTCTATTACAGCTACAAACTCACCAAAAAAATGGCTTTGCTGAGAAAGATTTAGCTACTATGATTCAATTAATAGAGCAAAAATAAACGGAGTTTGAGTATGGGTCGCCTTGCAGTCAATTTATCCATGATTTTTACCGAAGTTCCTTTAATTGAACGCTTTGCTCTGGCCCATGCACAGGGCTTTGAATATGTAGAAATTCAATTCCCTTATGAATTGGCTATTTCCGATATTCAAACTCAACTCGAACGCTACAATCTTAGTCTCTGTCTAATCAATGTGCCTGCTGGTGATCTGATGCAAGGTGGGAATGGTTTAGCAGGCATACCTGGGCAAGAAACAGCTTTTTATGAAGCTTTAGAATTAGCCATTAGCTATGCCACTGCTTTAAAGGTCCCTCGGGTTAATATTTTAGCGGGTAAACAACCTTTAGATGCCGATTTACTTCCTTGTTTAAAAACTTTAGCAGCTAATTTAAAATTTGCCTGTAACTTGCTCAGTGAACATGAGATAGAACCCGTTTTTGAAATGATTAACGGTACAGATATGCCACGTTTTTTAGTGCAAAACATTGCGCAAGCACAAGAGATGCTTGAAGCAGTTAATCATCCTGCTCTAAAAATGCAATATGACTGCTATCACATGGCAATGATGGGCGAAGATGTACTTGAGGGTTTGCAAGAGAATATTAACTTAATTGGCCATATTCAATTTGCGGACTGTCCGGGTCGTCATGAGCCAGATACAGCCCAAATTCCTTATGAACAAATTTTTTCTTGGTTAAAGCAAAGCACTTATCAAAACTATATTGCAGCAGAATATAAACCTGAAAATTCTTCAAATCAGTCATTTACTTGGAAGAAAAAGTATTTTTCAGATGATGTAAATATATAAACTGTTACGAGTTCTGTTTGAAATTTAGTTCAAAAACCACTATATTAGATAGTGAGTAATTGTCAGGAAAATATACCCTATATGAATTTAGAACCATCGCCCAGCGTGTCTAATTCTCACGATTTCGCAATGAATGCTTCAAATAAAGACGTACAAACTTGTCTCAAAGTCGTCCACGACGCTTTAGTTGATGTAAAAGCAAAAGATATTCTCCAGTTAGATGTTAGCTCAATTAGCAATGTCGCTGATGCTATTGTAATTGCGAGCGGTACTTCTACTCGTCACGTGAAGGCACTCGCAGACAATGTTGCAGAAGAAGCTCGAAAAGCCGGTTTCCGCCCGATTGGCGTTGAAGGTGAACGAGATGCAGAATGGATCTTGATTGATCTTGGCTTTGTTGTAGTACATGTGATGCTACCAACAGCTCGTAAATTCTATGATTTAGAAAGCTTATGGCGTACCGCTCCAGAGTCGGTTGCTTAAAATTTTGCTTTTAAAAAAGCGGCTCTTTTGAGCCGCTTTTTTGTTTATCTAAAAGTCATGTTAATAACTCTTAAATAACTTTCCCCTCTTACACAAATACTTTAACACCTACTGCAAATAGCCAGTCATCACCCACTTCTAAATTTGACATGACAAATTGTCAGTTTTACAGCAATATACAAACTCTTGAAGTCCCCACCAATAAATAGCATAACCGGAGCACAGAAAGTGAAGATATTAATTACAGGCGCCAACACAGGTATTGGTTTCGCCACAGCAGAGCAACTCGTTAAACAAGGGCAACATGTTATTTTAGCTTGCCGAAATCCAGAAAAAGCACAAGATGCACAAAACAAATTACGCACCCTTAACCAAGGACAAGTCGATTTAGTTTCCCTTGATTTAAACAGCCTTGAATTGACTCGAAAAACAGCCGATGAAATTGCTGACCGCTATGGCAGCCTTGATGTACTCATTAACAATGCAGGCTTATTTGCTAAAACTAAACAACTGACTGTAGATGGTTTTGAGCAGCAATTTGGTGTTAATTATTTAGGTCACTTTTTACTAACTCAAAAATTACTTCCAGTTTTACAGCAGTCTCCAAAAGCACGTATTGTTCATCTTGCATCAATTGCCCATTGGGTAGGATCAATTAAACCCAACAAGTTTCGTGCAGAAGGTTTTTACAATCCCCTGTTCTATTACGGACAATCAAAGCTTGCAAATTTATTATTCAGCAATGCATTAGCAGAGCAACTAGCAAGTAGTTCTATTACCAACAATGCATTACACCCTGGCGGTGTTGCTTCTGACATTTATCGTGAATTACCAAAACCAGTTTATGCAGCAATGAAATTAGGCTTAGTGCCAACTTCAGTGCCAGCAAAGCTCATTACAGAGATGGCTATCGGAGATGCGTGGCAGAATCGTAATGGCGAATATGTCAGTGCGCATATGCCAGATTGGAAATCCTCACACGCCAAAAACCAGCAACTGGCACGCAACCTCTACCAACAGTCAATAGACCTTGTAGAAAAATTTCTTTAAACAAATAAGCCAAATAAAAAAAGCCACCCGAGGGTGGCTTTTACAATCCTGATCGAGGTCAGATTAGTGACCACCACCATTGATTGCTTTTGTCATATCTTCCACAACTTTCTTCGCATCACCAAAGATCATCATAGTTTTTTCGTTATAGAACAAATCGTTGTCTAGACCCGCGTAACCTGTTGCCATAGAACGCTTAATCACCATGATCGTACGCGCTTTATGAGCTTCAAGAATTGGCATGCCATAGATTGGTGAGCTTGGATCATCTTTTGCAGCAGGGTTAACTACGTCGTTTGCACCAATTACAAGCACAACATCTGTTGCTGGGAAGTCTGAGTTAATCTCATCCATTTCCAAGATGTCTTCATATGCTACGTCTGCTTCAGCAAGCAATACGTTCATGTGACCAGGCATACGACCAGCAACAGGATGGATTGCGAAACGAACGCGAACACCTTGCTCTTTTAGAATTTCACATAACTCTTTTACAGCATTTTGTGCACGACCTTGCGCCATACCATAACCAGGTACAATCACAACGCTGTCAGCATTTGACATTAAGAAGCCAGCATCATCAGCAGAACCAGAACGATGGTTACGTTGAACTTGCTCACCTTTGGCAGCAGTAGCAACCGCTGCACCGCCCATTGCACCACCAAACAATACATTGATGATCGAACGGTTCATTGCTTTACACATGATGTACGACAGAATCGCACCAGATGAACCTACGAGAGAACCCGCAACGATCAACATGTTGTTTTCAAGTGTAAAACCAATACCTGCCGCAGCCCAACCCGAGAATGAGTTAAGAAGCGATACCACTACAGGCATATCACCACCACCGACTGGTGCAATCCATACCCAGCCAAATGCAAGTGCAAGTGCTGTCATTGCCCAGAACGCAGTCATATTGCCAGTCGTGAAGAAGTAGAAACCACAAGCCAACATCGCAATAAAGATAAGCGCTTGAACAGGCTTAACCCATGCACCAGAAATTGTTTTCGCCCATTTTTTCGCAGCCAATTTACCATACGCAAACACAGATGCAGTAAAGGTAATCGCACCAACGAAACAACCTACGAACAATTCAAATAAGTGAACTTTGCTCATATGCACATGTTGTACACCAGCAGCAGTTAAAGCCGCCTCATTTTGAGCAAACAATTCAGTAAGTTGGTTGTTGTGTAAAATCGCAGCAATTGCAATTAAAACAGCAGCCAAACCAACTAAAGAGTGCATAAGCGCAACAGTTTCCGGCATTTGCGTCATTGGTACAGTACGAGCACGTGCAATACCTACGATTGCACCGAGCACCATTGCACCAACAATCATCCAGATCACTGGGTTATTCGCAACAAAGAAAGTCGTTACAACTGCAATCGCCATTGCGATCATGCCGTAACGGTTACCTTGAATTGCTGTTTTCGGACCAGACAAGCCACGAAGTGTCAAGATAAAGAGGATTGCGCCAACAAGGTACAACCAGTTTGCATTTGCTTGAATAAATTCCATGTCAAAGCCCTCTTATTTCTTTTGCTTAGGCTTGAACATTTCCAGCATGCGTGCAGTTACTGCAAAGCCACCGAAAATATTAATGCTTGCCAAAAATACTGCAATCGCACCCAGTACGCTCACCACATTCACACTTTGAAATGCAACGTTAGCATCTACACCCAAAATAGGTAGACCCACAGTTTGCAACATCGCACCCACCACAATAATAGATGACAACGCATTGGTTACAGCCATAAGTGGCGTATGTAAAGCTGGTGTAACACCCCAAACTACGTAATAACCTACGAAGATGGCAAGGACGAAAATTGTAATAGTTTCAACCATGAGAAATCTCCTTAACCACGCTTAAGCAGTACTTGACCGCCATGAGTGACCAATAGGGCTTTTTGGATTTCGTCTTCCTGATTAATCGCAAAGTTTTTCTCTTTGTCGAATAAAGTCTCTACGAAATTGAAAACGTTACGTGCATATAGCGCAGAAGCTTCTGTCGCTACAGTTGCCGGAATATTTGGAATACCCAAAATTTTCACACCATTTTCTGTAAAAACAGTCTCGCCTACTTTAGAGCCTTCAACGTTACCACCGGTTTCAACAGCCATATCTAAAATGACAGAACCCGGTTTCATCTTGGCAACAGTCTCAGCCTTAATCAGACGTGGAGCATCACGGCCTGGCAACAACGCAGTAGTAATCACGATGTCAGCGTTAGAAACCGCTTTATCAACAATCGCGGCTTGGTCTTTGATGTATTGCTCACCTGGCATCCATCCATAACCATTTTTAGCGGCATCTGCTGCACGTTGTTGTTCTTCTTCAGACATTGGTACGTCTAACCACTTACCACCTAAAGATTCAACCTGATCTTTTGCAGTAGGACGTAAATCGGTCGCTTCAACAATTGCACCTAAACGTTTTGCGGTTGCAATTGCCTGAAGACCTGCAACGCCCACACCCATAATCACAACACGCGCAGGTTTTACAGTACCGGCAGCAGTCATAAGCATTGGGAACATACGCTGATATTCAGCAGCAGCAAGCAAAACTGATTTATAACCAGAAAGGTTTGCCTGAGAAGACAATACGTCCATATTCTGCGCACGAGAAAGCGTACGAGGAAGCAATTCCAGAGCAAAAGCAGAAACTTGCTGACTCGCAAACTGATCTAGCTCGGTATTACGATAAGGATCAAACATGGCTACAACAGCAGTATTTGCTGCAAGTTTTTGAATTTCCCCGCCTTGTGGCGCACGAACTTTCAAAATAATTTGACTACCCGTATAGGCATCATCCGTAATGGTTGCACCGACCTGTTCATAAGCACTGTCAATGTACGCGGCCTTTACACCAGCACCACGTTCAATCACAACGCTATGACCAGCGCTAATCAACTTCTTTACTGTCTCTGGCGTAGCAGCTACACGATTTTCACCGACGACAGTTTCGGTTGGGATTCCGATCTGCATGAGCGTTCCTCAAGCTAATTTCTCATTGTCAAAAACATTGCAAGCTGCAATGTTTCCCCCATGTGTATTCTTTGTACAGAATTTGGATTCTAATTGAACTTTTTTAAAATACCACCCAATATTTATTTAATAAATACCCATATTTTGAACTGATGATTCACGTTGTTTGATTTGAGGTGTAACATAGGAAGCTTTTTCTTTTTTTGCAGACAACAGTCTCTCTTATACAGTCTTGTATATGAAAATTTCTTTATCTTCGTTTCAAATCGGGTCTTTTTTTGCTCTTTGCTCTGCTTTTCTATTCAGTACAAAAGCAATCTTTATTAAACAGACTTATGCCCTTTCTCCATTAGTAGACGGTACCGTCCTGATGGCTTTACGCATGTTAAGCGCTTTACCGTTCTTTCTATTAATTTGTTGGTTTAACAGGCATCATAATCAGGGCATAAAAAAGAAGGATTGGCTAATTTTAATTTTTGCTGGTCTATTAGGCTACTACTTTGCCAGTTGGCTCGATTTTACGGGTCTTATGTTTATTAGTGCTTCTCTAGAAAGAATTATTCTATTTTTATATCCCACGCTTACAGTCATAGTCTCAAGCTTTCTATACAAACAAAAATTAGATGCAAAAAGTTTATGTGCCATTTTTCTTAGTTATGGTGGAACCGTGTTGGTCATGCTTCAAGAGCACAACAACGCACCAATTCAGGGCAACTTTTGGCTAGGAACAAGTTTGGTCTTTGCAAGTGCGGTGGCTTTTGCGGGCTATTTATTACTAACCCCACCATTAATTAAGAAATTTGGTTCTTGGAATTTCACAGGTTTAGCTTTAACTGTGGCTTGTATCGGTACACTAACGCACTATGCACTCAGCACACCTCAACCTATTCAACTACTATTACAACTACCCTCGAGTGTGATTTGGTATGGGGTTGGTTTAGGCTTCTTAGTTACCGTGTTGCCTACCGTTATGCTCATGCAAAGTATTGAAAGACTTGGAGCCTCTCAATCGGCAATGATTGCTTCAATCGGACCCGTTTTAACGATTTTGCTTGCCGTTGCTTTTTTAAATGAGCATTTAAATATGTGGCAATGGGTCGGTTGTCTTCTAAACATTATTGGTGTGATGATGATTACACTCAGAAAGAAAAGACTAAAACATTAAATTTTCTTGACCTCAACTTAAGTTGAGGTTGGATACTCATCTAAATTTTACTGAACGGTTGAGTTCCATGATTCAAAAAACTTTTAAAATAATAAATCCATCCACTTTATATGACCCTACCCCAAATGCTTATAGTCATGTTGCTGTGGTAGAAAATTTTAAAAGGATTATTCATATTGCGGGTCAAGGAGGCGAAAACTCAAAAGGTGAATTAAGTCCAAATTTTAAAGAACAAGCCACTCAGGTTTTTGATAACATTCAACATGCTTTAATCGCTGCCAATGCAGAACTTAGCAACATTGCCGTATTAAGAGTTTTGGTTGTTGACCATTCGGTCGAAAAACATCAAATTTTAATTAAAGTTATGCAAAATTTATGGAAAAATCATCCTTTTCCAGCCTGTACACTCATTCCTGTACCACGCCTTGCATTAGAGCATATGCTCATTGAAGTCGAAGCAACCGCATACACCTAATAAAATCGAGAGAACATCATGTCTACCCCTGAAGATATCAGTCAAAATAAACCTTTGCTTTGGTTGATGGCAGCAGCATGTGGTTTATGTGCAGGTGTGAATTATTATTGTCAGCCCCTGATTCACTCGATTCAGCAAGATTTTGCTGTAACTCAAGCACAAGCAGCTTTAACAGTGACATTTGCACAGGTGTCTTATGCCCTCGGACTGCTCTTCATTGTCCCAATGGGAGATATTGTCAATAAAGCCAAGGCTATTCCTTTTTTAATGGTGCTTTGTGCCGTTGGCCTATTTACTTCTGCTTTTGCTGTTAACTTACCCATGCTATGGATCGGTACAATTTTAGCCGGATTGTTTTCGGTTGCAGCTCAAGTGCTGATTCCACTTGCTACAATGACTGTAAAACCTGAAAAAACTGGTGAGATCATTGGCTTCTTAATGAGCGGCTTATTGGTCGGGATTTTACTCTCAACCAGTCTAGCGGGTTTATTTTCTAACCTTTTCCACTGGAAAGTGGTTTATGTCGTAAGCGGTATATTAATGCTTCTGTTGGCCTATACCTTAAAAAGTCGCTTGCCTTATGTCTTGCGTATGAAAATGAACTATGGACAGATCTTTGGTTCCATGGCTCAGCTTTTAAAAGAGGAAAAGCGATTATTATTAAGAGCGCTTACCGGTGCTTTCGCCTTTGCAGCAGTAAGTATTTTGTATTCTACCATCGCTTTACTCTTAACCTCAGCACATCACTTACCTGACCTGTTTATTGGACTGGTGCCTTTAGTCGGGATTTTTGGGGCCTTATCAACGCGCTACATTGGTAAATATGCAGATCAAGGACATACGGGCTTGCTCACCTGGATGGGCTGTGGATTATTCTTGGTGAGCTGGGCTTGTTTCTATTATGGGCAAACTCTACTCTCTGCTTATATTATTGGTTTTGCTTTAATTCAATTAGCACTCGCGCTCGTACACACCAGTAACCAGAGTATTATTTTCCGTTTACGACCAGATGCAAAATCTCGTATTAATGCCATTTATATGACGACTTACTTTATTGGAGGTGCAGGGGGTTCGGCATTAGGAATTTTTGCGTGGAACCATGGTGGCTGGACTATGACTTGCCTTGCAGGTATTGGGTTAGTTGTTCTTTGTATTTTATTTAGTATGTTTGATGCGATCTTACAAAAAAAGAAAATGGTTTCCCAATAAGCTAACTTGTTATAAATCATCTTTCTATATCCAACCCAAGGGTGGTTATAAATTACTCGGTTAAATGCCCCTGTCGATTCAAGCATAAACCTCGTATAATGCTGCCCTTTCATTAATTTAGCGACTTTTGGGCTATTGGTTATGCAATCACTTCAATCGTTACAACCTCGTATTTCTGTCGCACCCATGATGGATTGGACAACGAAGGATTATCGATTCTTTGCGCGCTTGTTTAACCCAAATGTTGTGCTCTACACAGAAATGGTGACTACAGGTGCGATTCTTTTTGGCGATGCTAAACGCCATTTGGACTACAGCGCACAAGAACACCCTATCGTATTACAGTTGGGTGGTTCAAATCCGCAAGAGCTTGCGACCTGCACCAAAATGGCTGAAGACTGGGGTTACGATGAAGTTAACCTCAATGTAGGTTGCCCAAGTGATCGTGTACAGAACAATAAAATCGGTGCTTGCCTAATGGCAGAGCCAGATTTGGTTGCTGAATGCATCCATACCATGCAAAAGGCTGTAAACATTCCTGTGACAGTAAAACACCGTATCGGGATTGATGACATGCACTCTTACGAAGAGATGCTTCATTTTGTAGATACAGTCGCTGCAACAGGTTGCACTCATTTTGTAGTGCATGCTCGCATCGCTATTTTGAAAGGTCTTTCACCGAAAGAAAACCGCGAAGTTCCACCTTTACGCTATGAAGATGTCTATCGTTTAAAACTAGAGCGTCCAAATCTCACCATTGAAATCAACGGCGGGATTAAAACGTTTGCTGAAACTCAAACCCATTTACAGCACGTTGATGGCGTTATGATTGGCCGTGAAGCCTATCACAACCCTTATTTACTTGCTGAGCTCGGCCAGCTTTGGAATTTAGACGCTCCGGATCGGTTCGATATTATGGAACAAATGCTACCGTATATTGAACAACGTATGGCTGAAGGTGCTCCTCTATCAATTATTACCCGTCATATTTTAGGTTTATTCCAGAATTTACCAGGTGCACGCAAATGGCGTCAGGCCCTAAGTGGCGGAAATGCAAAAACTTTAGCTGATGTAGAACAAGCTATTAGCAATATGCGAGCAGCTTTAATTCGTACTGAAGAATATGTAAAAGAGCACCAAGCCTAAGCTTGTGATGGCTTCTTAAATTGTAAGAAAATGTGGCATTTTAAATCAGAGACTTAGATTTTGAGTATATTCGCAAATACTGAATTAAAATATTCAAATTTAAGCTCTGATTAATTATTTATAGTAAATATAATCAATAACTTATATTGAATTGTTTTTGTTAGTTATTTGAATAAATATTTTTTTAGCACCAATACGTAATCTCAGGGAAAAAGATACGTTATTACATAACATAAACAAAACTTTTAAGGTACGCCTATTAGTATCTCTCAACGCCACAGGTAGGTGGTGATTTTTTAAATATGGATATAGATAGTACGGTAGAGATTTCACGATGATTATTTACGACGGACAAGTAGCTGATAATTACATGTATCAGGATTCAAATCAGGCAGCCATTGTTGTATCGCACAGCACCCCAAGCCTTCCTTATCCCTTCACCATGAAACCCAATAGTCATCAGACAGACACTTCCAGTACTCCCGCTATAGATGTTGATAAATTTGTAGAAAAATTAGAAAGTATTACCTCTAGACGCAGTAAAGCGCGTTGCGCACGTAGTATCCGTCTTGCACTAGAATCTGCTGGTGCCAATGTCGAAAACCATCCAATCGCAGCTTCAGATTGGGGCGATACCCTCAAAAAGATCGGCTATAAAGAAATTAATCCAGCTTTTGATGAACCTCAAGAAGGTGACATTTACATCATTCATAGAACCCGTAACCATGTTTATGGACATATTGCTGGCTACACTGGAAGTGAATGGGTCTCTGACTTCAAACAAAATAGCTATGATGTCTATAAAGACGATAGCGTCACCTACACTTACTATAGATTGGCTTAATCAATTTTCTAAGATTGAAACATTTGATGAATGAATTCGGCACAATGCTGAATAATTTCATCGTTATCTTTCCTATAGACTAAAACGACCTCTGAAAAGAATAGATGATCTGCCAAAGGTAACAACTTTACATTGGCAGGCAAAATCTGCCGAAACTCTTGAGGAACAATACTAATTCCTAAATTTGCAGCAACTAATTGTAGCTGCGAAACCTTCCGTGACTGAATTAGGGCTTTTTGTGGGGTAAATCCTGCGGCTAAACACAGATTTGCGACCAAATAACTTAAGCCCCCTCTTTCAGCATGAGGTGTAGATACAAAACACTCATCTTTTAAGTCTTTTAAATAAACCTTTTCCTCTTTAGCAAATTTGGCATGATCAATATGCACAGCCACCATTAACGGTTCTTCATATAACTTAAGAACACTCATCTCATCTAGTGTGTGCCGAACGGGAGGCCTAATAAAACCAATATCAATTTCACCATTCATTAAAGCTAAGATCTGTTGTTCCGAGGACAAGGTATTCAGCTCAAAACTCAGTTGCTGAGTTAAGCTAACTTCTTTTAATATTTGAACCTTTTTATAATCCATAACAATGCTGCTCGAGTGAGCAATTTTAATCTGACGGTTTTTCCCATCCGAAACACTTTTAGACAGGTCAATAATTTCATTTAAGTAAAGCAGGTTATCTTTTATTTTCTTATAGAAGACCTCTCCCGCTGTCGTGAGTTTTGCTCTTTTGTCAGTACGATCAAACAACTGAAAATCAATTTCTTCTTCTAATAGTTTCATTTGTCGGCTTAAAGCTGACTGGGCAATAAAGAGTTTTTCTGAAGCCGCCGTAAAGCTACCTTCTTCAACAATTTTTATGAAATATTGAAATTGTTTTAATGTGAGCATCACTATCTCAAAATTAGATCATTAGGTCTATTTTCCATATTAGATTAGATAGTTTACCTTCGCTAGAATTTTCTCAAGACCAGTCACCTGATTGAAGTATTCATGAAGTATTTAAAATTTTTCACTTTATTCACCATCGTTATTCTAATTTTATGGTGCTTTAAATTTTATGATCAGCAGCTTCCAACACAGCCCAAACACGACACAATAGAGTTATATGATTAAATAATTTTCCTCAAAAAATAAAAGGCATCCCCTCACGATAAGAACATGCCTTTTTAATATTTAAATTAGGCTTTCTTTAAATCGAGTTTCTTTAAAACTTCAGCGACAGCAATCATCGCAAAACTTGAAGTCACAACCACAGCTGACCCATAACCACCACAGCGTAAACCAGCCGATGGACAAACATCCGCACTTGAAAAGGGGTTGTCGATTGAGTAAATACAAGTAATTCCAAATTTCTCTTTAGGCTTTTTACATATGCCTCGAGCACGGAGCTGGCTACGTAATTTAGCTAACATTGGATCTTGTTCTGTTTTTGATAGATCCGCCACGCGAATTTTAAGTGGATCGAGCTTACCACCAGCCCCACCTGAAACAATCAAAGGAATTTTATTAAAACGACAATGAAGCATTAAAGCCAATTTTGCTTTAACGTCATCAATGCAGTCCAAAACAATGTCTGGCACAGGTTTTAAAAGCTCTGTGACATTTTCAGGTGTTAAGAAATCATCAATAATATTAACTTTAATACGCGGGTTAATTTGGCGACAACGCTCCGCCATAATTTCAACTTTTTCACAACCCAGAGTTGATGTCATTGCAGGTAGCTGACGATTTACATTTGATGCAGCCACCACGTCCATATCCACCAGAGTCAACTCACCAACACCTGTCCGCGCTAAAGCTTCTACCGCCCAACTACCGACACCACCAATACCAATCACCATTACATGACTTTTTTCATAGTGCTCGAACGATGAATCACCATAAACTTTGGCTACACCTGCAAAACGACGTTCATATTCATCTTGTTGGAGATCGGTCATTGCTACTCTTTGAGGGGATATAAAACACGGGGAGTATTTTACTGCTTTTCAGAAGAAAGTGTATTTCATATCAAAGAAAACTTGGGATGGGGATACTTTATTTCACGTTAAGTCTCTCATTATAAATCAAATTATATTATTTAAGATTTAAGTCATCATTTACTAACGTGACAGGCGGCATGGATGCCGCCTAGTTGGGCTGCGGTATAAGGATATACCGTCAGCCCGACAAAGGATTTTTGTTACTTTTTATCCTCTTAAAAAGTAAAGATACATCTATAAATCCAACACTAGCTCATACATATTCATTATAAGGCAGTGCTAAGTTTATCGATTTATGAAGCAATCAAATTCCGAAGTACATAATGCAAAATACCACCTGCCTTAAAGTATTCGACCTCATTTAAGGTATCAATTCGACATAACACATTAAAGTGGCTGGCTACACCATTTGGCCCTTTGACATCGACTTCAAGAATTTGGTGAGGTTCAATCCCATCCGACAAACCTCGAATTGATATCACCTCATGTCCAGTCAAGTTCAGAGATTGTCGCGTTTGACCATCAACAAACTGTAGTGGCAACACGCCCATACCCACCAAGTTTGAACGATGAATACGCTCAAAGCTCTCGGCAATCACTGCTTTTACGCCTAATAAGTTTGTTCCCTTAGCAGCCCAGTCTCGTGAAGAGCCTGTTCCATATTCCTTACCAGCAATAATTACAAGCGGGGTATGTTCTTGTTGGTAACGCATCGCTGCATCATAAATGGCAAGCTTTTCACCACTTGGTACATGAATGGTATTACCACCCTCTTCGCCACCAAGCATCTCGTTTTTAATACGAATATTGGCAAAAGTGCCTCGCATCATGACTTCATGATTACCGCGTCGAGAACCATAAGAGTTAAAGTCTTTCGGTTCAACGCCTTGCTCTTGTAAATATCGACCTGCCGGACTGTCTTTTTTGATATTACCTGCTGGTGAAATATGGTCAGTCGTTACCGAGTCACCAAGCACTGCCAAGATACGAGCCTGTTCAATATTCTTAATCGCTTTTGGCGGCTCGCCAATTCCTTCAAAGAACGGCGGGTGGCGGATATAAGTCGAATCATCTGCCCATTCGTAAGTTTTACTTTGTGGAATCTGAATCGCTTGCCATGTTACATCACCATCAAATACAGCAGCATATTCTTTGTGGAACATGTCTGTATTCACTTTTTGCAAGACTTCATCAATTTCTGCCTGACTTGGCCAGATATCTTTTAAATAGACAGGTTGTCCATCTTTACCTTGTCCAATAGGTTGTGTGGTCAAGTCGGTACGAATATTACCAACCAAACCATAAGCAACAACAAGAGGTGGTGAAGCAAGCCAGTTCGTTTTAACTAATGGATGTACTCGTCCTTCAAAGTTACGGTTACCGGAAAGTATAGATGCTACGTTTAAATCATGACATTGAATTGCATCTTCGACTGGTTCAGGTAGTGGACCTGAGTTACCAATACAGGTTGTACAACCATATCCCACCAGGTTATAGCCCAACTCATCTAAATACGGCGTAAGCCCAGCAGCCAGTAAATAATCAGTCACTACCTTCGAGCCTGGTGCTAACGAGCTTTTCACCCATGGTTTTCGTTGTAAGCCTTTTTCAATGGCTTTTTTAGCAAGTAACCCTGCAGCCAACATTACACTCGGGTTAGAAGTGTTGGTACAAGATGTGATGGCCGAAATAACAACATCACCATGATTTAATGGGTAAATTTGCCCATTAATGGTACATGATGGACTTTCATGTTGAATATTCGCTTTTTTTGCTTCTACCGCCGTACCGCCACCGCCTTCATTTTCCAAACGTTCTTTGGCTTCCTTGGCTGGTTTTAAAGTTAACTCCATCAACGCATTAAAGGTTTTAGGTACTTCTGATAAAAGCACTCGGTCTTGTGGACGTTTTGGACCTGCCAAACTTGCTTGGACAGTACTCATATCAAGACTTAAAGTATCTGTGAAAACAGGTTCATCACCTGCATTTCGCCATAAGCCTTGTGCCTTGCTATACGCTTCAACCAGTTCAATACGATCACTTTGACGACCGGTTAATCTCAAATATCCTAATGTCACTTCATCAATCGGGAAGAAACCACACGTTGCGCCATATTCTGGTGCCATGTTGGCAATAGTGGCACGGTCAGCAAGAGGCAAATCTGCCAGACCATCTCCATAGAATTCTACAAATTTACCCACGACGCCTTTTTGACGAAGCATTTGAGTAATGGTCAGCACCAAATCGGTTGCCGTAATCCCTTCTGGTAATTTGCCTGTAAGTTTAAAACCAATGACTTCAGGAATCAGCATCGAAATAGGTTGGCCTAACATTGCTGCTTCCGCTTCAATACCCCCTACACCCCAACCTAAAACACCTAAACCATTAATCATGGTGGTATGTGAGTCTGTACCGACTAATGTGTCGGGAAAAGCAAAAGTTTGCCCATTATCTTCGCCTAACCACACCGCTTGGGCTAAATATTCTAAATTGACCTGATGGCAAATTCCCGTACCCGGCGGGACCACACTAAAGTTATTAAATGCCGACTGTCCCCAACGTAAAAATTGATATCGCTCACCATTACGTTGCATCTCAATTTGTACGTTTTCTTCAAATGCTTGATCGTCAGCAAAATAGTCAACCATTACAGAGTGATCAATGACTAAATCAACAGGAGATAATGGGTTAATCTTTTCAGGGTCACCACCCGCTTGTGCCATCGCTGCTCGCATTGCTGCTAAGTCAACCACCGCAGGGACACCCGTAAAATCTTGCATTAAAACGCGAGCAGGTCGATATTGAATTTCTTGATCTGAGCTTCGATTTTTTAGCCACTCTGCTAAAGCATGGATGTGCTCAGTTTTAACGCTGTGCTGATCTTCAAACCGTAATAAGTTTTCCAATAATACTTTTAAAGATTTTGGCAGTTTAGCAATGTCTCCTAGCGTTTTCTCTGCTTGGGCTAAGCTAAAAATCTGATAATTGCTGGAACCTACTGTTAGCGTCTGTAAAGCATTAAAACTATTGATCTTGCTATACTTAGCCATTGGGTTATCCTCCCATGTCTGGCAATGTTATTTTTCACGTTTTTACATGTTGTTTTCTTACTTTAAGCTTCTTTTTTAATCGCTGTGTTTTGTTTTAGTTAATATTTCTAATCTTTGATTTTTATTACGATAATTTCAAAGCCGAGAGAGAGTTTTTCCAAAGCTGTTCCGACAAATCTGACTCTGATATGTTTAAGTTTTCTGCCAAACTTTGCAAAACATAAGGCAAATTAACAGGAGTATTACGAGTACGCTGCTCAGTTGAGGTCTGGCAACAAAGCGGCGTCATATCTGGACAATCTGTTTCAATCACCAAGTGCTCTGCCCCTATGGCCTGCACAACGGTATGAAGCTTTTTTGCATTCGGATTGGTAATTTGTCCAGTCACACCAATTTTAAACCCCAGTTTAATGAGACCTTTGGCTTCTTCTACGCCGCCACTAAATGCATGCGCAATTCCACCCAGTTTAAATTTTTGAGCTTTTAATATTGCAAGTACATCGCCATGAGCTTTTCTAATATGAAGCAGTACAGGTTTTTGATATTGGGTTGCTAATTCTAACTGATCGGCAAAGTATTGTTTTTGTTTCGCATATATATCTGGGTGCTTATGCTCTTTTAAAAAAGTATCTAAGCCAATTTCGCCCACCGCTACACAGTCTTGTTGCTGCAAAATGTGTTCAAGATGAGAAAGATGTTCTGGCTGG
Organism: Acinetobacter sp. AYS6; assembly: GCF_025630795.1. Taxonomy (NCBI): domain Bacteria; kingdom Pseudomonadati; phylum Pseudomonadota; class Gammaproteobacteria; order Moraxellales; family Moraxellaceae; genus Acinetobacter; species Acinetobacter sp. AYS6. The sequence continues at coordinate 70,119 of NZ_JAOTNV010000008.1, forward strand.
TGTTGCTCAATATAAAACGGATGTAAGCCGGGCGCTAAATATGAAGTTGGTACATTTTCCCAGCTCTTTAACTGGTGATGCGTTTGTATTAACTCATCAAATCGTGATTGCACAAAACCAATTAAGACCAATGCATCAACCCCAGCTTTTTTCGCATTAAGCGCTAACTGCTGCCGATCTTCATCAAAATCGGCAACATCAAAATGCGTATGGGTATCGAACAGATGCATTAGCTTCCACTTTTTGCAACAGGTGCTGAAGCTGGTTGCGCTTTAGGCTGAGGTAAATACTCTTTTTTCAAGACTTCCTGTAATTGATCATATGAAATCACTAATCGAGGTAGCCCAACCACATAGGGACCAATTTCATATTCACCATATTGAAGAATTAAACCTTGCTCACCTAACAAGAAGTTATCAGATAACTTAAATGGCCAAGCTTGTTCATAGTCAGCAACATTATCAGCCAATTTAGAGTCCGTTACCCAAGTCTTAAAGGCTTCATGCGCCAATTTTTCTAACGCTGCTTTTTGCTGTGGACGTAACAAGTCTTCAAGCTTGATCTGCTTTTGTTCTTTTAAGTCAAAGTTATAGTAATGCTGTGCAGCAGAGCCATGCGCCCCACCTAAATAGCTACTACTATTAAGTACAACCGTGACGACTTTACCTTGAGCCTGCAAGATTTTAGGTTTAACTAAAAGATTAATCTGATGATTGCTACTTAAAGCTTTTAATTCATTGTCCAGACCAATGAACGAATTTGCATAGCGTTGCACCTGAGCATCAAAGCTATTTTTTTGCTCTGCACCCGCAACCGCAGAAGCTTCAGTTTTTTGATCTGCTTGCTTCGCTTTAGCATCGGGTTCAGCAATCTCTAAAATTTGATCTAGAGCCTTTAAGATTTGCTGATCTATAATTTTATCAATAAATGGAAAATTACTCTGTAAACGCTCTACTGTAAATTCCGGACAATTTTTACCATCACAATCAGGTAAAACAACCTTGCTAGGAATTGTTTCGCCTTTCAAAGTCAGCTCTACCGGCTTTTGCTCTTCAACTGCTGGTTTCTGTTGCTCTTGAGAATCCTTAGGATCGGCTTTAGGTTGGCATGCCACCAAAAATATAGCCGAAGCAAGCAAAGTTAATCGCAGTGAAGCTTTAGAAGATAACATCATATTTTGCCTTTTATTCTAAGGAGATTACGCAGTGCCTTTTCTAAGAAATTAGCGCATATAAATAGAGGTTGCAAATTCTGCTACCATCTTAAAACATTTGTTCATAAACCTCGGGTTGTAATATTTTTTTTGTTTGCTCTTTAGATAAATATATATCGAGCTGTGGAGCTTCTTTAGTAATTTGGTTTGCCTGGTAATGCAAGCCAACACCTTCACCATCAAAGAACCAATCTGCTTGTCCCCAATATAAAGTTTTTGGTGCCTCTTTCTTTATCTCAACAGTTTGCTTTTTTAACCAGTCTTGATAGGCAACCTGCACCATTTGATGCATAGCCGTTTGCTGATCCTTTTTTAAAACATCTAATAAACTTAAACTTTTATGCAATTTTCGGTCAGCAACGAAAAAGTAATAACGATCTTTAATCGTCAGCTCTTCTTGCTTGGTATCAAGCCCCAATTGCAATAAAACATATTGATTACGCTGCGAAGCAATACGCGTATGAAGATGCAATTCATAAGCCCGATTCTTTGAATATTTATCTTGCCATTCATCAGACTTTTTAACATAGGCATTAATGGCTTGCTGCAAACTTAAGTCTTTCTTCAAATCAATTTGATCTTGAATGACTTTAGCCTGACTTTTGGCGATCCAATCATTTAGCCATGCGTCTTGAGTCTTTACAGTTTGAATATCAACATCGATACAATTTTTCTTCTCACAAAATGGCAAAGCATAATCAGCTTTTACTTGTTGTAAGTTAAGAAATGGTAGTACTTCAGCCTTTTCTATATTTTGAGTTTGAGTAGACGCTAGTTTTGTTTGAGAAGATGATGAAGGCTGAGTTCTTTTCCAAACCAAAAGACCAATAGCCAAAATTAATATGATTACTGCAACTAAAAGCGCAATAACTGTTTTTCTATTCAATTTCATTTCATCATCCTTTCTTATTTTTCAAAACAAAACAGCTTCTATTCGAAGCTGTTTGTCACATTAAAATGATCAGTGTTCACGTGTATTACGGAACTGAATATCGGGCCAACGCTCTTGCATAATCTGCAAGTTCACTCGGCTTGGTGCAAGATAGGTTAAGTGTCCACCGCCATCGATAGAAAGCTGGTCATGTGCTTTCTTCTTAAATTCATTCAGAGTTTTTTCGTCATCACAGTGAATCCAGCGAACTGTATTAACGCTTACAGGCTCATAAACACAGTCAACCTTATATTCTTCTTTCAAACGATAAGCAACTACGTCAAATTGAAGCACACCTACCGCACCCACAATCAAATCATTGCTAATTTGTGGCATAAATACCTGAGTCGCCCCTTCTTCAGACAACTCTTTCAAACCTTTTTGCAATTGTTTTGACTTTAATGGATCTTTTAAACGCACACGACGGAACATTTCTGGGGCAAAGTGAGGAATACCCGTGAAGTGTAAATTTTCTCCACTGGTAAAAGTATCACCAATTTGAATTGTGCCATGGTTATGTAAACCAATAATATCACCTGGCCACGCTTCTTCTAAGTGCTCACGTTCACCTGCAAGGAATGTCAAAGCATCGCTAATGCGGACATCTTTACCAAGACGCACGTGGTTCATCTTTAAACCTTTTTCATATTTACCAGAGCAAATACGCATGAAGGCAATACGGTCACGGTGTTTCGGGTCCATGTTGGCTTGAATTTTAAATACAAAACCAGAAAAACCTTCTTCTTTCGCTTCAACTACACGCTCTTGTGTAGGATGCGCTTTAGGTTCAGGTGCCCAGTCCATGAAAGCATCCAATACATGGTCAACACCAAAGTTACCTAATGCCGTACCAAATAGAACTGGCGTTTGTTTGCCTTGTAAGAATAATTCGCGGTCTAATGGCTCATTCGCCATTTGCACAAGCTCAAGCGACTCTTCAAAAGATGCCCAAGCCAAATCACCTACTTTTTCACGGATATCTGCATGATCGTATCCATCACGTACTTCAATATCGGTAATGGTTGAACCAAAGCCTGCTTTATATACATACAATTTATTTTCAATAATGTTGTATACACCAGCAAAATCACGTCCCATTCCTAATGGCCATGTAATTGGCACACAGCGAATATTGAGGACATTTTCAATTTCATCCAGTAACTCAAGTGGTTCACGAATTTCACGGTCCATCTTGTTTACGAATGAAATGATGGGAGTGTCACGCATACGACAAACTTCCATCAATTTGATGGTACGTTCTTCGACACCTTTTGCACCGTCAATTACCATTAACGCAGAGTCAACTGCGGTTAGGGTACGATAAGTATCTTCCGAGAAGTCTTCGTGTCCCGGTGTATCGAGTAAGTTAATCGTATGACCTTTATAAGGGAACTGCATAACAGAGGTGGTAATCGAAATACCACGCTCTTTTTCCATTTCCATCCAGTCAGATGTAGCTGCACGGTCAGATTTACGGCTTTTTACCATCCCTGCAACCTGAATTGCTTTACCCCATAACAGCAATTTCTCTGTCATGGTGGTTTTACCGGCATCGGGGTGGGAAATAATGGCAAATGTGCGGCGTTGAGCAACCTGTGCCGCTAACTCATCTTTAAAACTCATGAAATACACCTACTGCGGAGATTGCAGTGCCAAAGATCTAAAGTCGATCAAAATAAAAATTGGCGTAATTGTAGCAGATTTATAGAACTGTTTAATGTTTGTTGATATGCCATCAGTTACTCATAAGATTTTTGAATGTTTTTTGAGAATATAAATTGGTTTATTAGAAATTTTACAATCAAAAAAGCCCATCTGATTATGGATGGGCTTTTTTAGAACTTAGCAGAATATCTTATGCCAATTTCTTTTCTTCAATAAATTGAACATCGGCAATTTGTACGTCCCAGAACTCATTCCATAGGGCACAATAATCAAGACATAGCTGAGTTAAACCTTCGTAATCCTCTTCTGTAATTGCTTGTGCTAACGCAAACCACAGATCGTCCTGATGATCATCATCAGCCGCTTCAGATGTTTTATCAGTAGATACACCATGCACATGGTAATACCCACCACCTTCAACATCGATATTCACAAATTTAGTCGCTTGACGTAATGGAGGGCTAAAAAGAATAACCTCTTCCTCTGCAACAGCTAATAATGCCACTACATTGATATAACTGTCATAAGACGATTCTAAAAAGGCTCTCACCTGATCGGCAGCTTTTGATGGCTTATAATTACGACGGTCAAGCTCAGTTAAGCCATAATCATTAAGCAAATCTTCATACAATGGATAATGAGCATATTCAGGATTCCCCAAATAATAATCATCTTTGCCTAATCCTGGTCTAAAACCGAATTCATCAAGTACATTTAAACTTAATAATACCCGTGGAAACATTTTAGCTCCAGAATGGAGTTTTGGTTCCAGTTGTTTTGTTTGGAACTGCGCTTGTAATAAAGCATCAGTAAAAATCTGTACAATTGCATGACGATATTCTAAATGAATATGAGTTAAAGTATTCTTATCTAGATATCCGTTATTTAACATTTCAATTGCAGGGTGTTTACAAACTGGTAACTCAGCAATTTTATTTCTTAACTGTTTGAGAAACTTTAGATTTTCATCCCATTGTTGTGCAGGAATACTATTTCTCATCCCCTGCAATGCTTTTTCTCGTGGATTATTAAAATCTTCAAATTTTTTTGACATAATCATTCTCAATAAAAAGTTTTTTCTTATAGTTAAGTTGGGGATTCCCTTTATTTCAAGTTGCATTCAATTGCTAAAATAAAATTTATATACCCATCCTTAACAAGCTGATATTATGTCTATTAACTCAACAAATCAATGGATTAATTAATAATATTTAAAAAAGTAAATTATTGCCAATTAAATACATAAAATATTATTTTTTAAGATTAACCAAACTATTGAATAAATATGATTTTTTAAATATCATAAAATAAGTTTTATTTAAGCTTTAACACATACAATAGCAAAGTTAATCAAAAATATTCGCGATGGTGTACCCAATGACAAAAAGAGAAAATATTATAACAACAGCAACATCCCTTTTTAACCAAAAAAGCTATACATCTGTTGGTGTTGATAAGATTATTGCTGAGTCCAATGTTGCGAAAATGACTTTTTATAAGTACTTTTCGTCTAAAGAAAACTTAATTGAAGTGTGTCTTCACGAAAGAAATTTAGAAATCCAATCTTCAATTTTTGAAAAAATTAATAATATTAACAATCCGTTAATTAAAATTAAAAGTATTTTCAATTGGTATATAGATTGGATTAATACAGATGATTTCAATGGTTGCTTATTTAAAAAAGCGACTATAGAAGTTCTACAAATGTACCCGTCTGTTAAAGATCAAGTTAATGAATATCGAGACTGGATTTACAAATTGGTTTTCTCAACATTTCTAGAATTAGAAATCAAAGATGCTCATACGCTTACCAGTCTTTTTCTTAATATTATTGATGGCATCATTATTGATGGCACAATAAATAAAACAAAAATTAATTCTGAACAAACATGGTCTTATATCAACAAACTTATTAATTTTGAAGCAACCCAAGCGTATGCAGCCGCTTAACATATCAAATTAATAATTTATTAAGTGTTTTGTAGAAGAATTAAAATATCATTAAAAAAAATGAGTAGAGCATGAACTACAGCTCTACTGATAAAACTTATCTAACTTATTTCTACAACCCCACAAAAGCAAAGCCCTTGCTAGTTTAAATGCATGAGCTATTGTCAGCTTTTTCTTTTTAATTTTAAAACCTATATATATTTGAGTAGTTTCAATAAAAGATTTATTAAGAATAACTAAATTTTTACTGAGTATAAATATATACTTTATATATTATTAAACCATAGCAATATTCTTTAAAATATATTCTAACAATACCTCTCTATCATCCACACTGTTGTCACCCAAAAGCTGAACCATTGCCCCGTCAATCACAAATAAAAACATATATGCATCTTTTTTTGAGGCATTTGGAATCTTGGTCAAAAGCAATGTATAAATTTCATTAATCAGCCAGTTTCGGTATTCAACCACAACCTGATAGGCTTTTGGATATAGCTTTTCAATTTCAAAAATAGCCTTAAACGGCAAATGGTAAAGACCCTCTAAGTTGGCATGTAAAAAGAAAATTCTTTTAAGTTTTTCATGCAGGGTTAAATCTTTATGTGTGTAAATAACCGAAGACACCTCTTCTTTAAGTGCATCTTTTTGAAAGGTCAGGCTCATTTCAATGAGTCGTGCTTTAGAGTGAAAGTAGTTATAGAAAGTTGCTTTAGGAATTTTAGACAGCTCAATAATTCGGTCTACTCCTACGTTATGAAACCCATGACTGTTAAAGAGATATCTTGAAGTGTGAAGCACGCTTAAAGCACGAAAAGAGAGATTTAAATGTGGCATATATTGACCGTTATAAAATAAATTTTTGTTGTATCTAAATGAGATAAGACTGCCGCGGCTCTAACGAGCAAAAAAGGCATACAAAGGCCCTAAAGATAGCCCTAGCGCATCTCAAGTTTTATTATTGATATGATTTTTTAGTCGTGACGAACTAAAGTCTGAAAACTCAAAAGTGATCAAACCCTGTTAACGACTAATCTGGTGGTATAGAAATAGTATGCATAGCCAACTCCTTAACTTGGGAGTTCTGCCAAAGCATTAATTTAGAATTATGGTGGCAGAACGAGCAAGGGTTAGCAGACTGATAGTAAGAACCAGCACACCCAAAGGTGTCCCTCACTCGCCCTACCGCAGCAAGCGAGGGACGATTGTATACATAAGACTACTCCTCAGAAGGAATAATCTGATGCTCTTACTATGCGGTCTGCTAAAACCGGCTGGCAATGTAGGCCAGCAGGCAAAGCATAATCTGAGAGTTTAGAAGTGTCAATGTGGAATTTATGCCAATTTTTTAAATTTCTTATTATTTTTCATTAGATTAACTAAATTATAATTTAAGATATTATATAAATATAAAAACCATGTTTTTTTTCATGGCTATCTTTAAACAGTATTTTAGATGGCAAAACACAAGAGGTTTAGCAGACCATTACTTTAAAAGCATATACCTCTGCTGAATTTAACAAAACTTAACCAGTAAATCAGCTATATAGCTCAGCCTACAAATGATGGCGGCAGAACAAAAGCGGGTTGACAGACTGGTGAAAGACATAACCAGCACACCATAGATGTCCCACTTTCATTCAACCATCAAAAAATTAAACCATCCCTTTTAAAGCACATGCCTATTCTGAACTTCAACAAGACTTGATTAATGAATTAGCTGTACAGCTCAATCATGAAAAAGATAGACCGAGATATGAAAACTGTCAACCAAAAAATCTACTTAACCCATTAAATTTATTTAACTTTTTAGTTTATCTAAAATGTATTTTTAGATAATTTATAAATATAAATTTTAAAAATTTATTTCCTTCTAAAACGCCTAAGCAAAATGAGCGCCTTGAGACTCAATGAGTTGATCAACCTGAACAGGCATTCCTAATAAATAACCTTGGAATTGCTGGCATCCTAAACGGGTTAAAATCTCGACCTGCTGCTGAGTTTCCACCCCTTCTGCCGTTACGGTTAAACCTAACTTTTTAGCTAAATGAATAATACTTTCTAGAATAACTTCTTCTTTTGAACCTGGTTTTAAATCAACAATAAAGCCACGGTCAATTTTCAATTCATCTACAGGCAAATCTTTTAAATACAAGAAGCTCGAATGCCCTGTTCCAAAATCATCAATGGCAACACGGATACCCATGTCACGTAGCCGCTCACAGGCTCGAATACTCAAGTCAATATGCCGCATTGCGGTTGATTCAGTAATCTCAACAATTAAGTGGTGAGGTTGAATTTGATATTTTTTTAACAATGCTTCGAGCGTACTAAATAATTTTTTATTTTCAAATTGTAGGGCCGATAAGTTCACAGCGACTGGATAAAATGGTGTGTTGGTGCGTTCCCATTCCTGAATTTGCTGGCAAGCTTGCTCAAGTGCCCAATATCCCATTGGAATGATCAAACCAGTCTTTTCCGCACCTTCTATAAACATATGTGGAGTAAGTATGCCTAAGGCTGGATGGTTCCAACGGATAAGTGCTTCAACACCGCAAACTTCAAGATTCGTATTAAATTTTGGTTGGTAATATAAGATGAACTGTTTTTCTTCTACTGCTTTATAAAGATCATTGATCAGTTTTGACTGACTTCTTGTTTCTTGTTGATGGGTTGAATAACTAAAGATGGTATATGTGTTCCGGCCTTGTTCTTTAGACATCAACATGGCGGCATCAGCGTTCATGAGTAAGTCCTGAACATTCTGTCCATGCTCAGGAAAGAGCGCCACGCCCAAACTTGCAGAAATATTAATTTCCTTGCCAGAAATTTGGTAACTTTCTTGAATCAGTTGTAAAACTTTTTCGGCTAAAACAACGGCTTCTTCTGCATTTGTATTTTCTGCGATAAGCAAAAACTCATCGCCACCGATTCTAAGCAGTTTACATTTTTCATTGAGTTGCCAATGTAAACGGTTCGCCATTTGAATGAGTAATTGATCACCGACATGATGTCCAAAAGCATCATTTACCGATTTAAAACGGTCTAAATCAATATATAAAAAAGCAATTTTCTGGTCTTTATATCGATGATCCGAGAGTAATACTTCTGCATAATCAACTAAATAAAGGCGGTTTGGTAATTTAGTTAAATTGTCTTGTATCGAGAGGTTTGCTAATTCTTTATTGGCCTTACGCAATTCTAAATTTTGTTGAGTGAGCCGCTGCTCCAACATCGCAACAATAAAACTTGCTACGAGTACCAAACACGTGACTAAAATAATCGTAAATAATAGTAGGTCATGTTCAGCCTGATATTGGCTAATAAATTTATCTGTAATATTCGTCGCAATGAGCGCTGTATAGTGCATCCCCATAATACTTAAGGTCATCATAACCGAAAATGCGATTTTTAAAGTGAGACGATGACGTTCGGTATCTTTTAATTTATAGGCCAATAAAAATGCCAGTCCGGAACCGCTCATCGCAATTAATATAGAAAATAATAGCAAGAAAGAGGTGTAATCTTTTTTATAGATATTAATATTCCAGCCCAACATACTGATGTAATATGAAGCCGAAATTCCAATTCCCATAATAATAGAGCTTAAAATGAGTCGGAATAAAGGGAGCGTAAAACGCGAAGTCAACCACATGGCAATGCACGATAGCAGTGCGCTAATGGCAAATGAAACTGTAATCAAAGGAATATTCGAGTTGACTGTTTCAGACAGATGATAAGCTTGTATACCGATAATATGAACAATACTAATTGCTGATGCGAGTAATAAGCCGTTGATAAATAAAATTAAGGACTCAAATTTCTTATATTTTTTTTTAAATATTAATTGCTCCATGGAAATTACGAGATAACAAATCAAGCCAGCTGCAATAAAAGAGCCGACGATCAATGTGCTATCGTAATCAACATGACCCATATTGGACTTCCATGATTATTCAATACTTTTTTTTATTTTGTTCAACTCATTGCCCAAAATACAATTAAACACGTTAAAAAATTTAGTAAATTTGACTTTTTTAGTCAGTTATAAACAATAACATTATCTATCTTTTGGTCAAGTATTTTTTACTTTATAAATCAATAGAGTAACCAAAAATTAAGCAGCCAATTATATGAAAAATATAGAATTTCTATAATCTATTCAAGTTGACCAAATCGCCCTTTTTCATATTAAAACAAAAACAGTATAAAAAAGAACCCTGCACTAAGCAGGGTTCTTTTCAAGCTTTAGAAAAAGAAGATTAGTTCTTTTCTTTGTCTACAATTTTGTTCGCTTGAATCCATGGCATCATCGCACGTAACTTATTACCAGTTACTTCAATACCATGTGCAGCATTTTGACGACGACGAGCAGTCATAGATGGGTAGTTTAATGCACCCTCTTGAATGAACATCTTCGCGTATTCGCCAGATTGAATACGTTTCAACGCATTACGCATTGCTTCACGAGACTGTTCGTTAATTACTTCAGTACCAGTTACATATTCACCGTACTCAGCATTGTTAGATACTGAGTAGTTCATGTCAGCGATACCGCCTTCGAACATCAAGTCAACGATCAATTTAAGTTCGTGTAAACATTCGAAGTAAGCCATTTCTGGAGCATAACCAGCCTCAACTAAAGTTTCGAAGCCCATTTTCACGAGTTCAACTGCACCACCACAAAGAACCGCTTGCTCACCGAATAAGTCAGTTTCAGTTTCTTCACGGAATGAAGTTTCGATAATACCAGTACGGCCGCCACCTACGCCTGAAGCATAAGAAAGAGCAACGTTACGTGCATTACCAGAAGCGTCTTGGTGAATTGCGATAAGGTCAGGAACACCTGAACCACGTTGGTATTCAGAACGAACTGTGTGACCAGGTGCTTTCGGAGCAACCATGATTACGTCTAAGTCTTTACGTGGAACAACTTGGTTATAAAGAATTGAGAAACCATGAGCAAATGCAAGAGTTGCACCTTCTTTGATGTTTGGCTCAATCACGTCACGGTAAAGTTGTGATTGGAATTCATCTGGAGTCAAAATCATTACGAGGTCAGCTTGCTTAACAGCAGCAGGCACTTCTGCAACTTTAAGACCAGCATTTTCAGCTTTCTTCCAAGAAGCTGAATCTGCGCGTAAACCTACAGTTACGTCTACGCCAGAGTCTTTAAGGTTAAGTGCATGAGCATGACCTTGAGAACCGTAACCAACAATCGCTACTTTCTTGCCTTGGATGATTGATAAGTCACAGTCTTTATCGTAAAAAATTTGCATTTGTGTTCTCCGCTAAAATACTTTTTAAAAAATTAAATGGCTAATACTTTTTCGCCACGGGCGATACCAGATACACCTGAACGAACGACTTCTAGAATAGTGTTTTCTGCAAGTGCATCGATAAAACCATCTAATTTTTCAGTTGTCCCTGCTATTTGAATGGTATAGGTAGTTGGTGTCACGTCTACAATTTGCGCACGGAAAATATCCGCTGTTCGCTTAATTTCAGCACGTGAAGCACCTAACGCTTTTACTTTAATCAACATCAGTTCACGCTCAATGTGTGAACCTTCTGATAAATCCACTACTTTTACAACTTCAACAAGTTTGTTGAGCTGCTTTGTAATCTGTTCAATCTTATGGTCATCACCATAAGTGGTTAACGTCAAACGTGATAACGTTGGGTCTTCGGTTGGAGCTACATTCAACGTCTCAATGTTATAGTTACGTTGACTGAATAAACCTACCAAACGAGAAAGCGCACCAGCTTCGTTTTCAACGAGTACAGAAATAATATGTCTCATTATGTACGCTCCCCTTTACCTAACCACATATCCTTCATGGACTGACCTGCGATCAGCATTGGATAAACATGTTCCGTACGATCAACCATGACATTAATGAATACACATTTATCATTAATTGCCATTGCCTCAGCAAGCTTAGACTCTAGTTCATCAGCATGATCAATTTGAATACCAACATGACCATATGCTTCCATTAACTTGCCAAAGTCAGGTAATGATTCAACATATGAGCTTGAGTGACGGCCTTCATAGTTCATATCTTGCCACTGCTTAACCATACCTAAAGCACGGTTATTCAAGCACAAGATCTTCACGTTCATGCCGTATTGCTTACAAGTTGAAAGCTCCTGAATACACATCTGAATTGAAGCTTCACCAGTAATACAAACAACTTGTTGATCAGGGAAAGCAAGCTTCGCAGCCATTGCATAAGGTAAACCTACGCCCATGGTGCCCAATCCGCCTGAGTTAATCCATTGACGTGGACGTTTGTACTTGTAATACAACGCGCCAAACATTTGGTGTTGACCCACATCAGAAGTAATGATGGCATCACCATTGGTCGCTTTATATAAAGCTTCAACAACTTGCTGCGGCTTCATTGTGCCATCAGCCGGTGTTTCATACTTCAAGCCATGAACTTTACGCCATTCATTAATTTGATCCCACCATGCAGCAATTGCTTCAGGGTTAGGCTTAGACACATTCAATTGTTTCAACTGCGTCAACATTTCCTGAAGTACAGGCTCAACCGCCCCTACAATTGGAATGTGCGCCATGATCGTTTTTGAAATGCTCGCCGGATCAATATCAACATGAATAACTTTTGCATTCACACAGAATTTTGCAGGGTTATTGGTTACTCGGTCATCAAAACGAGCACCAATTGCAAGAATGACATCAGCATTATGCATCGCCATGTTTGCTTCATAAGTACCGTGCATACCCAACATGCCCACGAACTGTGGGTCATCGCCAGGGAAGCCACCAAGACCCATAAGTGTATTTGTCACTGGGTAGCCCAACAAATGAGCCAACTCAGTCAATAATGCTGATGCATTACCTTGAACAACACCACCACCCGTATAAATTACAGGGCGCTTTGCACTTAAAAGTTCATCAATCGCTTTGCGAATTTGACCAGAATGACCACGTGAAGGTGGCTGATAAGAACGCATCTTCACTTTTTCAGGATATTCGTACGCAAATTTTTCTGCAGGATTTGTCGCATCCTTAGGAATATCGACAACAACTGGGCCAGGGCGACCACTAGATGCGATATAAAATGCTTTTTTGATAATTGCAGGAATTTCGCTTGCGTGACGAACTTGGAAGCTGTGTTTCACGATAGGACGTGAAATACCCACCATATCAGTTTCCTGGAAAGCGTCTTCACCAATAAGATGTGATGCAACCTGGCCAGACAAAATCACCATTGGGATTGAGTCCATATAAGCTGTTGCAATTGGAGTCACAGTATTAGTTGCGCCAGGTCCAGAAGTGACCAGTACTACGCCAGTCTTACCTGTAGCACGCGAGTAAGCATCTGCCATATGACCAGCAGCTTGTTCATGACGTACGAGGTAATGATTAATTTTGTCTTGTTGAAATAGCGCATCATAAATATGTAATACAGCGCCGCCTGGATAACCAAAAACATGTTCAACGCCTTCGTCCGCAAGAGCACGAACGAGCATTTCACCACCAGATAAAAGTTCCAACGTGATTCACCCTAAAATCTTTATCACTATTTATGGAAGGCACAAATAGTGTTTCATTCATTGAATTGTCTGCACTGTTATAGCACACATATTGTCTAGTTTTCGTTGCAATAGAAAAATTTCTGTTTTTCAGCCGTATAAGCTTTTTTAACATTAATAAAGCAAGTCTGGATATACATACTTTAAGTAAAATCAATCTCTCGGCTAGAGAGAATGTCTATTACAAAACATGACGGTTATTCGAAGGGTGATCAAATAATCGCATATAAAACTAAAGGAGCATTTTTGTTGTTTAATTCACTAAAGTCAAGATTAAAGAAACACTTTTCTATGATTATTTTTTAACTGTCTATTTTTTCATCTTATTTGATTTTTCCACTTTTCTTTTTTTATGACTGCCCTGCTTTTTTCAGGTTTATTCCTGTTTAATTTTTAGCGGAAAATAAATCCATCCCAAAACTGCATTTTTGTCGATTTTGCGCTATGCTGTGCAACAATCTTTAATATCAATTTTTGTTGTATAGCTTACGTCTATGACTATTTCTCACATTGACCCCGAATATCAAGCAAACACGATTGAACCATCAGTTCAACAAGATTGGGAAAATCGTAAAGTCTTTAAAGTTGCCGACACTGTCGAAGGTAAACATCGCTACATCCTGTCAATGTTTCCTTACCCAAGCGGCAAGCTGCATATGGGGCATGTGCGTAACTATACAATTGGCGATGTAATTAGCCGTTTTTATCGTTTAAAAGGTGAAACTGTGCTCCAACCTATGGGTTGGGATGCATTCGGTTTACCAGCGGAAAACGCTGCAATTGCCCATAAAGTTGCTCCGGCAAAATGGACATTTGAAAACATTGCCTACATGCGTGACCAATTAAAAAAATTAGGTCTATCTGTAGACTGGGACCGCGAGTTTGCAACCTGTACACCAGAGTACTATCACTGGGAACAATGGTTATTTGTTCAGCTTTATAAAAAAGGCCTGATCTACCGTAAACTTTCAACAGTAAACTGGGATCCGGTTGACCAAACAGTTTTGGCAAACGAACAAGTTGAAAATGGTCGTGGCTGGCGTTCAGGTGCATTGGTTGAAAAACGCGATATTCCAATGTACTACTTCCGTATCACGGATTATGCACAAGAATTATTAGACGATCTTGACACTTTACAAGATGGCTGGCCTCAACAAGTGTTGACCATGCAACGTAACTGGATTGGTCGCTCTACTGGCATGGAAATTACTTTCCCATCTGCCAATACAGAAATCTATGCTGATGGCTTAACTGTTTATACAACACGTGCTGACACTTTAATGGGTGTGACGTATGTTGCTGTTGCAGCAGAACACCCTCTTGCGCTTAAAGCTGCTGAAAACAACCCTGAATTGGCTGCATTCATTGAAGAGTGCCGCATGGGTTCAGTTGCTGAAGCGGACTTGGCAACAGCCGAGAAAAAAGGCATGGCAACAGGCTTGTTTGTAAAACATCCTGTAACTGGTGAAGAGCTTCCTGTTTGGATTGCAAACTACGTATTAATGTCTTATGGCTCTGGCGCGGTAATGGCTGTGCCTGCACATGACGAACGTGATTTTGAATTTGCAAACAAGTTCAGCTTGCCAATTAAACAAGTGATTGATGCCAAAGGCACGGACGATGCAGATTACTCTGCAACTGAGTGGCAAGAATGGTACGGTTCTAAAGAAGGTAAACTTGTTAACTCTGGCGAGTTTGACGGCTTAGAGTTCCAAGCTGCGTTTGACGCATTCCTTGCGAAATTAGAACCACAAGGTTTAGCAAATTCTAAAGTTCAATTCCGTTTACGTGACTGGGGTGTTTCTCGTCAACGTTACTGGGGTTGTCCAATTCCAATGATTAACTGTGACACTTGTGGTCAAGTCACAGTTCCAGAAGACCAACTTCCTGTTGTATTACCAACAGACGTTGTACCAGATGGTTCAGGCAATCCACTTAACAAAATGCCTGAGTTCTATGAAACTAAATGTCCTTGCTGTGGCGGCGATGCTCGTCGTGAAACAGATACTCTAGATACTTTCGTAGAGTCATCTTGGTACTATGCACGCTATGCTTCTCCTGACTTCACTGGCGGTATGGTTAAACCTGAAGCAGCTCAAAACTGGCTTCCTGTAAACCAATACATCGGTGGTGTTGAGCACGCAATTCTTCACTTACTTTATGCACGTTTCTTCCACAAATTAATGCGTGATGAAGGCGTAGTACAAGGTAACGAGCCATTTACTAACTTGTTAACTCAAGGCATGGTGCTTGCAGATACGTTCTATCGTGAAGCAGAAAATGGTAAGAAAACTTGGTTCAACCCTGCTGACATCGAATTAGAACGTGATGAGAAAGGTCGTATTCTTTCTGCAAAATATTCAGGTGACGGTCAAGAAGTTGTCATCGGCGGACAAGAAAAAATGTCTAAGTCGAAAAACAACGGTATTGACCCACAAGCGATTATTGATCAATACGGTGCAGATACTGCTCGTGTATTCATGATGTTCGCTGCTCCACCAGATCAATCTTTAGAATGGTCTGATGCAGGTGTTGAAGGTGCAAACCGTTTCTTGAAACGTGTATGGCGCCTTGTAGCTGGCTTCCTTGAAAAAGGCAACTCAGCTTCTACAATCGATACAGCTAATTTATCTAAAGACGCTCAAGATTTACGTCGTAAAACACACGAAACCATTCAAAAGGTAAGTGATGATATTGAACGTCGTCATGCATTCAATACTGCGATTGCTGCGTTAATGGAATTATTAAATGCAAGCAACAAGTTTGAAGCAAAAGATGACAACGACATTGCTGTAGAGCGTGAAGCGATCACCACACTTTTAACTTTGCTTGAACCGTTTGCACCGCATTTAAGCCAAACTTTATTGGCTCAATTTGGTACAGATGTAACAAAAGCAACCTTCCCTGAAGTGGATGCTTCTGCGTTAACACGTAATACGCAAACGATTGTTGTACAGGTTAACGGTAAACTTCGCGGTAAACTTGAAGTTTCTGTTGATATTTCTAAGGAAGATCTATTAGCTCAAGCTAAAGCTCTACCTGAAGTTCAACAATTCTTAACTGGACCAACAAAAAAAGAAATTGTGGTTCCAAATAAATTAGTTAACCTCGTGGTTTAATTAAAGTTATTGATGAGAGGATCAAGCATGCACTTAGCCAAACGTTTAGCCGCTGTTGTTTTAACCTTAGGCCTTAGTGCAGGCTTAGTCGGGTGTGGATTTCATTTAAAAGGAACCAACCCGACTGCGACTCCGCTTGTTTATAAAAAGTTAAGCCTTGAGTTACCCGCAAAAACTGATGATTTGGAAACGCAGTTAAAAGTATATTTGGCTGCCAATGGTGTTCAATTCAGCAATGATAATGATGCCTATGTACTCCGTGTTTTAGAGTACACACCACGTCGTCAGCTTTTAAACGGAAAACTGACTGAAGTATTATTACGCTTAACTGTAACCTTCCAGATTGAAGATCGTCAGGGTAATAAAATTACTGAACCACGCTCATTAACCGCATCTCGTAGTTATCAATATGACTTGGCAACAGTCAACACTGAAAATCAGCAAGAAAGTTACTTACAACGTCTTGTAATTGATGATATTGCACAACAGATTACTCGTCAGATTTCAGCAAATCGTTTACCAAAAGCTCAGCCTTAATCTGTATTTTTGCCAGCAATGAAAATTGACTATTTACAAGCCTTAAAACGTACTCCGGAAGCTCGGGGTGCGTGGATTTTGCATGGGCAAGAGCCCTTACTAGAACAAAATTTATTAGATGCTTTTCGCAAAAGCTGGCAGCAACAAGAAGTTGAAAGACAGCGTTATGATATTAGTAGCGTGAGCGACTGGAAAAATGTCTTTAACGCACTTAATAGCTTATCTTTATTCTCTCAGCAGCTTGCTATTGAAGTACACGGCAATATAAAACCTGATGCGAATGGCTTAAAACAACTTAAAAGTTATATACAACATAATGAACACAACCTGCTGTTAATTGTTTTACCCAAACAAGATAGTAGTAGTTTAAAATCTGCTTTTTTTCAAGTCGTTGAAGCAAATGGCGTAGTTGTTTCCTTAACAGCAAATTACCCACAAGACCGTCAACGTATTTTAAACGTAGAAGCAGAAAAGCTTGAGATCGAGCTCGATAACGATGCTTGGCAGTGGTTAATGCAACATCATGAGCACAATTTGCTCGCAGCTAAAAACAGCTTGATGCGTGTAAGAGATACCTTTCCAGATCAAAAACTGATTTTGATTGAGCATTTATATGCTTGTCTACAAGATCAGTCACGCTATACCACCTATGATTTAAGTGATGCATTATTAGAAGGCAACCTTGGCCAATCTATTAAGATTTTTCAATATTTAATTGCAGCAGGCGAACCTGATAGTCTGATTTTATGGACTTTAAGTAAAGAAATGCGCTTGTTAATGCAATTGTTTGAACAGCCTCATAATGCCTTACAGCTTGGCATATGGAAAACAAAGGTGGGTTTATATCAACAAGCTTTGAGAAGATTAAATCCACAACAGTTTTTAGGCTGGTCTACCCTGCTATTGCAAATTGATGCAGCAATCAAAGGAATGTCGAACGAAAATGCAGAACATTTAATGCAGCAAGCGATTGCTGAATTATGTGGGAAAACATTATTTATACATTAATTCGGCTGAATCATTTTTCTTCATTCCTGAAATATCATAAAAATTCACGTTTTATCCTCATTTCGCTTTTATACTTAATTAAATTTTAAACTTTTCGACCTCTCGCCATGCCAAAAATAAAGCCAATCAAACTTGTTATTATCATCGTCTGTATAGTCATTATTGCTGTATTAGCGTGGAAGTTTTTAAAACCTAAACAACAGCAGCCCCAATATATTACTGCTGAGGTGACACGTGGGGATATTGAAAATAATGTACTTGCGACAGGAACACTTGATGCAACCAAACTTATTAGTGTCGGTGCACAGGTATCAGGTCAGGTCAAAAAGATGTATGTACAACTTGGCGATCAGGTTAAGCAAGGCCAACTTATTGCACAAATTGACTCAACCACCCAAGAAAATAGTTTAAAAACTTCTGATGCAAATATTAAAAATTTAGAAGCACAGCGTCTTCAACAAGTTGCTTCTTTAAATGAAAAACAACTTGAATACCGTCGTCAGCAACAAATGTATGCGCAAGATGCAACACCGCGTGCAGATTTAGAATCGGCCGAGGCAAGCTATAAAACAGCTCAGGCACAAATTAAAGCTTTAGATGCGCAAATCGAATCTGCAAAAGTGACAAAATCTACGGCACAAACCAATATTGGTTATACGCGCATTGTTGCTCCAACTGATGGTACGGTAGTCGCAATTGTGACTGAAGAAGGCCAAACCGTAAACGCCAACCAAAGTGCACCAACTATTGTCAAAATTGCAAAATTACAAAACATGACGATTAAAGCGCAGGTCAGTGAAGCTGACATTATGAAAGTTGAAAAAGGACAACAGGTTTACTTTACAACTTTAGGCGATGAAACTAAGCGCTACGCAACGTTACGTCAGATTGAACCTGCTCCTGACTCAATTTCTAGCGAATCAACAAGTAATACAAGTTCAACGACCAGTTCGGCTGTTTACTATAATGCCTTATTCGATGTGCCAAATACGGATGGTAAATTGCGTATTGATATGACAGCACAAGTTTATATCGTATTAAATTCAGCTAAAAATGCCTTACTCGTTCCGTCATCTGCACTGAGCTCTAAACAATTTTCAGGCCAAAGAAAATCAGGTCAATCTACAGATAAAGCTGCTTCGGCTCCAAGTACAGAACGCAAACATCAAGGTAATGGTGCTCGTTTAGAACGTTTAAATTTAACTGCTGAGCAAAAACAATTAATTGAACAAGGCAAATTAACTTTAAGTGTTGTACGCGTATTACAAGCTGATGGTACAACCAAACCGAAACAAATTTTGGTTGGTATTAACAACCGTGTAAATGCACAAGTGCTTGCCGGATTAAAACAAGGTGACCAAGTTGTGATTGCAGATAGTTCAGAAAATTCTGCTGCTTCTGCAAATAGTGGTAATAACCGTCGCCGTGGCCCAATGGGAATGTAAGCATGACAAAACAAGCTTTGCTTGAAGTCAGCAATCTGGTCCGGGAATTCCCTGCTGGCGAAAGCACAATACAAATTTTAAAAGGGATCGACCTTACTATTTATGAAGGTGAACTGGTTGCCATTGTTGGTCAGTCTGGTTCTGGTAAATCCACCCTCATGAATATTTTGGGTTGTTTGGACCGCCCTACTAGTGGTAGTTACAAGGTAAGTGGGCAAGAAACCGGAAAACTTGAACCAGACCAGCTCGCTCGACTACGCCGTGAATATTTTGGTTTTATTTTCCAGCGCTACCATTTACTCGGTGACTTATCTGCTGAGGGTAACGTTGAAGTTCCAGCAGTTTACGCAGGTGTTACACCTTCTGAGCGTAAACAACGTGCAACGGCCCTACTGACCGAATTAGGATTAGGCACTAAAACACTTAATAGACCAAGCCAACTTTCTGGGGGTCAGCAGCAACGTGTTTCGATTGCCCGTGCGCTTATGAATGGCGGTGACGTTATCCTTGCGGATGAACCAACCGGGGCACTCGACTCTCATAGTGGTGTTGAAGTGATGCGTATTTTACGTGAACTTAATGCCGCAGGTCACACTATTATTTTAGTCACCCACGATATGCAAGTTGCAAAAAATGCGACTCGTATTATCGAGATTAGTGACGGAGAAATTATTAGTGACCGCCCTAATGTTCCTGATCAAGCAGCAGAGCCCATTAAATCTGATCCTGATGCGGCTCCAGCATTACAAGGGAAACAGAAGAAAGGCAAAAGTATTTCTGCATGGCGCTCGACTTTAGACCGCCTGTCAGAAGCATTCCAAATGGCTTTATTATCTATGAATGCCCATCGCATGCGTACTTTTTTAACCATGCTTGGGATCATTATTGGTATTGCCTCTGTTGTTACGGTGGTTGCACTAGGTAAAGGTTCTCAACAACAAATTTTAAGTAATATTAGTAGTCTTGGAACCAATACGATTACGGTATTTCAAGGCCGAGGATTTGGTGACAATTCTAAAACCGCCAGTTTTAAAACCTTGGTGCCTGCCGATGCTGATGCATTAATGACCCAGCCGTATGTCAGTGCTGTCAGCCCAATGGTCAGCACTTCAAAGACCATGCGTTATCAGCAGAATGAAGCAAACGCCACCATTAATGGTGTGAGTAACGATTATTTCGATGTGAAAGGTCTTGTTTTTAAAGATGGGCAAACTTTTGATCAGCGTAGTGTTCGTGATCGCTCACAGGATGTTGTGATTGATACCAATACTGAAAAACAATTCTTTAGTGACGGTACCAACCCAATTGGCCAAGTAGTACTACTTGGTAGTGTACCAGCGCGTATTATTGGCGTTGTAGAACCACAAACAAGTGGTATGGGTTCAGACGATACTTTAAATGTCTATATGCCTTATACAACCGTAATGAGCCGTATGCTGGGTCAGTCTAATGTACGCAATATCGTGGTCCGCATTAATGACAAATATTCAACTACAGCCGCAGAAAATGCGATTGTAAACCTATTAACCCAGCGCCATGGTGCACAAGATATTTTCACCATGAACAGTGACAGTATCCGTCAAACCATCGAGAAAACAACCAGTACCATGACCCTTCTGGTTTCAGCAATTGCCGTAATTTCACTGGTCGTTGGTGGTATCGGGGTAATGAATATTATGTTGGTTTCTGTGACTGAACGTACTCAAGAAATTGGCGTGCGTATGGCTGTGGGTGCGAGACAAAGTGATATTTTGCAGCAATTCCTGATTGAAGCAATTTTAGTGTGTTTAATTGGTGGTGTGCTTGGCGTCTTGCTATCGCTCGGCCTTGGACAACTCATTAATAAATTTGCCGGCGGTAACTTTAGCGTAGCTTATTCAAGCACATCAATTATTGCGGCCTTTGTGTGTTCAACCCTGATTGGTGTGGTTTTTGGATTCTTGCCAGCCAAGAATGCCGCGAAACTTGACCCTGTTGCAGCACTATCACGAGAATAAGGAAAATTGCATGTCTTTCTCTATGACTAAACTTAGCACAGCACTTCTCCTCACGAGTTCTCTTGTAGGATGCGCAGCTGTAGTAAAAACCCCTTATGAAACACCTGCGGTACAAGTTCCGGGTAGTTTTCAATATGACACAGCAAAAGCAAAAAACATGTCTGCCGATCAATACTCTGATCGTTGGTGGACTCTTTTCAACGATGCGCAGCTCAATCAGCTTGTAAACAATGTATTAGAACGTAACAGCGATTTAGCAGTTGCTGGCATTACCTTAAAACAAGCTCGTCTACAAGCTGACCTAACAGCAAATAAACAAGGCTTACGTACTAACTCTAGTGTTTCAACTGGACACTCTTTTGATTTGAACTCAGGAGATGACAGTTCTAAAGGGCTATCAATGAGTGCGGGTGTAAGCTATGAGCTTGATTTGTTCGGTAAGCTTGCACGTCAAACTGAAGCAAGCAAATGGGAAGCTTTAGCGACTGAACAAGATCTGCAAGCCACTGGGCAAAGTTTAATTGCAACCACTGCTAAACTTTATTGGCAACTGGGTTATTTAAATGAGCGCTACACAACTGCACAGCAAAGTCTAGCAACCTCTCAAAAGCTTTATGACTTGGTACAAATTCAATATAAAGCTGGTGCTGTTTCAGGTGTAGATCTGACTCAAGCAGAACAATCAGTACAAAGCCAGAAAGCGAGTTTAAGCCAGATTGAACAACAATTGGTTGAAACACGAACGGCTATTGCTGTGTTATTGCATGAGCCATTGCAACAATTAAACATTCAAGAGCCAAAGCGCTTACCACGCACTGCTCTACCTGCAATTGGTGCTGGTTTACCTGCTGATATTTTATCGCGTCGTCCCGATTTACAAGCCTCTGAGCTTCGTTTGAAAAAGGCGCTAGCGACTAAAGATGCAACTAAAGCAAGCTACTACCCATCAATTAGCTTAACCAGTAGTTTGGGCTCAAGCAGTACATCGTTGACAGAACTGTTACGTAACCCTGCCCTAACTTTAGGTGCAAGTTTAAGCTTACCGTTTTTGCAATATAACGATATGAAGAAAGATATCGCGATTAGCAATCTGGATTATGAAAAAGCGATTATTCAATATCGACAAACGCTTTATCAGGCTTTTGCTGATGTCGAAAATGCTTTATCGAGTCGTACTGAACTGGACAAACAAGTAGCCTTACAAGAACGTAATGTTGAACTTGCAGAAAAAACTGAACGTTTAACTGAAGTTCGCTACCGTTATGGTGCTGTTGCTTTAAAAACACTTCTCGATGCTCAGCAAACCACACGCACCGCAAGATTAAGCCTTGTTGAAACCAAACAAAGTCAATACAACGCTTATGTCACCCTCATGCAAGCTTTAGGTGGTTCACCTGTAAAAGAACTTCCTCAATAACTTGCACCAATTAAAAAAGCCGTAGTCCTTCAACTACGGCTTTTTTATGGCTGAATAAATTTTAAAACTTATTCATCATCCATCATAGATTGGCTCATACCTACAGTATTGAAACCAGCATCTACATATAGAATTTCACCAGTAATACCTGAAGCCCAAGGTGAGCATAGGAACAACGCTGCATTCCCCACTTCGTCAATGGTTACATTTCGTTTTAACGGAGCAACTTTTTCATTGGCATCTAACATTTTACGGAAAGATTTAATACCAGAAGCAGCCAAAGTACGGATTGGACCCGCAGAAATCGCATTTACACGAATACCGTCAACACCCAAGCTTGATGCCAAGTAGCGAACACCCGCTTCTAAAGAAGCTTTTGCCATACCCATAACGTTGTAGTTAGGCATAACGCGCTCAGAACCTTGATAAGTCAAAGTCAATAAACAACCTTGGCGAGCTTGTAATAATGGTTTTGCAGCACGTGCCATTGCAATAAAGCTGTATGCACTGATGTCATGAGCAACTTTAAAACCGTCACGGTCAGTCACGTCAGTAAAGTCACCATCAAGCGTATGTGCAGGAGCAAAGCCAATAGAGTGAACTACGCCATCTAGACCGTCCCAATGTTTTGCAAGTTCTGCAAATGCATTGTCAATTTCACTATCAACTGCAACATCACATGGAAACACAAGCTTAGAACCGAATTGCTCAGCAAACTCATCCACACGTTTTTTTAATTTTTCGTTTGGATAAGTAAACGCAAGCTCTGCACCTTCACGGTGTAATGCTTGGGCAATACCAAAAGCAATTGATAATTTACTAGCAACGCCTGCAATCAAAAAGCGTTTACCTGCTAAAAGTCCTTGTGTCATGCCGATCTCACTCAAAACAATTTAAAGCATAATGCCAATATTCAACGTTTTTCGAAATTGCATAATGCATCTTTTTTCAAAAATCGCACGAAAAAAAATCGCTCCACATGAGGAGCGACTTCTAGATGAATATAATCTTAGTCGTCAGATAACAAACCAATCAAACGTAAAAAAGAGATATACATCCAAACTAAAGTTGAGAGTAACGCAATACCACATAACCACTCCATAAACTTTGGAGCACGGTAAGCTGCGTTGGTTTCAATTAAATCGAAGTCTAAAATCAGGTTAAGTGAAGCAATGACTGCAATAAATGCAGCAAAGCCAATGCCTAACCAGTTACTTTCAAAAATATAAGGAATGCTTGAACCAAACGCTAAACGCATGATCATCTGCACAATAAATACAAGAAAAATAGCCAAAGACGCAGAAATCACGACTGACTTAAATTTTTCAGTTGCACGTACAATCTTAAATTTATATAAACCAAACATCACCAAAGTCGTAACGAAGGTTGCTAATAAGGCCTGTAACGGTACACCTGGGTATTTCATTTGAAAAGTAAATGAAATACCACCTAAAAATGCGCCTTCAAAGAGTGCATATGGAATTGCCAAGGTGGGTGCAGTCGTCGGTTTGAATGTTGCAATTAAGGCTAAAACCAATCCGCCAATTGCACCAACAATTGAAGCGGCGTAAGCAATACCCACATTTGCAGTAAAAGCTGCGTATAAAAATAAAGAAATGCCCACAGTCGCTGCAATGACTGTCAACATAATAGATTTTTGAATCGCACCTTGCACAGTCATCGGTTGACTATAGTCACTGACCGTTTCAACGCGCGTCAGTATCGGATTATTACTTTGCATAAATGCTCTCTTTTTATAATAAAAAAATTTAAAACATCATTTTAAGCAAAATGAATATGAAAGCCAAATCACAGGGTCGGCATTATTGTAACAATGTCCTTTAAACAGTAAAAAAGGAGGCAATAGCCCCCTTTCATATCACTTGGGCAAAGTTATTAATCTTTACCGTCAGTGTTCATAATAAAAAAGTATTCACGGTAATATTTCAACTCGGAAATCGAATCACGAATATCATCCATTGCCAAATGTGATGCATTCTTTTTCAGACCGCTCATGATTTCAGGACGCCAGCGTTTTGAGAGTTCTTTTATCGTAGATACATCAAGATTACGATAGTGGAAGTACTGCTCTAGTTCAGGCATAAGACGGTGTAAGAAACGGCGATCCTGACAAATCGAGTTACCGCACATCGGTGAAACTTTTGGATTGACCCATTTTTTTAGGAATTCTAAAGTCTGTAACTCAGCATCACGAGCTGTTAATTTGCTGCGACGAACTCGTTCAACCAAGCCAGATTGCCCATGTTGGCGGGTGTTCCACTCATCCATTGCATTTAAAATACGGTCAGGCTGATGAACGGCTAAAACCGGACCTTCGGCAAGTACATTTAAATGATCATCTGTAATAATTGTTGCGATTTCAATAATTTGGTCATTATCAGTATCTAAACCGGTCATTTCCAAATCAATCCAAATTAATCGTGTATTTAAAGTACTGCTCATGTATGTACGTTCTAAAATGCCGTAAAAACATCAATAGTAGCAAATTTCTTGCATCTGCGCTGTAATTCTATAGCCGCTTCATGCTATTTTTGCCATCTTCAAACAGTGGTTTTTTTGGGATATGAATGGCTTTAATTCGTAAGCGTCGTTTAACTGAACAACAGCAACGTCGTATTGAAAAACAGCACAAAACTCGCCAAGAAGAGGCCGATACTTCACAAGATTTGGACGGACTTGTTGTACAACATTATGGTCGCCAACTCGAAGTACAGGCACTCTCTGTACCTGAGCATCACCCAGAAAAACCTCAAGTCGCCGAAGGAGAACCAGAACCCTTCTGGAAACCTATCGAGCTCAAAAGTGTATGGCGCTGCCATACTCGAACAAACCTTGAGTTACTTGTGACTGGTGACCGAGTTAAATGGCAAGCTGACCCAAACACGGGTTTAGGCATTATTACAGCCATTCACCCTCGTACCTCTTTACTTACCCGTCCAGACCGTTATCACAAGGTTAAACCAGTTGCAGCAAATATCAGTTTGATTGTAATTGTATTTTCTCCACTTCCTGAGCCTGCGCCAACGTTAATTGATCGTTATTTAGTAGCTTGCGCAGATGCTAACATTCCTGCACTTTTAGTCTTAAATAAATCTGATCTGTTAACCGAGAATGACCCAATTCTTACGCTATTAGAAGAATATAAAAATTTGGGTTATGAAGTGATGATTTGTCAGTCTAAACAGGGAGATATTTCTGCTTTATCCGAACGTTTAGATGGCGAAACAGTAGCTTTTGTTGGACAATCGGGTGTAGGGAAAAGCTCTTTAATTAATGTGCTCATTCCAGATGCAGAGCAAAAAACAAATATTATTTCTGAAAACTCTGCACTCGGTCAGCACACAACCACCTCTACACGTTTAATGAATTTCGGTAAAAATGGCGCGTTAATTGACTCTCCGGGAATTCGTGAGTTTGGACTTTGGCATCTTGATTTAGAAAAAATTCGTATGGGCTTTCCAGAAATTGAAGCACATTTGGGTTCTTGCCAATTCCGTAATTGCACCCATACCCATGAAAAGAACTGTGGGTTAAAACACGCTGTAGAATCTGGTGAAATTTTACCACGGCGCCTAGATAGCTTTTTGCGTTTAAATGATGAGATTCAAGAAGCACAGCAAAAAAACTAATTTTCTGCCCGCTTTGCCCTTGAAGTGGTGATTTTGATCACCATCTATATACGCTATACTCTAGGTCAATTTTGTTTTTAATTTTTTTTAGGTGACTTGTGGAACGCTGGTTAGAGTTTATGGGGAATCACCCCATTTTGTTTGGTACGCTCGGAGTCTTGGTCGTGTTGTTCTTCATTTTTGAAGGTCAACGTAATGGTCGTAAAATTTCACCACAGTCGCTTGGTATTTTAGTGAAAGCGAAAAATGCCATACTCATCGACTTGCGCGATAGTAAAGACTTCCGTGAAGGTCATATTAGCGGCAGCCGCAATATTCCTTTCAGTCAAATTGCAAGTCATGCTGATGAATTAAAAGCAAGTGACCGTCCATTGGTATTTATTTGCAATCTGGGGCAAGTTGCTGGTAGTGCTTTGCAAAAAGTTGCTCACCATGACAGCTATCGTCTTGATGGCGGTATTAGTAACTGGAAAGCACAAGGCTTACCTCTTGTTAAAAGCAAACCAAAAGCTTAAGGAGAATTATTATGGCTGCAAATGTCATTGTTTACTCAACTTCTGTATGCCCGTATTGCGTTCGTGCTAAACAGTTACTTGAGCGTAAAGGTATTGCTTACAAAGAAGTAAATCTTTCTGTTGAAGCGCCGGAAGTACGTGTTGAATTAATGCAACGCACTAATCATCGTACTGTCCCACAAATTTTTATTAACGATCAGTTTATCGGTGGTTTTGACCAACTTTATGCTTTAGAGCGTGAAGGTAAACTTGACGAATTATTGGCTTAACATCGCATCCATATTAAGGAAAAAACAATGAGCGAAGAACAACAAGTTCAACCACAATTAGCTTTAGAGCGTATTTATACAAAAGATATTTCTTTTGAGGTTCCTGGGGCGCAGGTTTTTACGAAACAATGGCAACCTGAACTCAATATCAATCTTTCTTCTGCTGCAGAAAAAATTGATCCAACTCATTTTGAAGTTTCTTTAAAAGTTGTGGTACAAGCCGATAACGACAACGAAACAGCGTTCATTGTAGATATTACTCAATCAGGTATTTTCTTGATTGATAATATTGAAGAAGACCGCTTACCATATATTTTAGGCGCTTATTGCCCAAATATTTTATTCCCGTTCTTACGTGAAGCGGTAAATGATTTAGTGACTAAAGGTAGCTTCCCACAGTTACTTCTTACACCAATCAACTTTGATGCAGAGTTCGAAGCAAATATGCAACGTGCTCAAGCTGTTGAAGGTCAAGCTTAATTTTATAGCTTGCTCTAAACTAAAAAACCGCGTAATTCGCGGTTTTTTTATGTCTGCTATTTCGCTTATTAAACATCAAGTGAATGAAGCTGAATTGTAGGAAACTGAAAACCACGGCAAGATAATTCTGAGCGCCATGCCACTGTTAAAATCATATTACCCACAACGAAGTTTTGATAAGCAAATGTCCCGATAAGTGCATGAGAACATATTCCACCACGGTCTGTAGGGTGTGCTTGAGTATTTAAAGTATTTAAATCTAAACGTATACCAAGGCCTGAAGCTTTTAGAACAGCTTCTTTAGTCGTCCAGACTTTAAACCAATATTCTCTATCTTGGTCTAGACTTTGCCAGGTTGCATATTCATCAGGATGAAATGCATGCTGAGCTAGAGCTTCCAAACGTACTTTACGGTCTAACTCTTCAACGTCTATACCGATATCGTTAACATGCTGACTCATCGCTAAAGCATAATACTGTTGGCTATGAGAGTGATTAAAATCTAAATCGTGATTCAATAAATATGGTTTGCCATGTTCATGCTTCGCAAACTCTAAATCCGTTATTGTAATTTGTAATTTCTGCGCTATAAGCTCGTTTCTAATGTCATGTATTTGCTGTTTTTTATAATGATTAAATGTACGAAAGTCAGGGAAATCTTGTTTAGATTTTAAAAGAAGCTGGGACAATGTTTGTGTATAGACTTCAATATTACGCTTAGACATTGTCCCGACCTTATTTAAAATTAATTAGAATTTAACCACGTCGCCTTTTAAGGTAACACCCGCCATCATGGCACCTTTATAGCAATCGTAAGTTGTGGTACTTGTGGTTTCATTGGCTTTAAAATAGCTCACAATATTGGTAACAGCATTTGCACCTTGTGCTTTAGCATTGTTTTGCATTTGGATGAGCGCTGAACGTAAAACCCAGTCACAAGACGTTGCTGCTGACTTACCAAAACCATTGGTCTTTTTATTGGTCACCGCATCTTTTTGAATAATTTTACCGCCAGACTTTGTACCCTTTAAATAAAACTTTACTGAACCATCTAAAGTCCCATCTGCAACTGCACGGTCTACAGCTTCTTTAAAATTTAACTGATGTACTTCATCTCCAGCCTGAACAGTGGCAGTAAAACCCGCACTTAGCATTGCTACAAATAAAAGTTTTTTATTTAACATTGTTGTGTTCCTTATTGTTTAACACGTTTAAAAATAAGCGAAGTATTAATTCCGCCAAAAGCAAAGTTATTGCTCATAATAATGTCCGCATCCAAATTTCTCGGCTGCTGAACGATATAATCCAGATCACCGCACAATGGATCAATTTCATCTAGGTTTAAAGTTGGAATAAAGCGGCCACGATTCATCATTTCAATGCTCAGCCAAGCTTCAATAGCCCCACACGCCCCCAGCGTATGTCCAAAGTAGCTTTTTAAAGAGCTGATTGGTTTACGTCCTAAAACTGTTGCTGTCGCCTGACTTTCAGCTACATCCCCCTGATCTGTTGAAGTGCCGTGCGCATTCACATAAGCGATGTCTTTAGCCTCTACAGATGCATCTTTAAGGGCTAATTGCATACAACGGCCCATCATCTCAGCATCTGGTTTGGTTACATGTTGACCATCAGTATTGCTACCGTAGCCAATCACCTCTGCATAGATATGAGCACCTCGAGCTTTGGCATGTTCGTATTCTTCTAAAATTAAACAGCCTGCCCCTTCACCAATCACTAATCCATCTCGCTTAGCATCAAATGGACGTGGTGTTTTTTCTGGTTGGTCATTCATGCCACTAGTCGCAAACAATACATCAAAAACTGCCGCACCTGCTGCACTGAGTTCCTCAGCACCACCTGCAATCATGACCTGTTGTTTGCCATATTTGATCGCTTCATAGGCTTGCCCAATGGCCATAGAACCAGAGGTACATGCACTTGAGGTCGGTAAAGTTAAGCCTTTTAGGCCAAAATATACGGTCATGTTTACCGCGCTTGTGTGGGCCATCATACGAATATAGGTTGTTGCATTGATCTTACTCATGCTCTGATGAAGCAACATACTCGCAAATTCACCCACGGCATCTACACTACCCGCAGATGAACCAAAAGCGACCCCGGCTTCGCCACTAGATAAAATTTCGTGTCCAAGCAAACCAGCATTTTGTAAAGCAGTTTCGGCACAAACCACAGACATTAAGGCCACGCGTCCCATGCCACGGGTAACTTTACGGTTAAAATGTTTTGGAACATGGAATGTTTCAACAGGGCCAGCAAGCTTAGTCCGAAGATCAACATATTGCTCCCACTCTGGCATGTAGCGTATACCGCTTTTGGCAGCGTCAAATCGAGCAAAAATCTCATCGGAGGTTTCACCTAAAGAGGTAATTCCAGCCATTCCTGTCACAACAACACGTTTCATCAGATAAGTCCCCCATTCACAGAGATCACCTGTCGAGTGACGTAAGACGCTTCATCTGAACATAAGAATTTCACTACGCTCGCCACTTCATCGACCTGCCCCATACGTTGCAATGGAATCATTTTAAGCGCATGTTCTTTGACTTCATCTGTCACCATTTCAGTTTCAATGAGTCCTGGTGCTACACAGTTCACAGTAATTTTTCGCTTAGCCAATTCAAGTGCTAAAGCCTTGGTCGCACCAATCAATCCAGCTTTTGCAGCACTATAGTTAACCTGACCACGGTTACCCATGATCCCAGAAACCGAAGATAAAGTGACAATACGGCCACCTTTACGCAAATGGATCATTGGCATAACTAATGGCTTTAATACATTATAAAAACCATCTAAAGACGTCGAAATAACTTCATCCCAATCTTGATCGGTGAGTGCTGGGAAAGCGCCATCATGAGTAAGACCAGCATTCAAAACAACACCATAGAATGCGCCATGCTGCTCTACATCTTGTTCTAAAATCTGTTGAACGGTTTGGCGTTCAGTTACATCAAACATTAGATAATGGCTATTTTGTCCTAACGCTTGAATCTCTTGTACGACTTGCTCAGCCTCTGCCTGACGCGAACGTGCATGCACTGTTACATCAAAACCAGCCTTTGCCAGTTGTAAGGCAATCGCTTTCCCAATTCCTCGACTTGAACCCGTTACTAAAATTCGTCTTGTCACAATGTATTCCTAATTCTTTGTGGTTATTCAAATGGTGATTCTGTTGGCTCAAATACACTTAACGTTGCCTGAATGCAGTGCTCAGCATATTGGATTTCACAGGAAAATTGCCCAAGTCCTTCATGAAAATATTGTTGTTCTATTTGAATGATCAATCGTGAACCCAAGGCGAAATAAGGAATCGGCAAATTTAACTTACGCGTTCCCAATAAAAAACCGACTTTTGGCGCTTGTTTTGACTGCTGACCTTGCCAGCCAGAATAAGCACTAATCGTTTGTGCCATAATTTCAATGCTTGCCCATGTCGGCAAACCTTCTGCTTCACAAAACATCAGCTCTGGCGTAATCGTGAGTTCTGCTTGCGCCCGCCCTTCTGCAACCTCTGTTAAATGATCAATAAATACCATCGGTTGCTCATGAGGAATATATTGAATTGCATCTAGTTTCATCAGGGCTTCACTCCAAAAACAAGACTAATATTACTTCCCCCAAAAGCGAAAGAGTTACTCATAACATAGCGGATAGGCTGTTTTAGCTCAGCATCTTGCACATAGTTTTGGTCGGCCAATTCTGGATCAACCTCAACATTTTGATGTAAAGGCAACCAATTTTGATCTTTTAAAACTTGCTCACAAATAAAAGCTTCTATGGCACCAGCAGCGCCGAGGCAATGTCCAGTTTTATGTTTTGTACTACTTAAAGCAACTTGGTAATCACCAAAAACTTGTCGTACAGCCTTAATTTCCATTGCGTCATTTTGTGGAGTTGCTGTTCCGTGCAAGTTGATATAACCAATCTCTAGAGCTGAAATTTGAGCCATATCTAATGCACGTTGCATAGCTAAAGCGGCACCTTCACCTTCAGGATGCGGGGCCGAAATGTGCCATGCATCCATAGATTCACCCGCTCCTATTAACATGACAGGTGCTTGTTCTTTACTTAGTACAAAAAACGCAGCGGCTTCACCAATATTAATACCATCACGGTTTACACCGCAGGGCTGGCAAACATGTTCAGATAAACTTTCTAGGCTATTAAATCCATTTAGGGTCAACTTGCACAAGGTATCGACGCCACCGACTAGCACAACATCGGCTAAATCTGCGTGAAGTAATCTCTGCCCCGCCGCTAATGCTTTAGCGCTTGAAGAACAAGCTGTTGAAATCGTATATGCTGGCCCTTCCCATCCTAAGTACTGCTGCAATGCTTTCGCTAAACAACTCATTTCTTGTGGATAGTGAGATATTGATAACTCGGTTTGCCCTTGAAAATATTGCTTAAGCAATAATTCATTATCTGCAATACCAGAAGTGGATGTGCCCACCACAATGGCCAAACGTTTATTTTCAAAGGATGCTGTATAAGCTTTTAACTCTGTTTCAATTTCAGATAATGCGGTTAATGCAAAACGTAGATTACGTGAATCTACAGACTGTAAAGCATCAGGTACGCTCGAACATAATGAATGCGTATATTGTCCCACCCAAACATCACGATCAGCGATTAAATCATCTCGCAAACTCAAGGTTTGCTGCGGCTGTTGTAATGCCTGTTTAATTTGATTAAGTTCGCAGCCTAATGCAGATAAACCAACACTAAATTGTATGCCTACTGCCATTGGAGCTGCATTTGCTGAAGGTAAATGTTTCATGGCGTAGAACTTTCTTCTGTCTGCAAGGTGTTCTCAATCGAACTCAGCGTCATGGTATAAGGGACTTGTTCATTAATCAATTCAATGCTTCCTTGCCCCTGTTTAAGCTGCAACACAGGTTGCTTTTCAATATAAACAACTTGCTTGTCTGCTTGTTGTTTCATCTCTACAGCTTGCTGCCCTAAATGAGAAAACTGAGGGTATGTCGCAAATAAAAGGTCACGCACCACAAACTCAAAAGGCAATAAACGCATTTGATCAATGCGTTGTTCAACATGAACCCGATGCCCATCAAACTGTAACTTAAATAATTGCTGACCTGTCAGACTCAAAGCGACCATATCCAGTACAGCACCCTTTTGCTGTTGATATAACAAGAAGCTAAAACTTTGCTGCTTCCACTGAACTTCAACCTGGTCTTGCCGTTGATAAGCTTGAGCCTGCCATAGAGGACTTTGTAGCCCTTTGGCATGTGGCATGACCTGACAGCCATTTAAAAATAAAAAGCTGCTGAGTAATATCGTTGCCCATTTGCGTTGCATGGTTATCCCTCAAGTACCTGTTCTTGCGCCAAGCCTTCACGACAATATTCTGCTAAGGTGCTAAGTCTGCGTTTGGCATTTTTATGAATTGGATTTTTTTCATCCCACGCATAACCAGCCAATAATGAAGAAATCATACGGCGAATACCTTCATTCTGATTTTGCGAGAACACCACATCTTGGAACTCGCCTTCGTACCATGATTCAACATAGGCACGAAATACCTGAATACCACGGCGTAATGGTTTTTCATATTCTTGTAACCAGTCGACTTGCTTACCTTGTAAAACTCGTTCAACCAAAGGAACCGCCAAACTTGAAGATTTAAGAGCAATCGTCACACCTGATGAAAAGACTGGATCAAGAAACTCACCCGCATTACCTAATAGCGCATAGTTGCGATCTGCCAAGTGTTTTACATTCGCTGAATAACCAACCAAGGTGCGCACTGGTGTATCAAACTTTGCACGGCGCAAGACATGTGACAAGCTTGGTTCATCGGCTAAAATGCGTTTAAACATTGCCTCAGGTTCATTATCTTCAGCGTTTTCGACCGTGTATTTGTCAAAAAAATCTTGTTCTGCAACGATACCAAAAGAGGCCCTTCCGTCCGCAAATGGAATAAGCCAATACCATGCACGATGATCTTTTTCATGCACCGTAATTAAAATTTTATTGCGGTCAAACTCCGGATCATCGGCAATACCATCTTCAATATGGGTAAACAGCGCACGTCGTACTGGAAAATTTGATGGGCTCTCTAAATCTAAAAGCTTTGGTAAAATGCGTCCAAAACCACTCGCATCTAACAAAAATTTAGTTTGAATCTGATAAAGCTGTTGCTCTTCATCTAATACAGTAAGCAAAGGCTGTTCAGATGCAACATCAACATCTAAAACCTCATGCCCAAAACGAATGTCTGCGCCATAAGCTTGAGCCTGTTTTGCTAGCAAATTGTCAAAATCTGCACGGCGAACTTGCCAAGTTGTTCCCGGACCATCGGTAAATTTTTCTGTAAAGTCATAAAAACTACGCTGTTTGCCACGTAGAAAAGCTGCCCCATTTTTAAATTGAAAAGCATACTGCTCAACATGCTCACTGACTGTTTCTAATAAACTAGCCTCTTCTAAAAACGCCATAGACTGCGGTAGCAATGACTCACCAATCGAAAAACGAGGGAAATACTGTTTTTCAATGACCGTAACGGTATAGCCCTTTTTTCGAAGAAGTGCAGCAGCAGAACTACCTGATGGCCCAGCCCCAATAATCACGACATCAATTTTTTCTAAAGTGCCCATAGCACAACTTCCTTTTTAATTTATTCAAATTATGAATGGTCTTGTAAATTCACGATATGTTTTTCATCTGCGGGGGTTAACAACGTCGCATAGATAAATGAGAAAATAACTCCAAATAAAACCGTTAAACCAAAACAATGAATTGCATAAGTATGGCTAAATGAAAGTAATCCAAAGCCAAGTAAGGTCGACATCATACATAAAAATAATGCCATTCCAACCACTTGCGGGTGATCATGTCCATGTCGGTAGAAAATTGCATAGTCGACGCCGATCCCAATAATCAGGAAAGTCGCCATAATACTAAACAGATTAATCTCCACGCCTAACCATGCTTGAACAGCAAAAGTGCTCAGTAATGCCAAACTGACTGGCAAAACCAAAGGCACAATTGAACTTAGACCATAAATAAGCGCTAAACCAACCGCCAGACCAATTAAGGCATAAATGAGAAGATGTTGAGCCTGTACTCGATGTTCAGCAAACATTTGCGACATTTCGGTAATCGGTTGCTGGAAATGTATGTGATCATTCTGAAGTTGCTTTAACGCTTCAGGTTGTTTCACCCCTGTCACCATCACTAATCGTTCATTGGTTTGAGGCTGTAAAAAAGCTAAGGGATGATCTTTAAATACAGCAAAATCTAATAGTGGTTGTATTGCCAGTTGTTGTTGCCACTGTAAAACATCAGTGACATTTAGACCCATACTTTGGGCATATTGCTGCAAAGTCGCTTTTGGAATATTTCTTAAGAGTTGTACATTCTGTTGTTGGGCCGCCAATGGTGGAATCCATTGTCCCAGAGCTTGAAATGCACTGATTTTTCCTTGTGACTGTAACTGTTGCAAATGTCCAATCAGTTGCTGCTCTTGTTGCTGCATTTCATTTGCAGATGCTGCACGCACCACAAAATAATCACTACTTTGTTGCTGGCCAAATTGCCCACGCACTGCTTGGTCCTGCTGCTTTAAACTCGCGTCCATACCTTGTAAGTTACGGATATCATCATTACTTTTAAGATAGAAAAGACTCGCCGTACCTACTGCTAAAATGACTGCAATCAAGCCATAACGTATATTGGTACGCTGTTGAAACCATAACCGTGCTTGTCCAATCCAAGACAATGCTCGTATGGCTGGCTGGGCATTTAGCGCAGGTAGTCTTGGCAATAAAAGCACACTACTAATCCAAGCTGCGGTTAATCCTACAATTGAAAATACTGCAATCTGCTTGAACCCCGGAAATGGGGTAAAACTCAAAAAGATGTAAGCAACCAAAGTGGTCATTAAGCCCATAAACAAACTTGGCAATAGAGGTTTTAAAATTTGAAAACCACCAAGCTGTCTGTGCTGCGATTGCATCGCCATAAAATAAAATGAAAAATCGACACAAACGCCAATGAGACTTGCACCAAAAACCAATGTCATCAGGTGAATTTCACCAAACACCCAATGTGTGACTGCAAACGCCACAAAGCTTCCAGTCGAAACTGCAATAAACTCGGTCGCTAAAGGCCGTAGTGAGCGAAAGCCAAACCAAACCAGAAAAATTAAGCCCAGTGTCGAGCCAACACCAATGGTTGAGATTTCCTGTTTAGCCGATTGCGTCCCAAAATTTGAAAATAAGATCGTTCCAGTCCAATGAGATTTTAATCCCATTGCAGCTAACTTTTGCTTAGTTTGCTCAATCCAAGTAGAGGTCTGTTCTTGGTAATCAATATTGTATGGGCTTTGCGTCAACTGTAATACGAAAAGCCGAGAGATACCTTGCTCATGATGAATCGTGGCAAAGCCCTGCTCCATTTCAATATCTTGTTGTGACGGGGTTGCCAACTGCATAGCATAACGAGGAAACAACAATAGCGGGTCTTGCTTAAGAGACTCAGCAGTGACAGGCATGCCTGGACTCATCATCTGCATCAGACTTTGTTCAGTCAGCGCAGCATAATCCTTTTTTTGCAATAAGGCTTGATCTTGAGCACTCAACAAACCTGCTCGATGTTGATACAACTGTTTTGCAAATTGATCAAAATCAAGTTGTGGCTTCAGCGGTTGCCACAACTGGCTTTGCTTGGCCTGTGCTGTTAAGAAATGAGTCGCTTGTTGTATCGCAGCTTCATCTTTGGCATCTACCACCACAAATACTTTATTGTTGAGTTGCTCATTCATGTACTGCTGAGTACGTGCAAGTTCTGGGTCCTGCTGAACTTTAGGCAATAACGCAAAAATATTAGTTTGAATATGAATATCTTTATTCAGCCACGTCACGCCAAGCCCCACCGCGATCAGTAGCAGAGCAATTAACCAAAGCGCAGTGAATTTATTTTGCCAGTTGGAAAATCGCATGCTCAGCAGCCGTTAGAGTCGTCGGTTGAGAAGTCTGGTGACTAAAGCGAATGGTCGTTAAATTATTCGCTTTCTCGGTAATCACGATTTGGTTGACGTACTGTTGTCCTTGAGCATCAACACGCACAAATAACTTTTTAAACAAGCTACTTTTCGGAGTTAAGCTCATGCTCCAACCCGCTGGACTATAAGTGGCACTTACCACATTAAAATTCTTTGCCAAAGCCTGTTCATTACCAGACATGAGCTGTAAAAATAAAGTCGCGACTGAACTATATGGCGATTGATCAACTTGTATTTGGCTAAATGTACGCTGAGTTTTCTGTACCAATTTGGTTGGGGTAACAATCAAATCTGCTTGTACAGGACGTTTGATTTGCCATGCCACACCATAAGATTTTGAGAACAACAAAGAGCCGTTCGATACAAAAGTTTTATTCAACGATGGCAATTTTTTTTGCTGTTCAAAATCAGCACGAACCGTAGGAGACTGTGACAGTTGCTGAAAAATTTGAGTGATCTGTGTTGGCGCTGCATAGACCGCACTTAAACTGCTCATCCAAACAGCAGCACCTAAACCTAAAGTTTTGATGAATTGAGACATCACGCATTCCTCTTCGGTTGAAACTCAGACCATGCATTCAAGCGATCAAATAAAACCTGTGGCGATTGAAAACACATTTCACGAGCTTCAATATTTACCGCGACCTGTGTGGTATAACCCTTGGTTAAACGTTTTCCTGACTCAGCATCAAAAATCAAATAATCAATTTTCAAACGGTTTTCCCATTCTTTTAAAATGGCCCGAACCCGAATCTTTTGTTCAAACTCAATCCCATATGCATAGCGAACATGGCTTTCAATCACAGGCCATGCGTAGCCTGATTCTTTCATCTGCATATAGTTATAATGAAATTGATCGAGCAATTTGCAGCGTGCAATCTCAAAATATTTTAAATAATGACCATGCCAAACCACATTCATGGTATCGACATCATGAAATGGAATTTCAATGATTACATCTGCATGCATTGGCTCACCTTATCCCATAAATTCTGGTTGATTAAACAATTCAAGTTGGTCTAAACGATCAACAATCTGTTGTAATTCGGTTTGTAATGGTCGGTCTTCTTCGACAAATGCAAAGCTTTGTAAGGTCCATTGCATAAATGCCTGCAATGTTGGACTTAACTGTGTGGTGAGGCCTTTCAAATGAATCGCCTGCACACTTGCACAGCAAAGAGCTGCAATGACTTGCTGTGTCAAGGTAATCACACGGCTCACATCACGCGCAGCAATGGTTCCCATACTGACTTTGTCTTGGTTATGACATTCGGTTGAGCGTGAAAAAATTGAAGCAGCTAAAGTATTTTTCAAGGCTTCAGCCGTCCACGCAGACACTCCGATTTGTACCGCTTTAAAACCATGATTCAATGGTAAACGTTCGGCTGTTGCACCTGTTAAATTGCGTGGTAAACCATGATTCATTTTATGATCGACTAGCTGTGCAATCTGTCTGTCCATCAGGTCGGCAATATTGGCAATCATAATTTTTAAGCTATCCATTGCTTGTGCAATGTGTCCGCCGTAAAAATGTCCACCATGCAACACACGCATCCCTACTGGATCAATCAATGGATTGTCATTACTCGAGTTTAACTCATTTTCAATAAACTGACGTAACCATACTTTTGAGTCTTCAAACACACCAATAATGTGTGGTGCACAACGAAGCGAATAACGGTCTTGCAAGCGTGGACTTTGATGTGCTGTTTGTACTTCACTGTTCAGCCAGTCACGTAATTGCTTGGCAATTTGCTGCTGCCCTGGATGAGGTTTTTGTGCAAACAGGACTTCATCAAAATGACTGGGATTACCTTCCAAGGCCAATACATTTAGAGCGGTAATTAGAGTACTTGCAAGTGCAATCTGCTCTGCTTTTTTATAGTTTAAACAAGCAATCGCCGTCATTACCGCAGTGCCATTCATGAGCGCCAAACCTTCTTTAGGTCTGAGCGTTAAAGGCAGCATATTCTTTTCAGTATAGACTTGAGCAACTGGAACAATTTGTCCATCAACATAGACATCACGCTCACCGACTAAAGTGCCCGCAATGTAAGACAACGGTGTTAAGTCACCACTTGCCCCGACTGAACCTTCAGATGGAATGACTGGAATTACATTTTCATTCAGCAACCAAACCAAGCGTTCAAGTAGTGCTATCGAAACGCCTGAATAACCACGAGCTAACGAGCATAAACGCGTCACCACGACTGCACGTGCAGTGATGACATCTAAATTTTCACCTAGACCACAACCATGAAAACGTGAAAGATGCAGCGGCAATTCATTGACCTGATGTAATGGCACTTCAACCAAACATGAATCACCATAACCCGTGGTCACACCATAGATAACGCCTTCTTCTTCAAGTAACTGATCAAGAAAATCAGCGCCTTTTTGAATCAGTTCACGCCACGAAGATGATTCAGGTAAAGCAACCTGACATTCGCCTCTTGCTACAGAAACGACATCTTCAATACTCAGTGGCTGTTCACCTACGGTTAACACACGCATGTTATTTCGTCCAAAAATTATAAAAATTAAACCATTGATAAGGGGCACGCATGCAATGCTGTTCTAATATAGCAACATAAGTTTTAGTTAAAGATTGCATACCTTCAACACGATTAGCGCGGGGTAAATTCACCTGCTCGGCAATTGAATGAATATGCACCTGAAACTGCTGCTGCATGCGGTAGCAAAATACGGCAATGACAGGCACTTTAAGTAAATTTGCCAGAATCCATGCACCTTGCGGGAAAGCTGCTGACTCCCCTAAAAAATCAATGTGCTGTACACGCTCTGACTGCACAGGTACTCGATCTGCCGCCACGATGACCCACTCACCTTGCTGCATTTTATCTTGCAGCAACATCGCGGTTTCAATGCCCAGCTCATCAACAGATAAAAGACAGACATCAGCCTTATCGTTGAGTTTCTTTAAAAACTCATTAAATTTTGTCGCATGCTTTTGATAAACCAGCACGTTAATTTTCTGTGGATGCTCAGACTTAATTGCCCGAAGCAATTCAATATTGCCAAAATGCGAGACAATAATCAGAGCACCTTTTTGATAATGCTGCGAGAAGTTTTCATGTCCAAAAACTTCTAGATTTTGCTCGGAGATATGACCTAGCCAACCTTCAATTTTGTCTAAGATACATTCGCCAAATTGCATAAAATGCGCATAGCTATTTGCCCAAGTAGGCTGATGGCTAAAAGGAGACTGTGTGCCAGCAAAATGATGCAATTTTTGTAAATAAAGTAAAGAAGCCTGTCTTGCTGTGGCAGCGAATAACCAGTACCACATAATGACAAAGTACATCACCAACTTGCATAAGCAACGTCCACCAAAACGGTAAAACCACAACACGAGCATGAGGGGCAACATGCCTCCTCGCTCTTTAATATCATTCCATTTTGGAGAAGCTGATTGTGTCATGGTTAACCTTGCAGCTTTTGCTTTAACAGCTTCGGTAAGCGGATCAGCATGCCCATAAACAAAGTTGCGTGTGCTTTACTTAATCCTAAGTTATCTCGCCAAACATGAAAATGAGAGATACCCTGCTCTGGATAAACCACAGGTGTCGGGACATTAATAAAAGGGATATTTTCCCATTTTAAACGCACTAAAATTTCACTATCAAAGCCCATACGTGGCTGGAATTTAGCGCTATTCAATACCTTTATCGTGCTTTCAAGCGGATATACTCGAAACCCACACATACTGTCTTTAATTTCAAAAGACAAACTGTTTAACCAGACCCAAAAATGGGTGATGTAACGACCATATAAGCGCTTTTTGGGGATAGATTCATCGAAGTATGGCTGACCAATCACCATTGCATCTGGATGTTGTCGAGACTGCTCAATAAATTTTGGAATGTCATCCCAGCAATGTTGACCATCTGAATCGAGTTGTAGTGCATGGCTTAAACCAAGCTGATGAGCCGCACGTAACCCCGTCATTACGGCTTGGCCTTTGCCTTTATTCACTTCATGTTCAATTAAATGAATTTGCGAATATTGTTCTGCCAATGCTCTTAAAATTTGGCTACAAGCATTCTCACTTCCATCATTTACCAGCACAATCGGTAGATGGAAACTGTCCAGATAAGCAATCAAATCTGCTAAATAATGTGGATGATTATAAACTGGGATAACAAAGCCATAGTTGGTCTGCATTTTTAACCCTCTACTTCCGTTTGCAAAGCGAATAATAAACGCCCAGAAGCCAAAATCTGTTCTGAATCGCGTAGCTCAAAACTCACTTTATGCTCTTTTCGAGAAAGCTTAAGTTGTACAATTGCATAAGGACGGATCAGGTTTTGAAATTTTAGTTGTTCATAACCCTGACACCAATTTAAGTCCGACCAAATTGATTTAGCAAAATGTTGTAAAAAACCTATTTGCCCGACCCCAGGATAAATAGGTTGTGTTGGGAAATGTCCTTTAAAACAAGCTAACTCAGGTGAAAACTCAAGGCTAAAAATAGAGTCATCTGAACTTTGAGACTGAGACAGCACCACCGGTTGTAACATGGGCTTAAATAGAGTCTGCAAATAACTTTTATTGAGTTTAGACTGCGAGTTTTGCGGTAGCTGACTGAGGAACCGCCATTGGCGTGGAATCGCAATCGTTTCCAAGTGATCTTTCAACTGTTGTTTTAAATGGCTAACAAAAGCCGACTTACCTAGTTGCTGTAACTGTTCCCGAGCCTGTTCTTTTAAAACAACAATACATCCCAATATTTGACGATGCTC
This sequence comes from Acinetobacter sp. AYS6, assembly GCF_025630795.1. NCBI lineage: Bacteria > Pseudomonadati > Pseudomonadota > Gammaproteobacteria > Moraxellales > Moraxellaceae > Acinetobacter > Acinetobacter sp. AYS6. The sequence continues at coordinate 111,690 of NZ_JAOTNV010000008.1, forward strand.
ATGTTCGAGTACCAATACATGACATTGTTGGATCACATCTAAAGCTTGAATGCTTTGCTCGATCGCATCTAGACTCAAACGCTTTTCTTCAAGTTTTACAATTCGATCTGTACGTCCCATCAGCTTAAAGGTCTGACACGTTTCATCTGACCATGCTGCACCATCACCTGTGATGATCCAGTCATCCTCATAGGCATGATTACTCTTGACCATAAGCTGTTGGTCTTCAATCCGAATAGCTACATTACTAAATGCAATCCAAGCATCTTCATCTTTAGCACGATGGGCAATACCACCAGTTTCTGAACTTCCCAAAACTTCAATAATCGGACGATTTAAGAAAGGGCGAACACCACTTTCTAGCTTGCCACCAGAACTAAAGACCATTTGGCAGTGTTGTAAAATAACATCGGTCGTCCAACGTTTTAATAATGCAGGACTTGAGATCAAATAATTGCTTAATCCCAGTGTTTCTAATTGTTTTTGAGCTTGTACCACATCTTCAGGGAATGCCATTTGAGGCACATAAAAACTTCGGCCTGTAGCAAGTGGGAGCAATAATTTAAATAGTAATCCATAAATATGCTGATGACTGACCGTTGCAATCGCAATTGCATGTTCATCGAAAGTAAAACTCTGACTCAACCCTTGAACTTCGTTAAGTAACTGTCTGAGAGTTCTTGGAATTTTTTTAGGTTCACCCGTTGAACCTGAAGTATAAAAATAGAGTTGAGCCTGCTCTAAAAAAGCATCGTCTAATGTAAAAGATAAAGGAACAACTTTTTCAGTATTTTGGCGCTTTAAAAAATAAATCTGTTGTGCTGCAAATTGCTGCTCTAGTTCACGCACTCGATTTGGTGGTAAAAGAATCTGTTTTTTCGCAAGCAACGCGGCAAAGAATAAAACCAGAAATTCATAGCTATCTGCCTCCCATAATGCCCAAGTTAGATTTTCCATTTGAGCAATTGCTGCAGCTTGTAAAGCAACGTCCTGCCAAAATTGAGTAAAACTGGTCGAATGCAAAGCACTATCTATACAAAGTGGCTGAGCTGAATCAATGAATTTCTGAAAATGACAATGCATAGTTTTTAATTAATGATTTGAAGAATGTAAACGCTGATGTCGCTTACGTAAAATAAATTCACCAAGGAACAAAATGCCCATCAGCACATAAGAAATAAAGCCATTATAAATGACCCAAACCTGCATTGAAGTGAAAAGCACAGTGATCAAGGCAATCAATGCATTACACAAAAAGAAAATACACCAGACCTTAGTGACCTGTCTGGTCCACTGCACGCCAGATGCAGGTAAATCGGGTTCAACGATTCGGGCAAAGCGTTCAATCATAGACGGCGGTTTGATGAGTGTCAGCGAAAAAATAATTAATGCGCCTAAACTCATACCAACTGGATATAACTTCAACCAAGTATGATTATGTGACAGCAAGCTCAGACTGCCACAAACAATGGCAAAACCAGTTAAAGGCCATAATAGCGAGTTGCCTTTACCCAAAAGTCTAACTACACCCAACCCGATGAGTAAAAGACTTACCCAAACAAATTGTCCGTGTGTCAAACTCCAGCCTACAATAAAGGGATACAGCACAAAAAGTACTGCAATTATCCCCTTAAGAAGAAACTTCATTCAGCAGTCATGTTCTGGATTACCGTTACAACATCAAGTACGGTTCTCACATTTTTAAAGTCTTCAGGTTTGACTTGCTTGCCCGTTAACTCTTTAATTTTTACAACTAAATCAACAGCATCAATACTGTCGACATCAAGGTCTGAATAAAGGTTCGAATCGAGTTGAACAGACTCTGGTTCAATTTCAAACAAATCTTCCATCCATTCGCGGAGTTTAGTTAATACTTGTTCTTGAGATAACATCATCACGCTCCTTATGACTTCTGTTGAGCTTCAACTAAAGCAACTAAACTCTGGATTGATTTAAAATGCTGTTTGGTTTCATCCGACTCTGCATTTAAGTGAATGTTGTAACGCTTTTTCAAAGCCAGTCCCAACTCAAGTGCATCAATCGAGTCTAATCCTAGACCTTCTCCAAATAATGGAGCTTCTGTTTCAATATCCGCAATAGTGATATCTTCTAGTGCTAAAACATCAATAATCATTTGCTTTAGTTCATCAGCAAGATTGCTCATTTCAAGATAACTCTTCATCAAAAATTTTATAAAAACTACGACTTAACTGACGAACTTGTTTAGGTCCTACTGTTAAATCATCTAACAGATCTGATACCTGCACAGCATCGAGTACTTTCACTTCAATATGAAAGGGTTGAGATGGCACGTGGTACCATTTTTCATTCTTGGTTAATGTCGATGGCGTACAGGTAATAATTACTGGGCGAATTGGTACATTTGCGCGAATGGCAATGTTGGCTGCACCGCGCTGAAATTCATTTAGGGTCATTCCCTTTTCAGTACGCGTTCCTTCCGGAAAAATTAAAAGAGAAGCCGCATTATTTTCTTTCAGACGCGTCACACAGTCTTCAACAAACTGCTGAGAACCTGCATTTAAAATATAACCTGCGCTTTGTACGGGTCCTTTGGTAAATGGGTTCGACCAAAGAGACTGCTTCACGACACAATTAGCCTGCTGCATCATACCAATTAGTACTACAACATCAATTAAAGTCGGATGATTGGCAATGACTAACTCTTGGCGACTATTCTGTAGCTTTTCCAAACCTTCTACCGAGTAAGTCATGATGCCAAGTTTAACCATCATTTCGGTAAAACCTTTAAAGCTATACTTAATCACATTCTGTGCACGCTGCTGACGCTTGTCAGAATCAGAGGTTGTGGCATTCAGCACAGGTGCAATAACGGTGGCAATTGCCATACCACCCAGACCGAAACTGGCAAAACTAAAGCCAGTTGCCGCTACACGCCAGCAATAATTGCCTTTTCGTTTCAGATTTTTAAGATTTAGCATTTGTTCCACCCAAATGCAGATATTAACTGGTCAGCATCCTGCCAAAAATGAGCAAAAGCAGGAGCATCTGCTTCATCTGTATGCGTCCACGCAGTAATTTGTAAATTAGGTTGCTCTAAAGTAACGACCGCAGCTAAAGCATAGGCAGGAAAATCAACTGCCTCAGCATAAATATTGGGTAAAGGTTCATCATAGGCAACCACTAACACCCGCTGAATATCTTTCATTGACTTTAAAAGAGCATAGGCCTCAATCAAACCTTCAGTCCATGAACAGCTTAAGCTTGTAGAGGGAGTATCATCCTGACATAAAATAGAATAAAGCCCGGAAATTGCATTATGAACAGACGTTGAAAATTGTGTAGGTGAGGGAGTTTGCTCACTTAAAACATCTTGCAAGATATTCAAAGTTTTAGACTCATCACCATATCGTGACACCCAAACAATATAGTCGGCTTTACTACTATTTAATGCACCAAGCGCGCTGTTCAACGCAAGTTTAGCTAATGGCGATAATCGTCTACGTTGCATCGCTGGAATACAATCAAGAGCTGTATATGAGGGCTGAGCATGTGTAAATGTAAGCTGAGCAAGATGTAATGTTACCATGCTAAAAGTGAACCCTAAGCAGCGTTATTCTGTGGAAATATAAATTATTTTATAAAGATGCTGATTATAGCATTCGTTATGAAATTTACAAAAAATTACGTTTATCATTCACACTTTTTCATAAATCTTGGCACAGGCTCATTTATTTGCAATAAAAAACCCAAAGAAGACTTTGGGTTTTTGAATTTTAAAAAACTTAACGTTTAAACTTTTTCTCAGCTTTTTTGAATTTCTGAACATAACGACGTTTACGTGCTGCAACGCGCTCATCCACTTGTGACTTACGTCCTTCAAATGGGTTTTCCGACGTTTTAAAATCGACACGTACTGGTGTTCCTTCGAGTTTGTAAACTTTACGGAACACATTCTCAAGGTAACGACGATAATCTGCTGGGGTTTTGTCGACTTTATTACCGTGAATTACGATCGTTGGTGGATTTTGTCCACCCATATGCGCATAACGCATTTTAATACGCTTGCCACCAATCATCGGTGGTTGATGCGCTTCAGTCGCATCATTTAAGATTTGGGTTAATTTCGCAGGTGAAACTTTTAAATGCGATGAATCATAAGCACGGTGGATGGTTGGGTACATATCGCCTACGCCAGTGCCATGCAATGCCGAGATTAAATGAACTTTCGCCCAAGGGATAAAGTCAAATCGGCGATCAACATCCAACTTACACTGTTTACGATCGTATTCAGTCATGTTGTCCCATTTGTTAATGGCGATCACCATGGCACGACCAGCTTCAAGTGCGTAACCAATCAAATGTAAATCTTGTTCAACTACGCCTTCACGGGCATCCAACACCACCACAATCACATGCGCATCTTTAATCGCTTGTAGTGTTTTCACGATTGAGAACTTCTCAATCATTTCATCAACTTTACCTTTACGACGCACACCCGCTGTATCAATGAGAGTATATTGACGACCATCACGTTCAAATGGGATATAAATCGAATCACGAGTTGTACCAGGTTGGTCAAATGCAACTACACGGTCTTCACCCAGCAAACGATTGACCAAAGTCGATTTACCCACATTCGGACGACCAATAATCGCTAAACGTAAGCCTGTTGCCTTGTCATGCTCTTCTGGATTTTCATCTTCAGGTACATCTACCAAGACGTCCTCAAGCATTTGCTGTACACCGCGACCATGGCTGGCAGCAACTTGTAAGGGCTCACCCATACCAAGTTTGTAGAACTCAACCAATGCAGCTTCTGCATGGACACCATCAACTTTATTGGCAACCAAGTAAACTTTTTTACCCAAAGTACGCAGTTCACGTGCAATTTGCTCATCGGAAGCCAATAAGCCAGCACGCGCATCTACCACAAAAATGATGATATCTGCTTCATTGATCGCTGTTTTTGACTGCTCGGCCATGTAGTTATCAATACCGCCTTCATTTTCACCAATACCGCCAGTATCAACAACAATGAAAGACTTATTCTGATAAGTCGCATCACCATATTTACGGTCACGAGTCAGGCCCGCGAAGTCGGCTACAAGTGCATCACGACTCTTGGTAATCTGGTTAAATAACGTTGATTTTCCGACATTCGGACGACCAATGAGCGCAATAACGGGTTTCATACAATAACCTTAATTCAAGACCAGCCATATCTCATGGCATGAGCATTAAAAACAGTACAGGAGATATATTTTAAGGTCAGAGATGACCATAATAAAAGACGGGGCTTTGAACTGATTTAATTCAAACACCCCGATATTTTTAACAGCATAATTTGTTAAGCGCTTATTTTAGCACAAGCGAACGAAATTAACGATTCTGCCAAATACTTAAATCGCCTTTTCTAGTCGAAACATAAAGTTGATTCTCGATAACACGTAATGTGTTAACTTCACCACTTGTTTTTGAACGACCAATTAATTTACCTGTTGACGGCTCAACAAGATGCAATACACCATCTAAATCACCAACAACAAGATCTTGTCCTAGCACAACTGGATTACTTAAATGACGGTTTAACAAACTATCATTTTCCCAGATTTTTTCACCAGTTGCTAAATCGTAAGCTGTTAACTTACCATCTGTTGAAGAGACAAATACTTTGTTGTCATAAACTTCTGGACGTTTAGTACTGCTCGAATCTTCACTCCAAACTACACGTTGAGAAGCAAGATCGGTTACAGTCACTTGTCCTTGGAAACTGGTTGTTACCATATATTGTCCAGCTACCGTAGGATCGCCTTCGATATCAATCAAACGTTGAATATCAGAACGACCTTCGCTGACTGCAACACGCCGTTGGAAACGTGGAATACCACTAATGGTATCAATTGCATATACATACGCATTCGCAGATGCAATTAATACAGTACGAGGATCAAGGCTCACTGGTGATGCCTGACCACGCAAACTAAATTGAACATTTGGTAACTTATAAGCCCAAACTTGTTGGCCTGAAGCAGCATCATGCGCAAATACAGTACCATCATTCGCAATGGTAATCACACGTCCAGATTGAACCAATGACGGACTTAGCAATGCGCCAGATAACTGTGCAGTCCACTTCTGTTCGCCTGTTGCCTGATCTAGTGCAAAGAGTTGCCCTTTACTATTACCAACAACAACAATTCCTTCAGCAGCTTCAACACCAGAGCTCAAGCCTAATTTGCTGACTTTCTTTTCCCAAATGCGTTGTTTACCACGATATGCAGCCACTTCGCCTTTTGGATCAAGAGTGAAAACCACACCGTCGCTTGCATCAAGTTGCAAACGTAATGGATCAGCCTTATCAGTAGAAGAAACACTACGCGAAAAAACTGGCGTTAAGGTCTTTTTCGACTCGGTCAATTTCGGTAACGGGTTAGGTTTAACTTCTTTTACTTTATTACTCGAACATCCCACCAGTACAGCCGATGCGATTGCAATTGCCAAAGGCAGTTTGAATTTCTGATTCATTAAGACTCTTCCACCTGTGTTTCCAAAATTGGGCGCTCAATCTGTGGATCTTCAACTAAAACGCCAACACTTTCGAGTTTAATTTGTAAAATTTGTCGCTCTTGTTTACGTTCTAGTAACGAATTCCACGCTGCCTGATACGCTTTTTTAGCAGAATCAACATCTTTTTTCGCAACAAAGATATCACCACGTAACTCTTCTACCGTTGCTTTAAATGCAGGATCGACGTTACCAGACAGAGTTTTTAGTGCTTCATCATATTTGTTTTGCGCCAATTGTGCATCTGCTAAACGCAATTTTACAACCTGAATCAAACCTTCATCTTTAACTTTTGAATTTTCAACTTTCTTTAAAGCTTTTTCGGCAGCAGCATAATCCTGTTTTTCATAGGCTAATTTTGCTAATACAAACTGAGTCTGTATGGCCTGAACAGAATCGATATCATCTTTTACAATTTTATCAGCCGATGCAGTTACTGAACTTAAGGCATTAGGATTATCGGCACTCGCATTTGCCTCATCCATTAACTGCTGTACTTTTGCAGTTTCTACTTGGCTAGTTGCCAAATTCCTTTTTTGCCAGTATGTCCATCCAAAAAAGGCAATCAACGCAATGAGAATTCCGCTAATCATGGCAGAACCATATTTTTTGGCGAACGACTTTAAGCTGTCGAATTGTTCTTCATCACTTAAGCTCATGTGATTGTCCTTTTCCAGATGTTTAGTTTATTTTGTAAATTTTTGGATTAAAAATGGTACGAGGTCAGCAATTGCGACTTGTGTCTGTTCAGCTGTTGCTAGCTCTTTTAGTGCAAGCTGCTGTGCATCCCACTCTCGTTCCCCTAAAATCAAAGCAAAGATTGCTCCAGCCTGATCAGCTTTTTTCATCTGGCTTTTCATGCTGCCTTGTGAACCTGTTTTGATTCGAATACTGCTATTTGCAGTTTCAAGCTGGTCACGTAATTGTTCCGCTAAAATCAAAGCGTTCGTTTGATAAGCAGGTTCTGCAACCAAAAAGACTTCACAATCACGAATCACTTCGGCTTGTTCAACTTGCTCAAGCAGAAGCAATAAACGCTCCATACCCATTGCAAACCCAACTGCTGGTACAGATTGATCTGGCTTACCTTTTAACTGGCCAACTAAACCGTCGTAGCGTCCACCAGCACATACTGTACCTTGTGAACCGAGTGCCGTAGTCGTCCATTCAAAAACAGTCTTGTTGTAATAATCTAGGCCACGCACCAGCTTTTGATTAATTACAAATTGGATGCCAGCAGCAGTCAAATAATCTTGTAACTGCTTAAAGTGATCCAAACTCTCTTCTTTTAAGAAGTCATGCAATTTCGGTGCATTTTCTAAAATTTTCTGAGTAGATTCAATTTTAGAGTCCAAAATGCGCAGTGGATTTGTTGTTAAGCGACGCTGAGAATCTTCATCCAACGCATCTTTATGCTCGTTTAAAAAAGCAACCAATGCATTACGATATTCTGTACGCTCATCAGTCTCACCTAAAGTATTCAACTCAAGTTGAACCTTATCCGCAACACCCATACGTTTCCATAAGCGTGCGGTCAACATAATCAACTCAGCATCAATGTCAGGAGTCGCAACGCCGAAAGTTTCCACGCCAAATTGGTGGAATTGACGATAACGCCCTTTTTGTGGCTTTTCATAACGGAACATAGGTCCCATATACCACACGCGTGGCGTAGCACCGCGCAACAAGTTATGTTCAACCAAAGCACGAACACAACCTGCTGTACCTTCCGGACGTAAGGTTAATGACTCAGGTGGATTGCCTTTGTCGAAAAAGGTATACATTTCCTTTTCAACAATATCAGTAGCATCACCAATAGCACGTTTGAATAAACCCGTTTGTTCAACGATCGGCAAACGAATTTGTTGATATCCATAAGCATCCATTAAAGATGCTAAATGTTGCTCGAGACGTCTCCACGCTACTGTTTGCGTTGGCAAAACGTCATTAAAACCTTTGATTGCGACAATTGAACTCATGATGAACTACGAATAATTTCTTTAGATTTAGCTTCTTCAAGCTCTTGGACACGTTGACGAACCATTGTTTCGATCTCATCAACCAATTGATCGGTATCGATTAAATGGCTTTTTTCACCATTACGATAAACCAATGAGCGAGGCGCTGCCCCAACGACCCCGATATCGGCTTCTTTTGCTTCACCTGGGCCATTTACCTTACAACCAATCACTGACACATCCATTGGAGTACGAATATCTTCTAAACGCTCTTCCAAAGCTTGCATCACCTGAATAACGTTAAATTCTTGACGCGAACAACTCGGACAGGCAATAAAGTTAATTCCGTTAGAACGAAGCCCTAGTGATTTTAAGATATCAAAACCAATCTTGATCTCATCTTCTGGTTCGGCAGCAAGCGAAATACGCATTGTATCGCCAATCCCTTCCATCAATAATCCACCAAGGGCAATTGCTGATTTCACAGTACCCGTACGGTAAATACCCGCTTCGGTAACACCAAGGTGTAATGGATTATCAATTTGCTGAGAAAGCAAGCGGTAAGCATCCATGGTTAAAAACACATTTGAGGCTTTTACGCTAACTTTGAACTCATGGAAATCAAGGCGGTCTAAAATATCAATGTGACGTAAAGCTGATTCAAGAAGTGCTTGCCCAGTAGGCTCGCCATATTTTTTCTGTAAATCTTTTTCTAGAGAACCCGCATTCACACCAATACGCATTGAAATACCGTGATGACGTGCCGCAGCAACAACCTCACGAACTTTCTGGTCTGACCCGATATTCCCCGGATTAATGCGCAAACAGTCTGCACCATAATCTGCAACTGCTAAGGCAATTCTATGGTCAAAATGAATATCGGCAACTAATGGTACTGAAACGCGCTTACGAATTGCGCCAAATGCCTCAGCAGCCTCCATAGATGGGACCGAAACACGCATAATATCAGCACCTGCATCAACGCAACGCTCAATCTGAGCAACGGTTGCATCAACATCGCAAGTTTCAGTGTTTGTCATACTTTGCACGCTAATAGGTGCATCGCCACCGACATACACCGAACCAACACGGATTTTACGTGTTGGTCGACGTTTAATTGGGTTCTCTATCATTGTATCGCTCAACTCATGGTATTAGCGGGATAAACGGAATTCAGCTTTACCGTTTACCGTATATGGAGACAATGAAATCTGTTCTTGGTTTAAACTTAATGACACAGCAGTTGCATCATCAAGACGAATCTGAAATGGAGACTCACCATTTAAGGTTAAAGTTGATGACTGACGGCCTGTCGCCAAAACTTTACCTGTTGCATCAACAATATGAACAGAAGTTGGTCGGTTAAAGTTTAGCACCAATTGATCGCCCACTGTTGAGGTCGCATTTCCTTTCATAGGTAAAACTTCAACATTAGATTGATTTACTTTAGGTAAATCAGCATCTTCTTTCTTTGAAGTCCATTTTTGAATACCCATAACAATCAATGACACAACAGCAATAACGACAATTGCAAGAAGTGCACGCTTCAACCATTTCTTATTACGGTCACTATTAGAACCAGGGAGTTTACCCATGATTTTAATCGGTGAGTTATTTAAGGCATGGTTCGGTAAAAGGCCAGTATCATTTGCATAAATCTCATCAAAGCGCTGAATAATTGCCGTCGCATCTGTGTTTAGATATTTTGCATATGAACGGTAATAACCCTTGATAAAAGTCGCTTCTGGCAATGACTTATAATCATCTTGCTCTAAAGCGGTTAGAGTCTTAACCGGCATGTTTAGATCTGAAGAAACTTGCCCTAACTCTTTATTCTGAGCAACTCGAATTTGACGTAAATACTCACCAGGACGTTGAATATTTCCTAAAGCAGAAGTCGGTAAGCTTGAGCCAGTTGGCTGCTGTGAATTAGGATTTATTTCCATACGGCCTCAGTACTATACTGTAATTGCAAATAACGTTGATATTCTGGACTTTCTGGGAACAAGGCACGTAATTGATTTACTAACGCTTGCATTCCCATTTTATCCGCATTGGCTCGAGCCACTCTTACACCAATCCAAAGTGCTCTTGCACCCTGATTTTTCTGCCCCACTGTACGAACATATTGATCATACATTTGTGTAGCAGCCGGAATCTGCTGCTGCAAATAAAAAATTTCCGCTAACTCTAACATTGAAATATAAGAGTCGCGGTTAGCAAGGAGTGCTTGTTTGAATGTTTTTTCAGCATTCGCAACATCACCCAATTTTAAATAAATACGCCCTAGATTTTCTAACGCCTGATAGCGTTGGTCATAACCTAATGTTGTGCCAGCAATACGAAATTGCTCGATCGCATCATTATAGCGTTCCATTTGATACAAGTACGTACCATAGTTATTATGTGCTTGAGCATTATCTGGTTCAGATGAAATTGCTCGTTTAAAGTAATGTTCTGCTTTTTCTAAGTTCGGCTTACTACCTTCTTGCTGTAGTAAAATACCCATCATCATGTTTGCCGTTGCATCGCGGCTATCTACACTTAAAGCTTGATCAAGAGCTCGCTTTGCTGAATCCAAGTCACCCGAACGGATATGTTCAGCAGCAAGTTGTGTACGCACTTTTACCGCTTTTTCTGGGTCTTTCTTTTGCACATGCGTTGTCTGGCAACCACTTACCAGAAATGCAACTGCAACCCCCATACATAATACCGTTTTTAACTTTGGAGTACTCAAAGCCTGCCCTCAATTTTATCCCTGTGTACGCAAAATCTCTTGACGCTGTGTGACTTTCTTCTGCCACTGTTCAGCACGACGAGTTCTATCGGCCACTTGACCGACTAACTGTCCACATGCAGCATCAATATCATCACCACGTGTTTGACGAATCGTACACACAAATCCAGCATCAGACAAAGTTTTTTGGAACGAGATAATTCGATTTCGGCTTGAGCGACCATATGGTGCGTGCGGGAACGGGTTAAATGGAATTAAATTAATTTTACTTGGTAGGTTTTTTAATAATTTAATCATTTGCTGTGCATGTTCAGGCTGATCATTTACACCCTCTAACATCACATATTCAATAGTGACATGTTTACGCGTACTTTCATTACCATCTTTGGCAATATAACGCTGACATGCTGCAATCAACTGAGCCAATGGATATTTTTTATTAATTGGCACTAATTCATTACGTAATTCATCGTTTGGTGCATGTAAAGAAATTGCTAAAGCAACATCAATGTCTTTTGCAAGCTGATCAATTTTAGGTACAACACCTGATGTTGATAAAGTCACACGACGCTTAGACATGCCATAAGCAAAGTCATCAAGCATGATTTGCATTGAGCTTAATACAGCATCATAGTTGAGCAATGGTTCACCCATACCCATCATCACAACATTGGTCACTGAACGCTCGCGCTCAGCAACGGGCACTTCTTCCATATAAGAATAGTTTGCCATCCAGAGTTGTCCAATAATTTCATCTGGCGTTAAATCGCGTTGGAAACCTTGTTTACCCGTTGAACAAAAAGAACAGTCCAATGCACAACCCACTTGTGACGAAATACACAAAGTTTTGCGCAAGCCTGTTTTATCTTCGGCAGGAATTAATACAGTTTCAACTAAAGAACCTGCACCATCGCCCACACGAAAAACCCACTTACGTGTACCATCTTTTGAATAGTGACGGTGAACGACTTCAGGAGCCTTAATTTCACAAATCTGTTCAAGCTTCGCACGCAACTTCCCTGAAATATTGGTCATTTCAGCAAAATCAGTAATGAAGTATTGATGTATCCATTTCATGACCTGTCCAGCACGAAACTTCTTCTCGCCAATATCTTCAAAGAATTTTTCTAATTCAGTACGAGACATGCCGAGTAAATTCACTTTATTTTCGGCAGCAGGCATGACCAGCGTGGACGAAGATTGCTGCTGTCCATCAAGATTTTCAGATGAAACGACCTCTGCAGAACTCATGTGTATTTACCTAAACCATGTCAAAAAACTGAAGATATTGTTCAAGAATCAAACAATATTCTCTTGAGAGAATAAAAAAACCAGATAAGTAGTATACCACTTATCTGGTTTGAATGCTTTCGATTAACGAGTGCGTGGGCAGATCTCGTTGTCAGCAAAGAAGTAAGCAATTTCACGCTCTGCAGAAGCAACTGAGTCAGAACCGTGAGCAGCATTTTCGTCGATGCTTACAGCGAAGTCAGCACGGATCGTACCAGGAGCAGCTTCTTTAGGGTTTGTAGCACCTAAGATTTCACGGTGTGCAAGAACTGCATTTTCGCCTTCAAGAACAGATACTACAACTGGACCAGAAGTCATGAATGCAACTAAGTCACCAAAGAAACCACGTTCTTTATGCTCAGCATAGAAACCTTCAGCATCAGCTTGAGAAAGGTGTTTCATTTTAGTCGCAACAATTTTTAAACCCGCTTTTTCAAAACGAGCAAAAATATCACCGATGTGGTTTTTAGACACTGCATCAGGTTTTACGATAGACAAAGTACGTTCAATAGCCATGAGTGGCTCCTTTATTTTAAGATTTAAACTTTAAAAAATTTGCCGCATTATACCGATGTCATAGGCAATAATCAGCTTTGAATGTGTAAAAGTTGCGATTTTTTCTACTGTTTTTAGCGAACTTCGTCTATCCAGGCCATTTGAATCCCTTCTAGCAATCCTTCTGTCGATTTATTTGGGTCATCATTGAAATCTGGTAATGCGCACACCCATGCATGTAAATCGGTAAAACGAATCCATTGCGGATCAACATCTGGATGTGCTTCTGACAATTCAATCGCAATATCAATCGTATCTGTCCAACGTAAGCCCATAGCGGCTCCTATCTGTTTAATCTGCTAAATCACGAACTGTGTACTTTAGCAAATCCACAAACCTAATCGATAGCTTAAGCTGATAAAAATTACCGATACTTATAAAGCGATGTTCAATAGCGGAGCTGCAAAAATAATCATACTTGCAACCGCCGCACCAATGAGCGCACCGACAATCACATCACTTGGGTAATGAAGACCAAGCACCATACGAGACAATGCTACAAGCACCATAAATGGGAACATGGCTGCAAGCAGAGCTGGCTGGATATAACCCAACACAATTGTCACCATGACTGCATGAAGTGTATGACCAGATGGAAAGCTAAAGTGATCAAGTGGTCTCTCACCGAGCACAATCACCTGATGCACTTGATAAGGACGAGGTCGCGTTGTTTTATGTTTTAAGAATTTATAGATTGCTGTGCCAACAGAACCACCTAATAACAAGTAAATGATTTGCAAGCTGTAGTTGATACCTTGCATGCCCCACACGATTGCCAGCATTAGATACCAAAATGGACCATCACCGACACGGCTGATGATTTTGAAAAAAAGGGCAACACGTTGGGAGTGAGAGAAATTATTAAGATATAAACAACCTCTCAAATCTAAATCGAGTATTTTTATTTTTGCATTCTTAAGTTTCATGGTCATTCTCCTATTTTAGGATACTTAGGTGAAGTCCACCGAGGGCTCCTTCACTACCTGATAAAATGCCTGCTCCAATTGCTGAACCGGAAGTTGCCAACCGCTTTGCTGTACTTTATGACAGGCTTGTACGCCCATTTCTCTAAGTTGTTGTAATGAAGGAAGCTGATAAATTTGTTGTATAAAGTGGCTTTTTTGTCCAAGTGGGCTTAACCAGCCATTCACACCATGGGTTAAATATTGATGTGCACATGCATAATCATACGCGATAACTGGTAAACCGCTTGCCATCGCCTCTAAAACTACGTTACCAAACGTTTCAACTTGACTCGCAAATACGAATACATCTGCACTCGCGTAGGCTGCCGCTAAATCTTGACCTCTTAGACTTCCGGTAAAGATAACATCCTTCGCTTCAGGCAATGATTTTAAGCGAGCAAAATCTGGGCCATCTCCCACAATCACTAACTTAGTTTTATGTGGCTGGACAGTTTGTAAGCTGGCATAGCTTTCAATGAGTACTTGCACTTCTTTTTCTGGCGATAAACGCCCGACATAAAGCATAACGCGAGTATTCTCATCGGCACCCCATTGTTTTCGCAAATTTTCAGAGCGATGCTTTGGTGAAAATCTTGTGGTATCTACACCGCGCCCCACCACAACCAGTGGACAAGTAATACCGAAACCTCGTAATGCTTCTTGTGTATCTTTACTCGGTACACAAGTCACTTGCGTATTATTGTGGAACCAGCATAGGTATTTTTGAATCGGTTTAACTAAAAAAGCCAAATCAAAAAATCGACTAAAATCTTGAAAGGGTGAATGAAAGCCACTAGAAACCGGAATAGCTTTTGCCTTAGCAGCTTGCATAGCAGTTAAACCTAACGGCCCTTCTGTCACAATGTGAACCACATCTGGTACAAACTTTTCAAAAGCTTTCGATACTTTTAAATATTGTGGCCAGCCAAACTGTAAAGTCGGATATTTCGGAATAGCTTGCGACATCACCAGACATTCTTGCTCTGGTGTAAAGTCATGGCACTTGGCTTTTTGTTCTGGGCGAATTAGTAGAATTTTATGCCCCTGTTTTTGTAAACCTTGGCATAGTTGTAATAATGAAAGAGCCACACCATTAATTTCAGGTGGCCATGTCTCGGTAACAATCGCAATTTTTAAACGCGGGCGAACCAAATCATGCAGTGAATGCGTATTAGATAGCTGCTGCTTTTGTTTAAAAAAGAATTGGAAGCTTTCAGGAAGTTGCTGTTGTTTTAATAGTGCTGTCGCGTATGAGCTTTGCATAGCGCCATCCATCAATGTATTTATTTTCATGCTTAAAGATTAAGCAGTTTTTTTGACATTTTGATGATAAATGCATGACAGTTTACTGACATGAAAATAAAAAAAGCACACTGATGACAGTATGCTTTTCTCTTAAAACTTAATAACGCTTAACGATTTTGCAATTTTGCATAGTCCATAAGTACATTTGCAGCTTCAGTCACAAAAGTTTCTTCTTCTGGTAATGCAGGACGCTGTGATGCTTTCATTTTAGCGCGAGATTCAGCTAGAGCATCTAATGACGCTTGATAGCTTTCCCAGTTTGCAAAAGGTTTTTGACCACTTGCTGCACGGCGTTCATTTTCTGCATCTAACGTTTGTTTCTCTAAAGCAAGTAATTCTGCACGGCGTTTATCAATATCAAGTACGACTTGCTTTTGATCACTCGTAACTTTAGCAATCGCAGTACGTTTATTTAAATATTTAAACTGAGCATCATTAGCAACACGTTGTTCAGAGAATTGAGACAACTTTGCCACATAAGGTTGCACAGAGCCTTCGCGTTTAAATGGTGCTGTAGGAATTGTGTCCCACTTCAATGCATTCTTCGATTTACGCTCACCAAACTCTTCGTTATAGATATCGACGAGTTTAATGTCTGGCACTACACCTTTATTTTGTGTACTACCACCTGTAATACGGTAGAACTTACGCTGAGTTAAAGTCGCTTGACCGTATGCCAGAGTATCAAGTTGCACCTGAGCTGTACCCTTACCAGTCGTTGTGCTACCAATAATAATACCGCGCTCATAGTCTTGGATTGCAGCAGAGTAAATCTCACTTGCAGATGCAGATGCCAAGTTCACCATTACAGCGAGTGGACCTGTGTAAACTTGCTGACCACCATCATTGTCTTCAAAAACACTTACGTTGCCATTACCATCACGAATTTGAACCACTGGACCTGACTTAATCACTTGACCCAGCATACGTGCAACTTCTTCTAATGAACCACCTGGGTCATTACGCAAGTCGATAATAATACCTTCTACTTTCTTCGCTTTTAACGCTTCAAAGGCATTGGCAGTATCTTCAGAAACTGAACGGTATTGTTGACCCGCACGACGTGAACGATAGTCAAAATAGAATGATGGAATTTCAATCACACCCAACACATGCTTTTTACCATCACGTGTCACTTCAACTGTACGTGAACGAACACCAGCATCTTCTTCTTGAATCACATCACGCACTAAGGTCACATTACGTGCTTGACTCATTGATGCACCAGCGCCAAGAAGTTTTAACGTAACTTTAGTTCCGCGCTTACCACGAATGAGTCCAACAATTTCAGAACTTGTCCAACCAACCACATCAATCATTTTCTCGCCTTCTTGGGCGACACCAACGATTCGATCTCCTGATTTCACTTGGCCAGACTTACTTGCAGGACCACCTTCTACAATGGTTTCAATTTTGGTGTAATCTTCATTGCCACGCTCTGGACGAATCGAAACACCAATACCTTCTAGTTGCAAGGTGGTTTGACGATTCAGTTCTATCGCATCAATTGGCGGGTAATAGTTACTGTGTGGATCATAAGTCGCCAACATGGCATTTAATGTTTTGTCCAACACATCATCGCTTTTCACACGACTAATTCTTTCAAGCTGACGCGTATAACGTTTAGTTAAGGTCTGAGCTGGTGTTAAATCTTCTGGACCAGTTAAGTCTTGACCATCAGCAAGTGAAGGATTTTCTTTAAGCGCCTTTTGTTTCGCCTGCTCTTCTTCACGGCTAATCGTTAAGTTGATTAACTGCGAAACCAACATTTTGCGCCAGTGATTTTGTTGCTCAGCAGACGTTTTAAAATACGGCGCTTTTTCACGATCAACTTCAATATAGCTATTTGGCTGTTTTAAATTTTGCTGTTGTTTTAACTCAGTCAACATGAACTCATAAAATTGTTTTAAGCGTTCACGATATTGCTGATGAATTGCAAATGGACCAGTTAAGTTCCCCGCTTTTAATGAAGCACCAAAATTTGAACCATATAGTTTTTTATAATTTTGAACTTCAGCGTCTAAAAATAGTGAGTGATCCGGATCAAGGCTATCTAAATACATATCGAGAATACGGTTTGATGTCGTCGCATCTAAACGCATATTCAAATAATGTTGGCGATCAACTAAAGTTGCCAGTTGGCGAGCCACCAAAGCCTGTTCTTGCGTTGGCTGGATCGATTGAGAAACCACAGCAGTATTGGTTGCTGCTCTCGCTTCATTCATCGTATGAGAGAAGAATAAACCGCCAGTCGCGATCGCTACTGCACAAGCTATAGTTTGAAGTTTCATAAATTTTTAATACTTCCTTGGGTATTCCTATCTTACACGCTCTGTTTTCGATATGAACTAAGCAGATTCAAAATCTTAACCAACTAAATTGTTTATACCGTGTAGTTTTATCATATTCTGTACTGACAAAATGTAGCAAAACATTGCAAAATTCGCTTATTGTTTTTCAATCAAAATTCAAATGGAACCAATATGATTGGCGCATTGATGCTGGACATCGCCGGCACAGAACTTACTCAAGAAGATATTGAACTATTACGCGCTCCGCAAGTCGGTGGCATGATTTTATTTGCACGAAATATTGAATCTCCACAACAAGTCCGCGCATTAACGGACCATATGCGTCAAATTCGTCCAGATATTTTAATTGCAGTCGACCAAGAAGGTGGTCGAGTTCAGCGCCTAAGATCAGGTTTTACTTTATTACCAGCCATGGGTCGTTTCGGTGAACTCTATATTACCCAACCTCAAAAAGCACTTGAGCTGGCTGAACAGTGCGGTTGGTTAATGGCAACAGAAGTCCTTGCAGTCGGTATTGATTTTAGTTTTGCACCCGTTTTAGACCTTAATGCAATTAGTGACGTGATTGGTGACCGTGGTTTCTCTAAAAATATTGAGGACATCGCCCCGCTTGCAGGCGCATTTATGCAAGGCATGAAAAAAGCTGGCATGGCAAACACGGGCAAACATTTCCCGGGCCACGGTTCTGTGAAAGCCGACTCTCATGTTGCAGCTGCAATCGACAGCCGTAGCTATGACGAAATTTATAACCATGACATGCAAAGCTTTATTAAGCTCATGCCACAGCTTGATGCGCTCATGCCTGCACATGTAATTTATGATCAGATCGATCCAAATCCAGCAGGCTTCTCACCTTTCTGGATTCAAGAAGTTCTACGCAACCGTTTGAAGTTTGATGGTGTACTTTTCTCTGACGACTTAAGTATGCAAGCTGCTTGCGTAGCAGGCGGTGCAGATGCTCGTATTCAAGCAGCTCTATCAGCTGGTTGCGACATGGGGCTTGTATGTAATGACCGTAGTGCAGCATGTACAGCACTTGAAGGTATTACAGATTTAGAACTACCAAACCAAGAGCGTTTAGAGCGCATGCGTGGCCAAATTCCACAAATTCAGATTGGTGAAACTTTATCGCTTGGAAATGAGTGGCAAGCTGTCAAAACAGCCATTGAAGAGTTTAAAAGTTCGATTTAAGTTAGTAAAAATTTTAATTGACTACAAAAACCTATTCACTATCTGATACGCGGTTAAGTCATACGCAACCTGCTCATCTGCTGAAGGATATTGATTGCTTCAATATATTTGATAGATGCAGAAAGTGAACAGGTTTTGCGTATGACAATGGTTTTGGTTACTTTTCCCGAAAGAAAAGTAACTCTAACTGAAAGTTCATCCCAGAATGTGGACCTAATTGACAGGACTCCGTCATGTATAGGTTCATTCAACATCAATACAGTAAAAATTCTTCATTTTTATAATTAATGAAGATCATACAAAAACAATAAATCGAGTTCAGGACGAATGACACAACAACTTTCAAAACACCGCCACATCTCTTTTACAGCCCACTATACGGGCTATATCTGGTATCAAATGGGGATTTCTCATGAAGCACTTGCGACAACTAAAGGCAAATCACTGGCATATTTGGTTCATCCGATAGAATCTTGGGCTGAGAAATATGTGGGTGGTAGCATGCGCACGACGCTCAAACAACGTCACACCATGCTTGATCACCATTTAGAACAACTCATTCAAGAAAATCCTGATTTACAAGTTCTAGAAATAGCATGTGGCCTGTCTCCACGTGGCTGGTGGTTTAGACAGCATTACCCTTCAATTACCTATCGGGAGCTTGATTTACCCGATATGGCACAAACCAAACAAAATGCGTTACAGCAAATTGAAAAAAATGCACCTGAAGTTTTATCAGTTGATTTATTTACAGAAGCTTTTTCACAAGCATTTGAAGTATTTGACCCGAACCGCCCACTGGTTGTAATTAGTGAAGGTTTAATTAATTATTTTGATAAAGATTTATTAAAACAGCTGATTCAATCGATTGCTCACTATGGCGCTTCTTTTAAAAATTTTCATTATTTAACTGACCTCTACCCTGAACCAGTTAAAAACAAACTTGCCGGCATCATCTGGAATAGCAGTAAATTATTGAAATTAATGTCTCGAAGCTCGTTTAGTTTTCACTTCAAAAGCCCCAAAGAAGTTGAAGACTTTTTTAAAGATACAGAGTTCGATCAAGTTAGCGTGGAACAACCACAAATTTTCTTTGGACAAGCTTCTCAAGATAGTCATGAGCAGCATTTAGGTGACTTGGTCTGGACCATTCACGCGCAAATAAAATAACCAATATAAAAAATGGAAGCTCGAAATAAACGAGCTTCCATCTATAACTATACTATTAAACTGCTTGTTTTTGACGAGCAATAAAACGGCTTAAACGATCAGCAAGTTCAAAACTACCATGTTTAAATAGAGCTCGAATACCTTGAACTGTACTCTCAAAAATTAAGCATTCAATTGCAAAAGTGCCTTCTTCATCTTCTAAATGCAGTGCCAAGTCACGCGGATGTTCATTCACAAACTCAAGCTGCGAAACATTATCCATTTTTAAATACATACCAAAGAATGTGACATCAACAATCTTTACAGGCACCTGTACATCAAACTCTCGATGAGTAAGTTGAGTTTTTGGCCGCAAAACCCGAACTCGCTCTTCCCCTCGGCGTTCCATGTTTTGCATTTGTTCACGTGTCATAGGAATAATGCCATCCAAATTCTGGATAGATTCACCTTTTAAAAATGAAGTGAACAAACTCATGGTTTCTTTACGACGCTGCAACTGAGGTACATGGTCCGCATTTGCAATAAGAGCAAATTCCATATCTGGGCACTGCAAAGCAAAGTTCGCATTTTCATGAGGTAGAGTAAAACTATCGTACTGCCCTGCTGCAACTAACGTTTTACACTCTGGAATGGGTACATCTGTTAAACGTAAAAGACGATTACAGTTAATTTCATAACGTTCTCGCTCAGTACCCGTAAACTCAGCCATTTGCCTAAAAAATAATTTTTTGGCTGTTGGTGACATACGGGTTTTATCTAATTTTGCATGATTAACTAAATATAAAATTACAGCTTGCCCAAACTCTTCCATGCGGTTTTCTTGCATGAGCTTGAGCGACTCTTCCAAAATCATTCGCCAACTTTTTCGGGTCTTTTGCATGACACCCATCAAAATCATGCGGTCCATTAATTCTGGACGATGATAAGCAAAGCAAGATGCGATTACTGACCCCAAAGACATTCCCATTACAGAAACTTTTTGTAGTCCAACAATATCTAACCAGCGCCCCAACATTTTAGATAAATCAGGTAGCTCTAAAATACCCGCAGATACGCCCGTATCCCGATTAGTAATTTGCTGATTTGCGCCCATAGAAGGTAAATCAATTAAAATGACCGGCCCACTTTCAAACAATTGTTCAACACAATATTTATAAGAATTAAAATTCTGGAAAGCACCACCCACAATCACAATTGGCGTATTGTGAATCGTTTTTGGGTCGGCAATTGCCATATATTCAATTTTCCAGCCGTCAATCCATGTAGTACGAGCAGGTTGTTTAAAACTATCTCTATGGTAGATATCGAAAAAGCCAAAACCGGCATAAGCTTGGTTGATCTCCGAATCCATTTGAATAATGGAATTCATATCCTTGCTTCCTCCTTGCTGTAATTTTTTTATGCTGCAAGAGTTCCTTCTTGAACACGTAATCTTTTATGCACAAAACTTTAAAATTTGTATTAGTTTGTATTGCACAATAACATTCTAAACAATTGTGTGAAATATACGCAATCGCTCAAATGACCGCTCATCTTGTTTAAGTCGCTAATAGTTTGCAAAATATTTAAATGTTTTTTTATAGCGGTCACATTTTTGATAAAAAGCCATTCATTGTTCCGCATTTGACTGCTACTATCTTACTCATTGGTAAATGATTAAAAAATGCTATGCAAGACTCAATTGAACAATATATGCAACAAGTTGGGCATCAAGCACGTCAGGCCTCTCGCGTCCTTACAAGTGCTTCGACCTCACTAAAAAATCATGCGCTCTCTGCTATTTATACTGCTTTAGAAAATAATCAGGCAGAAATTTTAGCAGCGAATCAAATCGACATGGATAAAGGTCGTAGCAATCAGCTCGACAGCGCATTGCTTGATCGTCTTGAACTTACGCCCGCACGTTTTAAAGGAATGTTGCAAGGTCTAAAAGATGTGATCGCGCTTGTTGATCCAATTGGGGAAATTACTGATCTTGCATACCGCCCCACCGGCATTCAAATTGGAAAAATGCGTGTACCTCTAGGTGTTGTTGGGATGATTTACGAATCACGTCCAAACGTAACACTTGAAGCTGCATCTTTAGCGATTAAATCTGGTAATGCTATTATTTTGCGTGGCGGTTCAGAAGCATTAGAGTCAAATAAAGCAATTGCTGAAGCAATTAAGCATGGCTTAAAAGTTGCTGGCTTACCTGAACATTCAGTGCAAGTTATTGAGACTTCTGACCGTGCAGCTGTTGGTCATCTTATTACTATGGCTGAATATGTAGATGTCATTGTTCCACGTGGTGGTAAGAGCTTAATTGAGCGCGTCACCAATGAAGCACGTATCCCGGTCATTAAGCATCTTGATGGTAACTGCCACGTGTTTGTTGAGGCGCAGGCAGACTTACAAAAAGCTTTACCAATTACTTTAAATGCCAAAACACATCGTTATGGCGTTTGTAATGCGATGGAAACTCTGCTCGTTGATGAAAAAATTGCAGATGTTTTCTTACCACGCATTGCTGAACTATATGCTGAAAAACAAGTCGAGTTACGTGGCTGTCCAGAAACACGTCGTATTTTGGGTGCTTCTGTAAAACCTGCGACAGAAGAAGACTGGTATACCGAATATTTAGGACCAATTCTTGCTGTTAAAGTTGTTAGCGGGATTGATGAAGCAATTGACCATATCAACAAATATGGTTCACATCACACCGATGCAATCGTGACTGAAAACTACACTTTGGCACGTCAATTCTTGGCCCGCGTAGATTCAAGCTCAGTTGTGATTAATGCATCAACTCGTTTTGCTGACGGTTTTGAATATGGCTTAGGTGCAGAAATTGGTATCTCTACAGATAAAATTCATGCACGCGGTCCTGTTGGTTTAGAAGGTTTAACTTCTCAAAAATGGATTGTGTTGGGAGACGGTCAAATTCGTCAATAATCAATCTATTTTTAATAAAAAACGCCTGACTAATATCAGGCGTTTTTTATTATTCAAGTTATAAGTAATTATAAAAAAACCAGCCCGTAGGCTGGTTTTTTTATTCATATATTTATTAGAAAATAAAGTCGGTATTCACAAATTTAGAATAGTGCTCAGACACCATAGAGGCCAACATGCCTTTGCTATCATCTGTCTGTTTAGCAGCAATCATTGAACGGATCGAGAATGCACGAAGTGCATCATGCACAGACAGTGTACCTTCCGCAGAATCTTTACGACCACCGAACGGGAATACATCAGGGCCACGCTGACATTGACAATTGATATTCACACGACAAACCTGATGGACCAACGGATCAACTAAATGACCAATTTGCTCAGGGTCGCTACCAAAAATACTCACCTGCTGCCCATGATCAGAAGTAGTGACATATTCCAACACAGTTTCGATGTCATCATAAACAGAGACTGGTATCACAGGACCGAACTGTTCTTCGCGATACAGCCTCATACCTTCAGTCACTGGATAAACTACAGCTGGATAGAACATCGTTTTGCAGAATTCACCGCCTCCCGGATTAACTACTTTTGCCCCCTTAGCCACAGCATCTTCAATGACTTCAGTCATGTAGGTCGTACGGTGCATACCTGGTAACGGAGTAATAAACACACCTTTTTCCCAAGGCATCCCCACTTTAAGTTTGGCCAGTTCAGCCGTTAAGCGGTTAACAAATTCATCAGCTATTGAGCGATGTACCATCAACATTTTGAGTGCGGTACAACGCTGACCATTAAACGATAATGCACCCAACAGACACTCTTTCACTGTTAGATCCAAATCGGCATCCGGCAAAATAATAGCTGCATTCTTCGCATCCAACCCCAAAATTGCACGCAGACGGTGAGATTTAGGATGTTGCTTCTTCAAGTGATCAGCTACTTTACTAGAACCAATCAGTGCCAGTACATTAATTTGCCCAGATGCCAGTAAATGAGGTACTACCAGAGAGCCTGGCGCATAAATGGTATTGATCACACCTTTTGGAAATGAATCACGGAACGCTTCTAGTAACGGTTCAAACAACAAGGTCCCAAATTGAGGTGGTTTAAAAATGATGGTATTACCCATTAGCATGGCTGGGATCAGAGTCGCAAAGGTTTCATTCAGTGGGTAGTTGTATGGTCCCATACACAACACGACACCTAGTGGAGTACGACGGATTTGACCAATCGTACCTTCAGCAATTACAAAGCGGGAGTTGGCATTATCCAAATCCTTCAGGGCATCAATCGTTTGACGCATGTAGGTAATCGTACGGTCAAATTCTTTCTCTGAATCCGCCAAGCTTTTACCAATTTCCCACATGATCAACTTAATAATTAGATCTCGCTGCTCCACCATGCGCTGAATAAAATTTTGCATACAGGCAATGCGCTCACCAACCTTCATCATTGGCCATTCGCCACGACCATTATTGTAAGCCCTTACCGCTGCTTCTAGTGCTTCATCGCTTTCTTTTTCACCCATGACTGGATAACTACCAAGCTCAACTTGCTGTAGGCTACCGTCAGGCTGCTGAATCCAGATTGGAGATAATGTTTTCTTGGTTGCACCAGCCCATAGCTTTAATTCACCATCCACTAGTGAGACACGCTGATGAATTTGGGAGGGCAGACACACACTTTCAGGAATACTGTCCACTACTGGGAATTTAAGTTGTAGATTATTTAACTGAT
The DNA here is from genome assembly GCF_025630795.1 of Acinetobacter sp. AYS6. NCBI lineage: Bacteria > Pseudomonadati > Pseudomonadota > Gammaproteobacteria > Moraxellales > Moraxellaceae > Acinetobacter > Acinetobacter sp. AYS6. The sequence goes on from NZ_JAOTNV010000008.1 coordinate 136,393, forward strand.
TCATTCTTCTTAATACCTTATTATTCGTATGTCTTTTATATATTCCCCGAACTCGCCACTGTAATCAGGTTTTATTCGGGTCAATATCACTATTATTATCCGTACTCACCTTGCTTGAACCGTAAACCACAAGGTGAATATCTTAAAGCGTTGATAACCTTTCTAGATGAATTTACCCCCGACACACGCTATCAGTCACCCCTAGCTTCTGGATAACTTGTTCAATGATCTGTTCTGGTGTGAGAGCAATATCAATAGCAATTGCTTCATTCACATCAGGTTCCTCTAATGTGTCTAACTGTGTTTGTAGCAACGCTGGGTCAAAAAAATGACCTGATCTTTCTGCAAGTCGTTGCTGTAATAACTCATAAGAACCTTTTAAGTAGACAAACTTAACATTCTGGTCCTGCCCTCTTAAAATATCGCGATACATCCGCTTTAAAGATGAGCATGTAAATACAGCTGTTTCACCATCTCTCTGTTTAGTTTCAATGACCTGACGAATTGCTTGTAACCATGGCAAGCGGTCTTCATCAGTTAAGGGTATGCCTTGACTCATCTTACTTTTATTTGCAGCTGAATGAAGCGTATCGCCATCAAGAAACTCACAAGCCAAACGCTCTGATAACAATTCACCAATTAGGGTTTTACCTGTTCCACAGACACCCATTGCAATCACAATCATGGATTACTCACCTTTAATTATAAAATAGTGCTAAGCAGTAGCGTGAAAGATAAACCCAACACCGAAATGATCGTTTCCAATACTGACCAAGTCTTGAGTGTCTGCCCCACGGTCATACCAAAATATTCTTTGATTAACCAGAATCCTGCGTCATTTACATGTGAGAAAACTAATGAACCTGAACCTGTGGCAAGTACCAAAAGTTCTGGTCTAACCGCAACACCTGCCGTGGCTGCAATTGGAGCAACAATGCCACAAGCAGTAGCCATAGCGACCGTAGCCGATCCTGTCGCCAAACGAATCAATGCTGCAACAAACCAACCCAATAATAACGGCGACAAATTTGCCTTTAAGGCTGTAGAGACGATTTCATTAGAAATACCACTGTCACGTAAAATGCCGCCAAAGCCACCGCCAGCCCCTACAATCAACATGATTCCGGCAATAGAAGCTAAACATCCGCCACAGAACTTTTCAATCTGTTCACGATTAAAGCCCTGCATTGTACCAAAGGTAATAAAGCTAACCAGTACGGCAATGAGCAATGCAATATCAGAAGTACCAATGAAACGTAGTAAATCGTTAGCGAAAGTTTTTGGTGCAAAGAATAGATCAGCCCAACTTCCAATCAACATTAATACGACAGGCAACATAATCGTAAATAAGGTAATTCCAAAGCTTGGTAGCTCACGGGTTTCTTTCTTATCTGCCTCAACAAATTGCTTAAACAATGGATTGTTCTCAGGCAATTTGACATATTTATTGATCCAAAGTGCATACAATGGCCCTGCCACAATGGCAGTTGGAATACCCACCAACAAACTGTAAGCAATCGTTTTACCGATATCAGCGTGATAGGCCTGTACCGCAAGTAATGCTGCCGGATGTGGGGGAATTAAGCCATGCACAACCGACAAACCAGCAACCATCGGTAAGCCAACAACTAGTAAGGACTTGCCTGTACGTTTGGCAATATTGAATGCAATTGGAATAAGAAGTACAAAACCTACTTCGAAAAATACGGGAAGACCAACAATAAGGGCAATAAACATCATGGCCCAGTGAATATTTTTCTCACCAAACCACTTAATTAAAGTAATTGCTATTCGCTCTGCGCCACCCGACTCAGCCATCATTTTGCCGAGCATCGTTCCTAGTGCGATTACAATCGCAAGGTGGCCTAGGGTTTTACCAGTACCAGCTTCATATGACTTAACAATATCGCCCATTGGCATGCCAACAGCTAAAGCTAAACCAAGTGAAACAATAATAAGAACCAGAAATGGATAAATTCTAAACTTCGCGATCATGACCACTAAAGCAATAATCGCGATTACAGTGTAGATCAGTAACATGCCACCCTGAACCGTCTCCATGGGACACTTCTCCTTGGAATAATTATTTAGACACACTGCCTAAACAAAGGTCTTCAACCACAGTAATTCCTACTGTTAAGACACTAAATTTTTATATTTAGGTGTGACCAGCACAAACTGGTCACATCAATACAGCCTTTAAAGCACATAAAATGCACTTCATTTTTTATAAATATCGACTACATCTATAGTGCTCTCAACTGACTCGCAATTTGTGCCAAGCGAGTAATTTCCGCCCAGTCTTGTGCAGCTACAGTAGCTTTAGGTGTTAACCATGAACCACCCACACAAACTACATTAGGTTGCTTTAAGAAATCCGGTGCTGACTCTGCAGTAATTCCACCAGTCGGACAAAACCGTAAGTTTGGAAATGGACCATAAAATGCTTTTAGCATCTCAACGCCACCCGCCTGTTGAGCTGGGAAGAACTTCACAATGTCATAACCCAATTCAATTGCCTGAATCAGGTCACTTGGTGTCATCACACCAGGCAATAAAGGCAAGCCTGCATCTTGTGCAGCCAAATGCAAATCTTTAGTTAAACCAGGCGATACACCAAATTGAGCACCTGCCTTTTTAGCTTGAGCACAATGTTCTGGTTTGGTAATCGTACCTACACCGACCACAATGTCATCTGCCAACTGGCTTGCACGCTCAATAGCAGCAAGACCAGCGGCAGTACGTAACGTAATCTCAAGGACTTTTACACCACCTGCATGTAAAGCACGTGATACATCCTCACCTTGTTCAGCAGAATCAAATGCCAATACGGGAATGACTGGACCTAATTTGACGATATCTTCAATTTTAATCATTATTTTTCAGTTCCTTTGATTCAAATCTGCTCTGGTGAATTTTCACCAACCAATGCACCAAATACAGATGCCCCATGTTCAGCTGGCGCAGCAGCAGCACGGAACACACCAAATAATTCACGGCCAAAGCCAACTTCGTTTTCTGCCTGATGTTCTGGCTGTGCAACAGGACGCGACTGCCAAGTCTGTTCATCTATCTCAACATCAAGCACGCCTGCCTCAGCATCAATAACCAACATATCGCCTGTTTGAACTTTAGCAATCGGCCCATTTAATAATGCTTCTGGAGATAAATGAATCACCGCAGGAACTTTGCCTGAAGCGCCAGACATACGACCATCAGTCACTAAAGCAACGTGGAAACCTTGATCTTGTAAAACACCTAACACAGGCGTCAAACGATGCAATTCAGGCATACCATTCGCACGAGCACCTTGGAAACGAACAACTGCAATAAAGTCTCGGTGTAATTCACCACGATCAAACGCAGCTTGCACTGCTTCTTGAGAATCAAACACAATTGCCGGAGCTTTAACTTTACGATGCTCTGGCGCAACAGCAGAAATCTTGATTACGCCACGGCCAAGGCGACCTTGCATTAAGCGTAAGCCACCATCTGGTTGAAATGGCGCATCAATGCTACGTAAAACTTTGTCGTCAAGGCTTTGAACCACACCATCAACCCAAGTGAGCTTGCCATCAATCAGTTTTGGTTCTTTGGTGTAATGCTGCAAACCTTTACCAGCCACCGTCGTTACATCGTTATGCAATAAGCCAGCTTCAAGTAAGTTACGAATGAGGAAAGCAACACCACCCGCAGCTTGGAAATGGTTTACATCGGCCTTACCATTTGGATAGATTTTTGCAAGCAAAGGAACAACAGCAGATAAATCATCGAAGTCATCCCAGTCAATCAAGATGCCAGCTGCACGAGCAATCGCAATCAGATGCAAAGTATGATTCGTTGAACCACCTGTAGCGAGTAATGCCACGATGCCATTGATAATGGCTTTTTCATCAACGACATGACCAATCGGCGTATAGTTTCCACGCTCAACTGTTAAATCAAGTACACGAATTGCAGCTTCTGCGGTAAGCGCATCACGTAATGGTGTATGAGGATGAACAAATGCAGCACTTGGCAAATGCAAGCCCATGACTTCCATCAGCATCTGGTTACTGTTGGCTGTACCGTAAAAAGTACAAGTCCCTTGTCCGTGATAAGCAGCTGACTCAGCTTCGAGTAAAGCATCTCGGCCAACCTGACCCGTTGCAAATTGCTGACGAATTTTAGCTTTCTCATCGTTAGATAGCCCACTAGTCATTGGGCCAGCTGGCACAAAAATAGTAGGTAAATAACCGAACTGCAAAGCACCAATCAGCAAGCCCGGCACAATCTTGTCACAGACACCCAAACACAAAGCTGCGTCAAACATATTATGAGACAATGCAATCGCTGTGCTCATCGCAATCGTTTCACGAGAGAACAATGACAGTTCCATACCCGCATTACCTTGGGTAATACCGTCGCACATTGCTGGGACACCGCCAGCAAACTGTGCCACCCCGCCATTTTCACGAGCAGCTGTTTTAATTAAATCTGGAAATGTTTTATAGGGTGCGTGTGCCGAAAGCATTTCGTTATATGAAGATACGATGCCAATATTGGGCTCACGCCCTACTTTAATAATTAATTTTTCATTATCTTCCATGCTGGCAAAACCATGAGCCAGATTGGCACATGAAAGCGCTCCCCGAGCAGGAAATTTGCCTTGTGCATGTTCAATACGTTGTAAATATGCAGAACGAGTTTTTTGACTACGTGCGATGACACGTTCGGTAACTTTTGCCAATATAGGGTTCGGCAAGTCCATGCTGGACGCTCCTGTACAACCGGATAAGCCGGAAAATAAAAAAATAGACCAAATGATATATTTGACGATCATTTAGAAAAGGGATGAACAATATTATTAAGGCAAAAAGCGACATGCAAGCCCTTATCAGCGCAGTGTTAACCTCTTAAGCATGAGTATTAAAGACAAATAATGTTTAAGTTATAAGCAAGAGACTAGTTTTATTTTAGACTATATTCACAACTCAATTAAGCATCAGTAAATATGATAAAATTCCCATAATATCAAAGTAATAATAACTATTTTATAAATGCATAAATATCTATTTAATCGCGCTCATTCTTATATTAAAAATGTTTATAATTTATTCTTTTTAACCTACATATTACCTATTAAATCTTAATTTAACTTACGTATATTATTTGTAATATACCGCTCAAGTTTGATTAAAATAACAGCACATATTTTTCCTAAAAAAATTTATACCAAATATTTGAAAATTACATTAAATAGAAATTTAATTTTTATAAATATATACAAAAAACTGTTTAATTCTTCTACAAAAAAACCATGAATACAGTGGTTAAGCTTTATACTGGACAAATATTAGTTAGAAATAATTTAATGGTCGATAGTGCTTAAGTCTAATGGGCTAAAGTCTATCTTGGACAGAAAAACAACACATGCTAAAACATGACAACCCGTTCAATCTGTATCGAAAAATAATACATCTTGAACAGGAAGTTAGGAAAACTATTTTAAATCAGGACTTGGGTATTTCAACGTGGCTATATCAGTATTAGTTATCAATTGCGGCTCTTCATCTATTAAATACGCGCTGGTTTCAGAGCGTCGTGAAGACCGCATTTACGGTTTAGCAGAAAACTTGGGGGCAGCTGATGCTCGTATTAAGGGAGTTACAGTTGGTGGTGAACCACTTGAACTTTCAATTCCTTATGCTGACCATGCCAAAGCTTTAGAAACTTTACTTGCACGTCTTGCTAACTACAAACCGCAAGCAATCGGACATCGTGTTGTACACGGTGGAAGTTTAACCAAAGCAGAATTACTCACTCCTGAAATTATTGAACGTATTCGTGCAGCAACGCCTTTGGCTCCGCTTCATAACCCAGCACATTTAATTGGTATTGACGCAACCGTACGTCTATTTCCTGAATTACCTCAAGTTGCCGTATTTGACACTGCATTCCATCAAACCATGCCACCGCATGCATACCGTTATGCAATTCCTAAGTTTTTATATACTGACCACAACGTCCGCCGTTATGGTTTCCATGGTACAAGCCATGCTTATGTGTCTGACAAAGCAAGTGAGCTTGCAGGCAATCTGAAAAAAGGTGGATGGTTAACAGCGCATCTAGGAAACGGCAGCTCAACTTGCGCAGTGTGGAATGGACAAAGTGTTGACACATCTATGGGCCTTACTCCACTTGAAGGCGTAGTGATGGGAACACGTAGTGGTGATGTCGACCCAAGCTTACATAGCTTTCTTGCGAAAAATCTCGGTTGGGATTTAGCAAAAATTGATAAAGTTTTAAATAACGAAAGTGGCTTACTAGGTTTATCTCAACTGTCTAATGACATGCGTACAGTGATTGAAGCTGCTGAAACTGGCAATGAAGATGCTTGTCTTGCTATTGAAGTGTTTAGCTATCGCCTAGCAAAATCACTTGCTGCACTAAGCTGTGGCTTACCAACTTTAGACGGTTTAATTTTCACAGGTGGTATTGGCGAAAACTCAGCTTATATTCGTGAAAAAACCTTAGCTTATTTACCTCATTTTGGTTTGCAGCTTGATAAAGATCAAAACAACAACCTAAAACGTGGCACTGAAGGCCGAATCGACAATGGAACAGGACCACAAATTTGGGTCATTCCAACAGATGAAGAAGGTCGTATTGCCAAAGAAACTCGTCAAGTTGTTGAAGCGGCAGAAAATACAGCATCTGTAGCAAGCCTTGCTTAATTAGAGCTCAGCGAAAACTCGATATTTATTTATAGGATTATATGAATACAATTTTATTGATTCCTACAGGCGAAGGGGTTGGCTTAACCTCTGCCTGTTTAGGCATGATTTACGCACTTGATTGCAACGGGATTAAAGCTGGCTTTTTAAAACCATTTTCTCAAGAAGACCAAGAGCATCTTGACCGAACCACTTCATTATTTGGTCATTTATTTCAAAGTAAAACTGTTCAATCTATTTCGCATGAAAAATTAACTCAGCTTATTGCCGCTGGGGAAGTAGATGAATTACTTGAAGAAGCTGTCAGCCTCCACCGTAGCGTTGCAGCAGACCACGATGTCATTATTGTGGAAGGCTTATTACCTAACGGACAAGACCACTTCGCCAGTGAGCTCAACGCAAGTCTTGCACAAGCGCTTGATGCAGAAGTCGTGTTGGTCAGTACAGCAGATATTCAAAACCCGAAAAAAGCCGCAGAAAAAGTAGATGCTCATTTACGCCAGTTCGGTGGAGCAGCGTCAAATCGTACTGCTGGTGTACTCTTTATGCGTACCCGTGGATTAACTGAAGAAACAGCACAAATTCCTGTTGCGTTTGATCCATCGTTACGACCGACTGAAGACATCGCAAAATTTACGACCGAACTGCAAAAATATAATCGTTATTTTGGCTCTAGCGATTTACCAATCATTGGACTGGTTCCATTTAGTAACACGCTAAGCGTACCAAGAACTCTCGATATTGCAAATGTCATTGATGGGCAATGGGTACATCAAGGTGAAGCGAAAACCCGTCGTATTTTGCATTCGAGTTTAATTGCTTCAAGCATTGAATATGAACTGAATAAGTTCATTGCAGGCGAATTGATTATTAGTGCATCTGAGCGTACCGATGTTTTACTCGCAAGTAGTTTAGCAACTAGTAATGGTATTCCTTTGGCTGGTTTGGTGCTTACAGAACGAGAAGCACCAGCACCTGAGCTTTTAGAGTTTTGTCAAAGTGCGATTAAACAAGGATTGCCGATTTTACATACCCGTTTAAATACACTCGAAACCGCTCAGCGTTTATCTAATTTTGGTAATGAAATTCCAACAGACGATACTGAACGTGCTGAGCAAGTGACCCGATTTGTTTCAAGTCATATTGATGTTGAATGGCTTAAACAGCACAGCAACAATGCAGCTATCCCTCGCCTGTCGCCATCGGCTTTCCGTCACGAACTGGTGCAAAAATCGATTGCAGCGAAAAAACGAATTGTTCTACCCGAAGGTGATGAACCGCGCACCATTCAAGCTGCGGCAATTTGTCAGGCACGTGGTATTGCTGACTGTATTTTGCTGGCTAAACCAGATGTAGTACAAGACGTTGCAAAAGCACGTGGTATTGAATTACCTGCTGAATTGGCAATTGTTGACCCTGATAGTATTCGTGATCAATACGTTGCACCAATGGTTGAGCTACGTAAAGGTAAACTCAACGAGCTTCAAGCGAAAGAACAGCTTCAAGATACCGTAGTGCTTGGCACCATGATGTTAGCTTTAGATCAAGTCGACGGTTTAGTTTCAGGTGCGGTACACACTACGGCAAATACAGTTCGCCCAGCATTTCAGCTCATCAAAACAGCCCCTGATTATTCACTAGTTTCATCAATCTTCTTTATGCTTTTACCAGATGAAGTCTATGTCTACGGTGACTGTGCAATTAACCCAGACCCGACAGCAGAGCAACTTGCTGAAATTGCAATTCAGTCGGCTGATTCGGCTAAAGCATTTGGAATTGACCCACGTATTGCCATGATCAGTTACTCAACTGGCACTTCTGGAACAGGTGCTGATGTTGAAAAAGTACAACAAGCAACTCAAATTGCTCAGCAACGTCGTCCTGATTTACTGATTGATGGTCCACTTCAATACGATGCAGCTTCAGTTGAAAGTGTGGGACGTCAAAAGGCACCAGACTCACGCGTTGCTGGCCGTGCAAATGTATTTATTTTCCCAGATTTAAATACGGGTAATACCACTTACAAAGCAGTACAGCGTGCTGCAAATGTTGTGAGCGTTGGACCAATGCTGCAAGGCCTAAACAAGCCTGTTAATGACTTGTCTCGTGGAGCATTGGTAGATGACATCGTCTTTACCATTGCATTAACCGCAATTCAGGCAGAACAGCAAGCCGCTGCCAAATAATTAATAAATTCACCTTTACTACCTCTCGCCATTTGATGTCCGCTCAAATGGCTTTTTTTATTTTAGTCATTTAAAAATAAATAATTTTCCGATTTCTGGCATTTAAATCACTTCAATATCTTCTTATGCGACTTTCGGTCAAAAGATCAACCAATCTCCCACAACACTGTCTTTTTATCATATAATTTAGCCCGCTAGCTAACAGCCCGCTCAAGAGATTTTCTGGTATGACAACGATTATCAAACAAGATGACTTGATTACATCGATCAAGGACGCCCTACAGTTTATTTCGTACTATCACCCGCAAGACTTTATCCAAGCGATGAGCCGTGCTTATGATCGCGAAGAAAACAAAGCCGCAAAGGATGCAATTGCACAGATTCTAATTAACTCTCGCATGTGTGCGGAAGGTCATCGTCCAATTTGCCAAGACACTGGTATTGTTAACGTTTTCCTTGAAGTGGGCTTAGATGTTAAATTTGATTTAACAATGAGCTTAGACGATGCGGTAAACGAAGGTGTTCGCCAAGGTTACCTTGAAAACAGCAACGTTCTTCGTGCATCTGTACTTGCTGACCCAGCATTTGGTCGCAAAAATACAAAAGATAATACCCCTGCTGTAATTCACTACAAACTCGTTCCGGGTAACAAAGTAGATATTACTGTTGCTGCTAAAGGTGGCGGTTCAGAAAACAAATCGAAACTTGCAATGCTTAACCCATCTGACTCGATTGTTGACTGGGTACTTAAAACTGTTCCAACTATGGGTGCAGGCTGGTGTCCTCCAGGTATGCTCGGTATTGGTATTGGTGGTACTGCTGAAAAAGCCATGATGCTTGCTAAAGAAGCACTCATGGAAGAAATCAACATGGACGAATTACTTCGCCGTGGACCAGAGAACAAAATCGAAGAACTTCGTATCGAAATCTTTGAAAAAGTAAACGCACTTGGTATTGGTGCTCAAGGTCTTGGTGGTTTAACGACTGTTCTTGATATTAAAATCAAAGATTACCCATGTCATGCTGCTGGTAAACCAGTTGGTATGATTCCTAACTGTGCTGCTACTCGTCATGCTCACTTCCAGCTTGATGGTACAGGTGTAGCTCATATTCAAGCACCAAAACTTGAAGACTACCCTTCAGTAACTTGGGACTCTTCACAATCTAAGCGTGTAAACCTTGATACCATTACTCAAGCAGAAATGGATTCTTGGAAACCGGGTGATACATTACTTCTTAGCGGAACAATGTACACAGGTCGTGATGCTGCACACAAACGTATGGTTGAAATGATCGATAACGGTGAAGAATTACCAGTTGATCTTAAAGGTAAATTTATTTACTACGTTGGTCCAGTTGATCCAGTGGGTGATGAAGTCGTTGGTCCTGCTGGTCCTACAACTGCAACACGTATGGATAAATTCACACGTAAAGTATTAGAACATACTGGTTTATTCGGTATGATTGGTAAAGCTGATCGTGGCCCTACAGCAATTGAAGCGATCAAAGACAACAAAGCAACTTACTTAATGGCAGTTGGTGGTGCGGCTTACCTCGTATCTAAAGCTGTTCGCGAAGCTGAAGTGGTTGCGTTTGCAGACTTAGGTATGGAAGCAATCTACAAATTCGTAGTTGAAGATATGCCTGTTTCTGTTGCAGTTGATGTAAACGGTACTTCAATTCACGCAGTAGCTCCAAAAATCTGGCAAGCGAAAATTGGTAAAATTCCAGTAGTCGATGCAGCAGCTGGCTAATCAAGAAAAGCACCGAATTCGGTGCTTTTTTTTGCATTCTTTTTTTATTTTAAAATCTGAAAAGAATTGTAACAATTACTTCTTCAATCTGTGCTATTAATAAATGCACTCTCTCGCCATATATTGAATATAGGTCATTTCATGACTATTCGCCCTATTCTTAAAAATCTCTCAATCAGCCTCTGCCTAAGCTGTATTACCACAAGCTTATTTGCCTCTCCTGCCAAATTAAGTTCAGTTAAAGAACTCATGCAAATGAGCCAAATTGATTACCTACTTAAAGAATCAATTAATGAATTAACGCCTTACTATGATCAACAGGCAGAACAAATCGTTACTAATATTACGGGTATCAAAACTTTAGGCCCCAAAGAAAAAGAGGCCGCGAAGAAGTTAGGTTCTCTTTTAAAAGATTCGAGCAATCAGCTCATTAGCAATCCAAAAACTGCCCAAGCCTTACAGGATATTTACTTAAAGACATATTCTGAAGAAGAAATTCAGGCAAATTTGAAATTTTTAAAAACCCCAGAAGGCCAATCAATTACACGTAAAAACGTACAGATTATGGGCCAAATTTCAGAATATATGATGGAGTTGGGACAGCAGACCTTTAATGACCCTAAAGCACGAGATCATATGCAAGAAGAGATGCTTAAAATTATTGCCCCACTCATGAAAGATAAAGAAAAGACTTAACTTTTCTTTATCTTTTGGAAAGGTTTACCAAGTTAAAGGATTCCATAATTTAAATGGTTTAATCAGATGTACATCTGATTTTTCATCATATTTGGCTGGTTTTAATTCTTGTGGCTTATGTCGAATCTTACCCGACGCATCTTCAGCGACAAAATTGTAGCTAGAAGATTTAAGCTCGGTAAATGCTATCTCTCTACGACCAATATTATCCTGCATTAACATAAATGGGCCAGTGTGTTCACCACGGTCCATTTTGTTCTCTTCATCATATTTCAAATAATAAGAGGTGCCCGCCTCAACAGTAATATCAATATATTTCGGCTCTTGAAAATGAATACCAAGTAGAGGGCGACTCGCAGAAAGTCGATAAGTTCCTGCCGGCAATTCAATCCAGTAATAATGATTATGTAATAGACTCGGAATGCGTTTGCCATTCACAAAGAGATTTATCGCTGCAATTTCCTGACGGTTCCATTTCGTGTCTGGTCGATAAAGATAAACTACAGCAGCTTGTTGATTTTGTGGTTTGACTGGAGCAAAAGTCTGACCCAATTTTTGATTAACCCAACCACCTACAGCAAAACCGCCTACATGATATTGATCAAATAAGCCTGGTTCTTTTTCAACATCAACTTTGGGTAAGGTTGCAGTCAATTCACCCGAATTTTTTTCTAAATGAGATGAACTTTGACAGCCCACAAACAGTCCGGCACAGCACAAAGATACGATTAAATAACGCATGGCATCCCTCAAAGCGTTTTGTTTTTGATTTATTTTTTACAACGCAAAACTATGCGTATTTTGTATTTTTAAGATTAACACCGCGCACATAAATTGAAAACAAAAAAAGCATGAATCACCAGAGCGATTCATGCTTTTTAGATGAATGAAATCTATGCAGACTTCGAATCAATAACTTTTAAATCTGCCTTAGCAACACTTTCATGCGTTGCAGCTTCTTTAGGTTGACGCTCTGCTTTATAAACAGGTTCTGCTTCACCATTAATGACTGCTTCATTAATAATGACTGTCCCAACGTCAGTACGACTTGGTAAATCGTACATGGTTTCAAGCAGTACGTTCTCCATAATAGAACGTAGACCACGTGCACCCGTATTACGCTCAAGTGCCTTTTTAGCGATAGCACGTAATGCAGAATCTTCAAAGATCAGATCAACATTTTCCATGGTGAAAAGATATTGATACTGGCGAGTTAATGCATTTTTTGGCTCAGTCAAAATTTGCATTAATGCTTCTTCATCCAACTCTTCAAGTGTAGCAATCACTGGTAAACGACCAATGAATTCTGGAATTAAACCAAATTTCACTAAGTCAGTTGGCTCAACCTGACGGAACAATTCAGCAAGCTTTTTGGTTTCATCTTTGTTTTTAACGTCAGCTGTAAAACCAATACCGCCTTTTTCTTGACGCTGCTGTACAATTTTTTCCAAACCAGAAAAGGCACCACCACAAATAAACAAGATATTCGAAGTGTCAATTTGGATAAACTCTTGTTGCGGATGCTTACGTCCACCTTGCGGAGGAATAGAAGCCACTGTACCTTCAATCATTTTTAACAATGCTTGTTGTACACCTTCACCAGAAACATCACGCGTAATTGACGGGTTTTCAGATTTACGAGTAATCTTGTCAATCTCGTCAATATAGATAATGCCCTTCTGAGCTTTCTCTACATCATAGTCTGCTTTTTGCAAAAGCTTTTGTACAATATTTTCAACATCTTCGCCGACATAACCAGCTTCGGTTAATGTCGTTGCATCTGCCATTGCAAATGGAACGTCTAAAAGGCGAGCCAATGTTTGCGCAAGTAAAGTTTTACCCGAACCTGTAGGTCCAATTAATAGAATATTACTTTTAGCAATTTCTACTTCTTTTGACACATGGCCATTATGACCAACTTTTAGGCGTTTATAATGGTTATAAACCGCAACAGATAATGTCTTTTTGGCAAGATCTTGACCAATTACATATTGATCAAGCGCAGCACGTATTTCATGTGGTTTTGGCAATGCCTTACTCGCCCAGTCCCCTGCTTCAACCTGTTGGCTGGTTTGTACAAGGTCTAAGCAGACATCCACACACTCATTACAAATATATGCGTCCTCACCTGCAATCAGTTTCCCGACTTCAGACTGCGTTTTACCGCAAAATGAACAATGTTTTTGTCCTTGAGGATGTTCGGACATATTCACTCCACAAATAGAATCTTAAATATTAGGGCAAGATGCACTGCATAAATAACTAAATGGAGATCTTTTTCAACATCTCAAGTTATTTATATAAGAAGGTCCTTATGGACGCTTACTTAGCACCTGATCAACCAAACCATATTCTTTAGCAGACTGTGCTGTCATAAAGTTATCACGGTCAGTATCACGAGCAACGGTTTCGTAGTCTTGACCACTATGCTCTGCCATTAAGCGGTTTAAACGTTCTTTAATAAATAGAATTTCACGCGCATGAATTTCAATATCAGATGCTTGACCGCGGAAACCACCTAATGGTTGGTGAATCATGACACGGGCATTTTCTAGACAATAGCGTTTGCCTTTAGCACCAGCATTTAACAAGAATGCACCCATTGAAGCAGCTTGACCCATACAATATGTCACGACATCAGGTTTAATAAACTGCATTGTGTCATAAATAGCCATGCCTGCTGTCACAGATCCACCTGGAGAGTTGATATAAAGGTGGATATCTTTATCAGGATTTTCAGCTTCTAAAAACAACATTTGGGCAACAATTAGGTTTGCCATGTTGTCTTCAACTTCACCTGTTAAAAAAATGACGCGCTCACGTAAAAGTCGTGAATAAATATCAAAAGAACGTTCGCCGCGAGAAGATTGTTCAACCACAACAGGAACTAAAGCATTTTCAATTGTTGGAACATACATACGTTATTTATTCCTAAATTTTTTGTGACTTAACCTATGGCAACAATATGCGGGATAATTTCTCAAATTGCAAAAGGTTCGCACTGAAATATTATATTATTTATACCTAAGTACTTAATGTCGCACTCAAATTAACCACATATTGAAAAACAAAAAAGGCGCCTAAAGCGCCTTTTTCTGACCTCTTAAAAGATTAGCCCATACGGCGAGCTTGTTGTTCTTTTAATAAATCATCATAAGATACAGCTTTGTCAGTCACTTTAGCAGCAGCTAAGATGTGATCAACAACTTGATCTTCTAATACAACTGCTTCGATTTGAGCACGTTGTTGAGCATCATTTTTGAAGTATTCAATCACTTCAGTTGGATCTTCGTAAGAAGAAGCCATATCGTCGATGTAAGCATCAACGCGAGCTTGGTCAACTTCAAGTTTAGCGTCAGCTAAAACTTTGCTTACCAATACGCCAAGCTTAACAGAACGTTCTGCTTGCTCTTTGAACAATTCATCAGGAAGCATGCTCTTGTCAAAAGATTGAGCGCCTGCACCACCGAACTGTTGAGTGAACTGTTGAACCATTTGTTGACGTTGACGGTCAATTTCTTGAGCAACCATTGCAGTTGGAACTTCAACTTCGTTCGCAGCAACAAGTGCATCAAAAGCAGCTTGTTTAACTTGGTTACGTAAACCATTGCGAACTTCACGTTCCATATTTTTGCGAACGTCAGCTTTTAACTTCTCAACGCCTTCTTCTTCAGTTACACCGAAGATTTTCAAGAATTCAGCATCAATTTCTGGAAGTTTTGATTTTTCAACTTGCTTTACAGTGATTTTGAACTGAGCTGCTTTACCAGCCAAGTTTTCAGCTTGGTAGTCTTCAGGGAAAGTAACATCAATTACTTTCTCTTCGCCAGCTTTCATGCCAATGATGCCATCTTCAAAGCCAGGAATCATACGACCTGAACCTAATACGAGTTTAAAGTCTTCAGCAGAACCGCCTTCAAACTTTTCACCATCGATAGTGCCTTCAAAGTCAAAAGTCACTTGCATGTCTTTTTTCGCCATACCCTTGGTAACAGCCCAAGTTTGACGTTGTTTTTGCAAGTTTTCGATCATAGCGTCAACGTCAGCATCTTTAATTTCAGCTGTTTTACGTTCAACTTCTAAACCGTCGAATGCTTGTACGGTAACTTCTGGATAAACTTCTACAGTCGCTTCAAAAACTAAAGCATCTTCTTTATGTTCAACTTTATCAATGTTCGGCATACCTACCGCATTGATTTTCTCTTGTTGAATTGCTTCAAAAACGCTATCACGAATGATGTCATTTACAACTTCTTGATAAATGCCCGCACCGTATTCGCGGCGAACAACGTTTTCAGGCACTTTACCTGGACGGAAGCCGTTGATCTTCACAGTTTTGGCAGTGCGTTTCAAACGAGCTTCAAATTGCTCGTTAATACGGCTCGTCGGTACAGAAACATTTAAACGACGGGCAACGCCCGAAACCGCTTCAGTCGTTACTTGCATGGCTTCCTCGATAAAAATTAGTGAGTAGGAACAGTTTTTTTAAAAGTGCTGTATTATATGACAACTTTCGAGATATACAAAATTAACCGACCACTTCATTTAAGTTAAGGTCATTATTCTCGTAAATTTCACAGTAATTTTATGATTCTTTAAATATTTTTCATAACACCTTAAGTAAAACTAATTTTTTAGTTATTCTTCATAAATCTAAAATTACAATCAAAATCAAAATTTAATCGCTTTTACAAACAATCACCAAGAATCAGTAGATTAGCTACATAAAAGTACAATCCCCTATTTAATCATTCACTTTATCTTCACAATTCAATTGGCAAATCCAATTAACACAAACTGTACATATAAATAAGAATTATTATTATTCGCATAACCTTTTAGTTTTAGAGTCCTGACGTCATGTCTTTGATTAGAACACGTAAAAAAATTGTTTCTTCTGCGATAGCTTCATCACTATCAATGATCGCAACAACAGCCATGGCACAAGAAGCAATTTCACAATTACCAACGATTCATACTCAAGCGACTCAAGAAGAATCTTTAAAAGTAGATCAATCAGCAAATTCTAAATTCGTAGCTCCACTCAAAGACACACCAAAATCAGTCTCGATTCTTTCTCAAAAGTTAATTAAAGATACAAACTCTAATACTCTACTCGAAGCTTTACGCTACGAACCAGGGATTACATTAGGTGCAGGTGAAGGCGGTACCCCGTTTACAGATATGCCTTACATTCGTGGTTATAGCGGCCAATCTTCTATTTATGTTGATGGTGTTCGCAATACAACTTCACAAAGCCGCGACATGTTTGCCATCGAACAAGTTGAAGTCATTAAAGGCTCTTCTTCTGCGCTTGGTGGTGGTGGTAGCGTGGGTGGAAGTATTAACTTAATCCCTAAAGTAGCTCATGAAGGTGACGTTTACCAAGGCAGTGTCCAAGGTGGTACTGACAACTATCGTCATATCCAACTCGATGCTAACAAAGACTTTGGTAATGGCATTGCCGGTCGTGTAGTTATCATGGGCCATGAAAATGAAAAGGCTGGTCAGAGCAACGGTGCTGAATATGCTCGTGCTGGTATTGCATCAAGTCTGGCATTTGGCCTAGATACAGCAACTCGCGGAACACTGAGCTACTACTATTTACGTAGTAATGATGAACCTGATGCAGGTATTCCTTTTAACAATGCAAATCCAACGACTCCTCCTGCTGGAGTTACTGTAACTCCTGGTAATGGTAAGCCTGTTGATGTAAAAGCGGGTACCTACTATGGCTGGAAAGCACGTGATTTTGATAAACGTGAAAACCATATTGGTACGTTTAAATTAGAACATGATTTTAATGAAAACCTTACCTTGTCAAATGTAGCGACTTACAACAAATCTAAATCTGATTATGTTTACACCAATGCTGATGACTCTAAGGGTAATATTTACAGAGGCACAATCGCTCGTCGTGCTTTAAGTCGTATTTTGGATAGTGATGCTTATAGCGATCAACTTTCTTTGAGAGGTAAATTTAATACTGGTACATTAAAACATTCTTTTAATGTCGGTACTGAATGGAGCTTCCAAGAAACTGATCAAGGAGTACATACATTTACTAATGCTGCAGGTGAAACCACCTCAACCATTTTAGACAGCAACATTCAAAACTGTACTTCAGCCGCTGCTGTAGCAAATGGCTGGTGTACGAGTTTAAATAATCCAGGAAATGGTGCATTCTATGACACACGTGGAGCTATTACAGCACAATCAACCACTCGTAGTCATAATGTAGGCGTCTATGCTTTAGATAGTATTGAATTTAATCCACAATGGTTACTTAATGTAGGTGTTCGTTGGGATAAGTTTGAAACTGAGAAAAAATATAATAAGGACGTAGGTGGACGTACACCTCATAAAGCTGGCGATAAACTTGAAAGTGATACAGATTACTTCTCTTACCAAGCTGGTTTAGTTTTTAAACCAACAGAAGATGGTAGTATTTATTTAAGCTATGCTACGTCAGCAAACCCAGTAGGTGTGCTTGCTGAAGGTGATACAGGTTCAGATTCTATTAGCGACTCAGGTACTGCAAGCGCGAGCGCAAACGATCTAAAACCAGAAGAAGCGCGCACTTTTGAATTAGGAACTAAATGGGACCTATTTAATAACCGTGCTAATTTAACAGCAGCAGTTTTCCGTACTGAAAAGCAAAATACACGTATCCAAATCGACCCTAACACGACTGCCAATGCAGGTAAAAGTAAAGTTGATGGATTTGAAATTAGCTTGAACGGAAAGATTACTGACAAGTGGGATGTATCTACAGGCTATAGCTATTTAGATAGCGAAATCACTGAGGCTGCATACAATGCCGTTGCTCAGGAAGGTAAACCTCTTCCATTCGTAGCTAAAAATAGCGCGACTTTATGGTCAACATATAAAGTTATGCCTCAATTGACTTTAGGTGCAGGTGTTGAATACCGCGATCAAGTTTTTGTGAATACAACTGCTCCAAAATACTTACCAACCTATACTATTTATAATGCGATGGCTAAATACGATGTTAACAAGAACGTAAATTTACAGCTTAATATCAATAATATTTCTGATAAGCGTTATTTCACTAGTGCACATGCAGCTCACTACGCGTTTGAAGGTAATGGCCGTAATGCTGTCTTAGCAATTAACTTTAAGTATTAAGGTTAAATTCCATAATACTTTTATGGAATTAATTAAAGTTCATATAAAATAGCCTCGTGACGAGGCTATTTTTACAAATGAAGTATTTATTTTAAAAGGTGTTTGCTGTGATTCATCATATCCCTAATGTTTTAAGTAAAGAGCAAGTTGCCGAGTTTCGTAAGCTCATGAAAGACGCAAATTGGGTAGGTGGAAAAGTGACAGCGGGCACCTTGTCTGCTTCTGTTAAAAGAAATCAGCAACTCTCAGAACAAGACCCACTTACACATCATTTAAGTGATATTGTCATCAAAGCAATTTGGCAAAATCCAGTGTTTCAGGCTGCTGCCCTACCCCACAAAATTATTCCACCACTTTTTAATCGTTATGATGAATATGAAAGCTTTGGTTTCCATGTAGACAACTCAATTCGCCTTATCCGTGGCACTTCTGAGCAGCTCCGTACCGATTTATCTTGTACACTATTTTTAAGTGAACCTGATGAATATGAAGGTGGTGACCTCGTTATTGAAGACACTTATGGTTATCACGAAGTTAAATTACCCGCAGGTGATGTCGTGCTCTATCCATCGACCAGCCTGCATGAAGTCAGCAGCATTACCTCAGGCACTCGTTTTGCTTCTTTTTTCTGGGTACAAAGTTTGGTACGCGATGATAGTAAACGCCATCTTTTATTTAACTTAGATGAAAGTATTCGGGAACTGCGTAAAGCACATGGTGATAACTATCCAGAAGTCATGAAGCTCACCAATATTTATCATAATTTAATTCGAATGTGGTCAGAGCTATAATTACATTTATTTTTGACTTATTGAGATCAAGCAATTTCTTTTACCTCAATATAGCAAAAATATGAAAATTATTTTCTCAAAATTGTAAAATTGCGCAAAATTAGAAAATTATTTTCTAATTTCTGAGATTAAAATTATTATAAGAATTTTGCACAAGGTGTAATCATTGTTTAGATGTGATATATCTAAATGATAAACATACCAGCAAACCATCAAACTTATTATTCACGGTCTAGAGATGAAAACGAATTACTTGTTTGCCCAGCCTACTCAAGCAAGACATCATCCGCAACTCCTGATGCTGCGCCAAGCGCGCGTATAAAAATTTTGTCTGCTTTTTAAAGCAGCACTTCGAAATTGCCTTTTATTTTTCTTAATTAAATACCATATATAACTGTAGAGACGTTGCCTTTTAAATATATCCAGAGCAACTGCGCTACGAGACAAGGAGTTTTCTCATGATGTTGGCTGACCCAAGCAAAAAATACCGCCGTATGTACCAACGAGTGGATTTACCAGATCGCCAATGGCCAAATAACGAAATTACAAAAGCGCCAATCTGGATGAGCACCGATTTACGTGATGGTAACCAAGCAATTTTTGAACCCATGGACATGGAACAAAAATTCAAAATGTTCAAAATGCTTGTAAAAATCGGTTTTAAGCATATTGAAATCGGCTTCCCTTCTGCATCTCAAATCGACTTCGATTTTACCCGCATGTTGATCGAAGAAAATCACATTCCTGATGACGTATACATTGAAGTTTTGGTTCAGGCACGTGATCATTTAATTGAACGTACCTTCGAATCTTTGGCTGGTGCTAAACGAGCGATTGTGCATATTTATAACTCTAACTCTCCAACCTTCCGTCAAAAGGTGTTGAATGTAGATGTTAATGGTGCAAAACAGTTAGCTATTAATGCTGCTCAAAAAGTGAAAGAGTATGCGGCGCAATATCCTCAAACTGACTGGATTTTCCAGTACAGCCCAGAGTGTTTCTCAGCAACAGAGTTAGAAGTCGCTAAAGATGTCTGTGATGCGGTCACAGAAATCTGGGATGCACGTCCTGACCATAAAGTGATTTTAAACTTACCCGCGACTGTAGAAGTTTCTACACCGAATGTGTATGCAGACCAAATTGAATGGATGCATCGTAATTTGGCACGTCGTGATGGCGTGATCATTTCTGTTCACTGCCACAATGACCGCGGCTGTGGTATTGCGGCATCAGAACTTGCAATTATGGCAGGTGCTGACCGTGTTGAAGGCTGTGTGTTTGGTAATGGCGAACGTACAGGTAACGTTGACGTTGCAGCAATTGCATTGAACATGTACACCCAAGGTGTAGCACCTGAGTTAGATTTCTCTAACATTAATGAAGTGATTGCAACGGTTGAAGAATGTACTGGCTTACCTGTACACCCTCGTCATCCATATGCAGGCGACTTGGTATTTACTGCATTCTCTGGTTCACATCAGGATGCAATTAAAAAAGGCTTTGAGTACCAGAAAAACGAAGAAATCTGGGATATGCCTTACTTGCCAATCGATCCGAAAGATTTGGGCCGCGATTACGATGCAGTTATTCGTGTAAATAGTCAGTCTGGTAAAGGCGGTATCGCTTACTTATTAGAATCAAACTACAACGTGGTATTGCCGCGTCGTTTACAAATCGAGTTCAGTCAGGTTGTTCAACAATATGCTGATGATAATGGTACAGAAATTAATGCTAAAGAAATCTGGACCTTGTTTAAAGACACTTATGTTGATGTGAAAAACCATCATTACACAGTCAAAAACTACAGATTATCTGACATTAATGGTACTCAGATCATCGAACTTGATGTTGATGTCGAAGGTGAAACTCAACAACTTCGCGGTGAAGGTAATGGGCCAATCTCTGCATTCTTAAATGCACTTCAGTTACCAATTGATGTGTTGAACTATGAAGAACGTAGTATTAGTTCAGGTGCAAATGCGAAAGCATTAACCTTAATTGAACTTCAAGTTAAAGGTACAGGTAAAGGCTCATTTGGTGCTGGTGTTCATGACAATACAGTCACCTCATCCATTGAAGCAATTATTGCATGTACTAACCGTTTGATTGATCAAGGCGTTTTAAGTACAGATCAGGTGGTTGCCGCCGCTGTTTAATTAAAAAAAAGACTTTGGAAAGGATACCTAGCTTGGTATCCTTTCTTTTTATTCCTGAAAGATTTAAAAGGCGAAATGTTCCCGTGTCTTTTCCAGCTGATTCAGTGGGGTTAGTCACTCCGCAAAAGTTCCAATTTGAAGAACCATTACATCTTGAATGTGACCGTGTCTTGCCACGTTTTGAGTTAATGGTCGAAACTTACGGCACTTTAAATGCAGATAAATCAAATGCCATTTTAATCTGTCATGCCCTTTCCGGACATCATCATGCAGCGGGATATCACCACGAAGATGATAAAAAAGCTGGATGGTGGGATAGCTGTATTGGCCCGGGTAAGGCAATCGATACAAATAAGTTCTTTGTAGTTTCGCTCAACAATATTGGTGGATGTAGCGGCTCAACTGGCCCAACATCACCAAATCCTGAAAATGATAACCGTCCTTATGGACCAGATTTCCCATTAGTTACGGTACGCGACTGGGTCAAAACTCAGGCCATGCTTTCTGACCGTTTAGGTGTAAATGTCTGGTATGCAGTTGTTGGTGGATCATTAGGGGGCATGCAAGCACTACAATGGTCAGTAGATTATCCTGACCGCTTACAAAAATGTGTGATTATTGCCAGTGCGCCAAAGCTTTCAGCACAAAATATTGCATTTAACGAAGTTGCGCGACAGTCAATCTTGTCTGATCCAGACTTCCATCATGGTCGTTATTTAGAGAATGATAGTTACCCGAAACGTGGCCTGATTTTGGCTCGAATGGTCGGCCATATCACCTATCTTTCAGAAGAAGCCATGAAACAAAAATTTGGCCGTGATTTAAAGTCAGGCAAATTTATGTACGGTTTTGATGTCGAGTTTCAGGTCGAAAGTTATCTACGCTATCAAGGCGAACAGTTTAGCCGTAACTTTGATGCCAATACTTATCTCATCATGACCAAAGCTTTAGATTATTTTGATCCATCTCGTGAATATAATCATTCGTTAACGGAAGCGATGGGTAAAACCAAATGTCAGTTCCTGATTGTCTCTTTTACAACAGACTGGCGTTTTGCCCCAAGTCGCTCTCAAGAAATTGTAGATGCACTTATTACCAATCATAAGCCTGTAAGTTACTTAGATATTGATGCAGAACAAGGTCATGACTCGTTTTTATTCCCTATTCCACTGTATGTTAAAACCATGCGCGCTTTCTTAGGCGGTGAAGAACACTTAAAATCGACATCACTGGAGGCAAGTTAATGCGTATTGATCAACAACTGGCAGAAAAGTGGATTAAACCCGGCTCAAGCGTACTCGATTTAGGGTGTGGTGATGGTGAATTACTCGCTCATATGAGCCAAAAGCATCAAATTCGTGCTTATGGTTTAGAAATTGATCAAGAAAAGATTGCAATTGCCGTCAGTCGCGGGTTAAATATTATTCAACAAGATTTGAATCTCGGTTTGAGCCGTTTTGCCGACCAGTCTTTTGACTATGTGGTGATGGCACAGGCTTTGCAAGCCGTAGATGCACCCGATGTTTTATTAAGAGACATGGTGCGTGTGGGTAAACAGGCAATTATTACTTTTCCAAACTTTGCGCATTGGAAGACTCGGTCTTTTCTTGCATTAAAAGGAATGATGCCTGTATCGGATGCTCTACCATATATGTGGTATAACACCCCCAATATTCATTTATGTACATTTAAAGATTTCGAAGCACTGTGTGTGGAAAATCAGATACAAATTATTAATCGACTCGCCGTCAATGGAAATCAGCAGGGAAGCCTGTTAAGCAAACATGTTCCTAATTTGTTTGGTGAAGTCGCTATTTATCGAGTGAGTGCACTATGAAAAAGACATTATTTAGCACACTATTTGCAGGACTGCTAAGTATGCAGGCTCATGCAGATTATATCGCCCAGCCACAATCGGTTGCGAGTCAGGCTGCACGCTTTTCTACAATGGGGGTAAGTGACCTTCAGAAAGCTGCAAAAGCTGGTCAAGCAGGCGCGCAATTTTACCTTGGTACACACTACCAATATGGTAAAGATGTAGAAAAAGATGAGAAACAAGCTTTCGCATGGTTTAAAGCAGCAGCTGATCAAGGTTTATCACCAGCTCAATTAAACGTGGGTCGTATGTACGCCGACGGTATTGGTGTTAGAAAAGATGAGTCCATGGCTCGTAAATACTTTGAAAAAGCAGCAAGCAATGGTGATAACCGTGCAAGCTACAATCTCGCGATGATGGAAGAGCAAAAGAAAAACTACGTAGGTGCTTACCAGTGGTATGAGCTTTCTACTCGTGATGGCATGCTCGACAATAAAGTGATTAGCCTATCTGAAGGTAAGAAAACTGCTCTAGCGGCGAACTTAACTCAAGAACAAATCCGTACCGCACGTGACCGTGCAGACAAATGGATTCAAGCACAATAATAACGGTTCATCCGTAAAAAACCTTACTCGACTAAAGCCACCTTGTATGCTCTACAAGGTGGCTTTAGTTTAGGATATCTCATTTTATATTCTATTTATTTCCCTCTATATCCCCTCTTAAAAAACACGTAACATAACTCACGTTCGATATTAGCTATAAAGTTTGGTTTTATTATGTCTACCCCACATTGGTTTGATCAGGGCAGTTTAGTTCTTGCCAGCAATAACAAAGGTAAAGTCGCTGAGTTTGAAAAACTTTTTAAACAGCTTAAGTTACCTGTAGAAATTATTCCTCAAGGGCGTCTTAATATTCCTGATGCAATTGAAGATGGCTTAAGCTTTATTGAAAATGCCATTATCAAAGCTCGTCATGCCTCTAAAATTTCAGGTAAGCCTGCTATGGCTGACGACTCTGGAATTTGTGTTCCTGTGTTAGGCGGCGCACCTGGTATTTACTCTGCACGCTATGCTGGAGAACATGGTGACGATGCAGCGAACAATGCCAAATTATTAAATGATCTTTTACCCTACCGTAAAAATGGTGAAGTGATTGAAGGCATGTTTGTATGTGTACTTGCTTTAGTGACACATGCTGAAGATCCACTACCACAAATTTTCCAAGGCATCTGGCACGGAGAAATTTTAGAAGCGCCACGTGGTGAAAATGGCTTTGGCTATGACCCACTCTTCTGGTTGCCTGAGCTACAAGTTTCTAGCGCTGAACTTTCTAAAGAAGACAAGAATAAGATTAGTCATCGTGGACAAGCGATGCAGTTATTTAGAGAGCGTTTGCAGAAATAAGCTGATCACATGGCCACAATATGCAGCGTTAAAACATATTAAACTTTGTATAGGCAAACCTTACTTTTCAAAGATGAAAAGTAAGCAAAAATCTTTTGTTAGACTGATGGCACTTCCTTGTGCCACAGTCTAACTGGCGGCATCCATGCCGCCTTCGCACAAGCAAGTGTAGGGTTAGAATTAAATAATTAATTAGACGAACATGTGTAAAAACACAGCATAAATCGCAATACACACACAACTCACAATCGTCCCTGAAGCGATATAAGCCGCAGATCTTCCTGTCCCTTGATAATGTGTTTCTAGCGCTACAATATTGGCTGCTGGTGGCAGACAGAACATTAAAAACATCACTCCAATGTGCTGACTTATATTTGGAATCGGCAGAAATCTATAAGTTAAACCGCAAAGAATAAAACCACACACCACCTTAAATGCTTGAGCTTTCATACTATAGAATAAGTCTTTTAAATGCACTCGAGTACGGCGTAGCCACATTCCCAAAACACACATCCCAGCAAAAGTCATTGCGAACTTAGCAACCTCATACACCCAATGTATAGCTGGATGTTCGATATGTTGAGCCCCTAAAAGCCTGAGCACAAGCGCGCAAAAAATTGAAATACACGGTGGAGATGACAGAACTTTTTTTAATATGTTGAGCTTACTTTGTGGTGCAGTTGTTACAGCAGTCACAGCCCATGCATTTCCAAAAAGAGACATACCAATATAGAGCGCAACAATAGGAGCCGTAGCTTCAGGCCCAAATAGAGCCATAGCAAAAGGAAAACCGAGCCAGCCCATGTTGGTATAACTTACGCAAAGCGCTAATAATCTGTCTTTAAATAAGGCTAAATAAGCAAAGAAAATAAGAAATGCTGAACCGAAGCTAAAGAGCATTAAACTCAAGCTACCCGGCTGATAAAATACCATGTTGTAAATAATCACAACTGGAATAAGCAAGCGTGCAAGCCAAGCTGAAAGAACAGGTTTTATCGTTTCTGAAAGAGAAGTCTGGGCAAGCAGAAGTCCAGTGATGAACGCCAATATTGGCAGTAATAACGCCACGTTTTCTCCTCTCACCCATCAAAATCAGTTTGTTATGCTACACCTTTTCAAAATGAAATGTACTCTCCTTTTCAAGTAATTTAAGCTTCTCTTTTTAAGCTCTTACTAAAATAAAAAACTGCCTACATCCTTTATGAAACCCGTCTTTTGAGATTTTGACCAAGAGCTATTGTCTTAAAACTGACATATAAATGTCACATTGTTGTCATAGCAACCTGTTGAGATAAAGCAAACTGAAAAGAGGTATAAGATCATGGCCGGTTTATCTATTTGGCACGTCGTTATTTTTGCAATTGTCGTTATTTTATTATTTGGTACATCTAAATTAAAAAATATCGGTAAAGATGTAGGTGGTGCAGTAAAAGACTTCAAAAAATCAGTTCGTGAAGAAGACGAAACTGCTGCTCTGAATACTCCACGTACAATTGATGCCCAAGTCAAAACCCCTGACAGCACATCAGTGAAAAGCTAAAGGTTTTCCACCATGCTTGATGTAGGAATGACAGAGCTACTCTGTTTTGCAATTATTGCAATTTTAGTTTTAGGTCCCGATAAACTTCCGGAAGCCGCACGCTTTGCTGGTCGCTGGTATGTTCGCCTAAAACGTTATATTACCAATTTGCAAAATGAGATTGATCAAGAGTTGCGTCTTTCTGAGTTTCGAAAAGAAATGCAAGAAGAACTCAACCGCATTGAAGCACTAGAACGCAAAGTACAACAACAACTTGAAGAAATACAAAAACAGACTACTTCAGACAATTCAGAAAAAACTGAGGTAGCTGAAACGATATCTCAGGCTACGATGTACTCCCCTGTATCGGGCCATTATGAAGTGCCCTTTCTTGCCAAATTTACACCTTTGGCATCTCAAAGCGACACTTTAGAAACACCCCCCGTTAAATTGAAGATTGCCGTATGAACCAACTGCCTTCAACGACTGTAAATACGCAAGAAAATTTAGACCAAATGCCAATCATGAACCATTTGGTCGTTTTAAGACGTCATTTATTTAGGATTGTCGGGGTAACATTATTTTTATTCTTTTGCTTATTGCCCTTTCGAAATAATACTTACCAATTATTATCTGAACCTTTAAGGCTGCAACTTCCAGCATCATCTTCAATGATTGCAACAGATGTAACTGCAACCTTTATGGCGCCTTTTAAGCTCAATTTATTTGTCGCGCTTGTGCTGGCAATGCCATTTATTCTTTATGAAATATGGACTTTTGTCCGCCCAGCGTTATATCAAAAAGAACGTCATTTAGCGCTGCCATTACTCATCGGTAGTATTGTTTTGTTCTATGCTGGAGTTGCTTTTGCATACTACATTACGCTTCCTGCAATTTTACATTTCTTTATTAGTGTATCGCCTGAAACTGTTGCACCGATGACGGATATTAATAGCTACCTAAGCTTTTGCTTAAAGCTGTTTTTAGTTTTTGGTGTAACTTTTGAAATTCCAATCGCGACGCTTCTACTGATTTTAATAGGCGTGGTAAATACAAAAAGTCTTGCTGAAAAAAGGCGTTTTATCATTGTGGGATGCTTTTTTGTAGCCATGTTCATTACCCCACCAGATGCAATTTCTATGGTGATGTTGGCGATCCCAATGTGGTTGCTTTTCGAACTTGGATTATTGTTCGGTAAAATTCTTGAGAAAAGAAAAGCTCAATCTGATGAATAAAAGTATGATTCAAAAAAAGCCTGAAATACAAAGTTCAGGCTTTTTTATATCAACCACTTTTTAATCTACGAACCTATAAACTGTCTTCAAAGTGACTTAAAAATGTAAGAAAAGTGTCATTTACAGTCCATAGAATCAACTCAACAAATATACTCACAAAAGTTACGGATTTATTATGACAACTGCTTCTAACCACCCAACACGTCGCGACATTTTAAAATGGTTTACGGGGATCCCTTTTCTTCCATTAGGTGCGATGGCTACGGCAGCAACGTTAGCAGGATGTAACGATAGTAATGATGATTCAGACGTTACAACTCCAACAAAACCAATTAACTTTAAAAATGCAACGTTCACTTCAATGCCAGCTCCTTCAGTTGTAGCTGATATTGCAACGACAGCATGTGCATCAAAGCTTGCTATTTCATGGGAAGATGGCAGTAAAACCGAATACCAACTGGCTTACAAACCATTCTTCTTAACAGGTACCGAAGTTCCTGATGGTAAAGGCGGAAAGATTATCGCGGGTGGTTATTTTGACATTAATAATAAGCCAATTATCGATAAATCAGTTGCTGGCAAAGAGCGTCAATTCTTCTCTGACTGTCCAGATGGTAGTTCTCTAATTAGCTTCAAACAAGCGACTGGCAAAGATTTTACAGATGCAGATAAGAAAGCATTAGGTGTAACTGGTAACCCAGTGTTCCATGTCGTTCAGTTTGAATATTTATCAAAAGACCAAAATGGTGGTGATACGTACGGTAAATTATCATCTCCGATTGCAGTGCTTACTTTAGATCAAGACCCGAAAACTGGTCATTTGACTTTAATTAAATATCACAATGTAGACACTTCAAGTGCACATGGTTTATGGATTACTTGTGGTGCAAGCTTGTCACCATGGGGAACTCACCTTTCTAGTGAAGAATATGAGCCAGATGCTTTCAACCAAAAGTTAGGTCAATCACTTTCAACACTTAAAGCATTTAGTAAAAATGTCTATGGTGATGAAAATGCGGCTAACCCATATAACTACGGTCATTTACCAGAAATTACCGTAAATGCAGATGGTACGGGTCGTGTGACAAAACACTACTGTTTAGGCCGTATTTCACATGAGCTTGTGCAAGTTTTCCCAGATAACCGTACTGTATTAATGGGTGATGACTATACCAATGGCGGTCTCTTCATGTTCGTTGCAGATAAAGAGAAAGACCTATCTGCCGGCACACTTTACGTTGCAAAATATACAACCGTACTTACAGATACAACGACTGGTCAGATCTCTTGGATCAAGCTTGGTCATGCAACAAGTGTAGAGATTGAAAACCTAATCAAGAGCGGTATCAAAGGAACTGATATTTTCGAATCGGTTCTACAAATTGCCAAATATCCAAGCGATGCAACGACAGCAGAAAAAGATGCTATTGATGCTGGAGATAAAGGTACACCTGAACAACAAGTTTTAGCAAAAGCTGCGAAAGATCGTTTAAAACTACAACAAGCTGCTCAAAAAGCAGAATTAGAAGCTCAAGGTTTTAAATTTACTTATTTGAGCAAAACTGGTGTTTATCTCAAGCTTAAAGATAACAGCGACAAAACTAAACTTGCAGCGGCTTTCCTTGAGACACACCGCTACGCAGCCTACGTTGGTGCTTCAATGGCATTGACCAAGAACGAAGGTACGACTGTAAATATTGCAGATAAACGCGCATATTCAGCTTTAGCTAACATTGTTGATTCAATGGTTGAAGGTGGTAGTGGTTACCTTGCTGAGCACAACGTTAAATTCCCGAAAATCACGGCTGGTGGTATTTTGGAGCATAAACTGACAGGCGGCCAAAAAGACAGCTCAAATGTAGCAATTAACAGTGAATGGGTACCTAGCCAATCTAGTCTTCTCATTAAAGGTAAAGACATTAGCTTTGACAGCTTAGGTAACACTGCTGACCCAGAACAGATTGCTAGCCCTGACAACTTGAAGTTCTCTGAAAAGCTACGTACGTTATTTATCGGTGAAGACTCTGGTAACCATTTAAATAACTTCTTATGGGCTTACAATGTTGATACCAAGCAACTGATCCGTATCTTGTCTACACCAGCAGGTGCAGAGTCAACTGGTCTACACGCAGTTGATGAAGTAAACGGTTGGACTTACATCATGAGTAACTTCCAACATCCAGGTGATGAATGGAACCGTTTCTATAAAGAAACTAATGGTGTTCGTACTGGTATCAGTGCAGATTTACTTGCGCAAATTGATACAGCAATTAATACCAACTACAGCAACAAATTCGCAGCAGCAGTTGGCTATATCACTGCCGACCCAATTGCTCCATCTGTTGTAAAAAAATAATTTCTACTCTTTAAAAAAGAAACCTGCTTTATGCAGGTTTCTTTTATTTTAGATCATCCGCGATTTTAAAAATCGACTTATACTTTCAACCAAACGATCAAATATTTCACAAACCTATCATCAAAACGTCAAAGCCTCGTCACACTACCCAACTAAGCTAATGAAGACTTTTAGAACAATCTCTTTATTTACTTACTTAGGAATTTCCCATGACAGAGCTGACGCCATATCATGAAGACCAAGAACTGGATAATAATACTTCTGACAATATCCACTTTCGTGACATTTTAGAACAACATGTAAGTCGTCGTAGTTTAATTACTAAAGCTGCAAGCGGTGCCGTAGCTCTAACTTTAGCCTCTACTTTAACAGGCTGTAATGATAACAATGATGACTCAGGTTCTAACAATGGTGGAATTCCACCTGTAGATCCAAATAAAAAACCAGAAAAATTAACTTTCACGGCAGTTGCAAAAAACCACAACGATATTGTGACTGTACCTGAAGGTTATGAAGCCAATGTCATCTATGCTTTAGGTGATTCAATCAACCCTGCTTTTGGCGAATGGGACGACAATAATATTCCATCTGGCCCAAGCTTCCAGTTCCGCTCTGGTGACTGCCACGATGGTATGCACTTCTTTGGTTTGAATGCTTCAACAAACAACTTTGATGAAAGTGTTTCAGCCGAAGGTTTGTTGGTGCTGAATCACGAATATATCAACCAGACCTTCCTTCACCCAAAAGGTCCAACAAAAGTTAATGGACGCCGCCCTGAAGATGAAGTGATTCGTGAGACCAATGCGCATGGCGTATCTATTGTTCACATCAAAAAAGATGCAACAACTCAAAAAGTAGTAATTGATAAAAAATCAATTTTTAACCGCCGTATTACAGCATCAACAGAGATGAATTTTGCAGGTGCTGCTGCTGGGTCTAGTTTGCTTGCTACTCGTTTCTCACCTGCGGGTCGTCAAACTCGTGGTACTCATAATAACTGCGGTAACGGTTATACCCCTTGGGGCACTTATTTAACTACCGAAGAAAACTTTATTGGTTATTTCCAACGTTCAGGTAGCGATGAATAT
Organism: Acinetobacter sp. AYS6; assembly: GCF_025630795.1. NCBI lineage: Bacteria > Pseudomonadati > Pseudomonadota > Gammaproteobacteria > Moraxellales > Moraxellaceae > Acinetobacter > Acinetobacter sp. AYS6. The sequence continues at coordinate 167,261 of NZ_JAOTNV010000008.1, forward strand.
GCACGTACAGATGCAGAAAAAATTGCATTAAAACGTTACGGTTTAGGTGTTAAAAAAGATGAACCTTATCTGTATGAGAAAGATGAAAAAGGTGCTCCTAAAAAAGATAAAGACGGCAAGGTCATTTATTTAAAAGATAAAAATGGTGAGCTAATTCCTAACGTTGATGAACAAGGGCGACAAATTTATTTAGGCGTAAGTTCACGCTACGGCTGGGAAACAGCAATTGGACAAGTTGAATCACAAGACTTATATGACCGCTGGAATGCTGATGTAAAAGCCGCTCAGGCAACACAAGACTACCGCAACGGACCAAATACGTTCGGTTGGATGGTCGAGATTGATCCGTTTGATAACCGCCTAAACCCAGTTAAAAGAACATCACTAGGTCGTTTTGCACATGAAGACAGTGCTTGTCGTGCTGTAGCAGGTCAGCCCTTAGCGTTTTATATGGGTGATGACTCTCGCGGTGAATACATTTATAAATTCGTCTCTAACGCAGTTTGGGATACCAAAGATGTAAATCGCGGCTACGCGGCTGGCGACAAATATATGAACGCAGGTAAATTGTATGTTGCCAAATTTAATAACGATGGTACAGGTCAATGGATTGAACTTGCCTACGGCAAAAATGGCTTAAATGAAAGTAACACTACTTACCCATTCAAATCTCAAGCGGACGTTGTGACGTTTGCACGTTTGGCTGGCGACTCAGTCGGTGCTACTAAAATGGACCGCCCAGAATGGTGTACGGTCAATCCAGTAAACGGCGAAGTCTATGTCACCCTCACCAATAACTCGAACCGTGGTAAAGATTATGCAACTGATGCTGCAAACCCACGTAACTACACAGACCTCTACAACGGCACTAAAGAGCAAAAGGGTAACGTTAACGGCCATATTATCCGTTTTAAAGAAACCGATGACAAAACTACTGCTGAAACCTTCAAATGGGATATCTACCTATTTGGTGCAGAAGCATCGATGGCTTCAAACATCAACTTATCTGGTTTGACAGACAACAATGATTTGTCATCTCCTGACGGGATGTGGTTCGACCCACGTGGTGTACTTTGGATTCAGACAGATGATGGCGCATATACCGATGTGACTAACTGTATGATGCTTGCTGCGTTACCGGGCCAAATTGGTGATGGTGCTGCTGCAACTACGTCAAATGGCCAACAAACGCTAGTCGGCGCTAAAGTGACAGACTCAACATTACGCCGTTTCTTAGTTGGGCCAAAGCAATGTGAAATTACGGGTATTGCCATGACCCCTGACCACAAAGCTATTTTTATTAATGTTCAACACCCTGGTGAAGACTCGAAAAGTTACGCAACACCAGATAGTAATTGGCCTGCAACTCAAAAAGACCCAAGCAATAAAACTGCACGTCCACGTTCAGCAACTGTTGTGATTACCCGTAAAGATGGCGGTGTGATCGCAGGCTAATTCGTAGAAGATTAAAAATGCCGATTCATTGATCGGCATTTTTATTATCATCGATTTAAAAGAATCTGCTGCTGTACAATTTGACCGCTGTGCTCACCTTGTTGAGTCTTTTCCAACCATACCCATTCATTATTAGTCATTCTTAGAAAGTTCGAGCAGCGTGTTCCATACACAGGGCTTTGAATAAAAGTGGATGATAATAACTCTTCCATTTCTGGCTGAATGCCAGTGTTCGGTAACAATGCTGTTGTGACCTTACGCTCATCTTCCAGAATATCCCAAGCCGCATGTTGTAAAGTTAACTCTTCTGTCTGATGCTGAAGCATAGGTAAAAACTCTTGCGTAAAGCGTGTTCGTAAATGTTTAGTTTTTTCCCAATGTTCAGACATCAAACCATTTGAGACGACATAGACTCCATTGGCTAAGACTTGAGGTGCTTCACCACGGTTACTCATATAGACCGCTTGATCAGCATTTCCCATAAACAAGTTAAAGCCAGCAAAATTCTGTTGCTGCTGTTCTAATTGTTGAGCAAATCGAATCGGCAATAAATCAGATTCTAAAAAAGCCTGAACCAAATGCCCCCGAGAAGTCTCATAAGACTTTTGATCTCGCCCATCCCGAAAATTAGTCAATACAGCCCATCGACCTTGAGGCGTAACGCCCATCCACGTGCCACCTGACTGCAAATCTTGTCCTGCAACAATGGGGGTATGTCCCCACTGATGCAATAAAGCCGTTGGACGATGATAAAATTCATCCCGATTTGACATAAGACACAAGGGCATATCATCCAAAACATGCCATGCTAAAGCCACAATACACATTGATTCTTGTTCCCTATCTTTACACATTGAATGTACAACATTTTTCACATCATTCCGCTACAATCTGTCAAAACGTAAGATCAAGGAGCAGCAATGCTGACCTATCCTAATATCGATCCGGTCGCAATACATCTAGGACCTCTTCAAGTCCATTGGTATGGACTCATGTATTTATTGGCATTTTTATGTGCTTGGGGGCTTGCTTCCTACCGTGCCAAACAACGTGATGGCTGGACATCGGACATGGTTTCCGACCTGGTGTTCTATGGTGCTCTAGGTGTTGTTCTGGGCGGTCGTGTCGGCTATGTCCTTTTCTATGAGTTTGATAAATTCCTCGAAAATCCGATTTGGTTATTCCAAGTCTGGACAGGTGGCATGAGTTTCCACGGCGGCTTTCTCGGTGTTATGGTTGCGATGTTATTTTGGTGTAAAAAATACCAAAAAACATGGTTCCAAACCCTCGACTTTATTGCCCCTTGCGTACCGACTGGCTTAATGTTCGGACGCATTGGTAACTTTATTGGTGGAGAGTTATATGGTCGTGCGGTAACTGACCCAAATTATCCATTTGGTATGATTTTCCCGACAGATCCATTACATCTGGTCCGCCATCCATCACAAATCTATCAAGCACTTTGTGAAGGTTTAATTCTATTCATTATCTTGTGGTGGTTTAGTTCAAAACCGCGTCCACGTATGGCCGTTTCTGCCCTATTCTTAATGGGATATGGCGTTGCCCGCTTTGTTATGGAATTCTTTCGTCAGCCCGATGCCGACCAAGGTTTCATTCTGTTTGGCTGGATGACCAAAGGACAGATTCTAACAATTCCAATGCTGCTGATTGGCCTTTGGATGATGTGGTATGCCTACCAAAAGAAAATTTATGACTGGGGTCCACAAAAGAATAGTTAATATCTAAATTAGAGGAGTTTCGGCTCCTCTTTTCTTTTTTTATGCTACAGTTTTTACTCTCCCAAAATGAAGATACACCATGCTGGAATTCTGGTTTAACACGCAAGTCCCAACATTTAAAAAACTCGTGATTTTAATTATTACTCTCGGTATCTGTATTGCACTCTATCAATATCAGCCCTTACCTTTAGATACGATTCTGATGTTTACTGGAACTGGCGTAATTTTTTTAATCTGTCGTTACTTTAAATTGCATTTCGCTCAAAGCAACCCAACTGGTTTACTCTACCGTCTATTTACTTGGATCCCTATTGCCCTTTTGTTTGCCCTTATTTTTGTTAAAGCAATGCCGAACTTGCTGATCTGGGGCGTTCAAGGAATCGCGTTTATGGCACTAGCAGCTTTTATTTTTTCACCTCAATCACTTTTTAAGAAATAGGTTTAGTTTTCATGTTGGCTTATTGGTACAACGCACCACGTCACATCAAACTCATCTTTATTGTTGCCGTTTGTGGGGCAATTTACGCAGCTAATCAAATTCAGCCCTTGTCTCCTATTTATACCGTAGTTAGCCTGACTCTCGGTTTTGGTTTACAAGTTGGACATTACTTAAATAGCAAAATTTCAAATAACAAATCATATAAATCGAGCTTTGGACTTTTAATCAAAATCTATCCTATTTTTATCGTTGTTATTTTGATGTATCTGCTTCCTGTTCAGGATAAATGGATTCTTGCAATACAAGCTTTAGGCTTTGTATTGGTTGGCTTTTTTCTTGTTTCAATTTATCAAAATCGTGCCAAACGTTTTGACTAGTTACGCCTCTTGAAATGCCAGAGAACGATTTTTAGATTTTCATCTTGAGCTACAACAGGTATCATCTTTGAGTATTTATACATTTATGTATTTACACATTTATGTATTTATACATTTGAGTATTTATATATCATCTGACCTATCTTTCCCTTTTATTTTATGGAATTAATCCGAACTCGAGAGTGTTATGCGTGCATATTTAGACCTACTACAACATATCCTTGATAATGGCGGTGACAAAGGCGACCGTACAGGCACAGGAACCCGTTCTGTATTTGGTCATCAAATGCGTTTTGATCTCTCTAAAGGTTTTCCTTTACTCACCACAAAAAAAGTTCATTTCCGCTCGATTGTGATTGAGTTACTTTGGTTTTTAAAAGGCGACACCAACGTCCAATATCTAAAAGATAATAAAGTTTCAATTTGGGACGAATGGGCAACAGCAGAACAAACTGCTCGTTTCGGCCGTCCAGAACATGAGCTTGGTCCAGTCTATGGTCATCAATGGCGTAATTTCGGTGCAACCAAAAACGCTGATGGTACTTATAACCAAGATGGTTTTGACCAGATTAAATGGTTAATTAATGAAATCAAAACCAATCCAAACTCACGTCGTCTAATTATTTCCGGTTGGAACCCGAATGAAGCTGGACAAGTGGCTTTACCACCTTGTCACACGCTTTTTCAATTTTTCGTACAAGACAATAAGTTGTCATGCCAACTTTATCAACGTAGTGCAGACGTGTTCTTAGGTGTACCTTTTAACATTGCGAGCTATGCTCTACTCACCCATATGATTGCTCAAGTGTGCGGTTTAGGAGTCGGTGATTTTGTTTGGACGGGTGGTGATACGCATCTTTATGTTAACCATTTTGAACAAGCTAAACTTCAATTGACACGTGAACCTTTACCGCTTTGCCAATTGAAACTAAATCCAGAAATAAAAGACTTATTTGATTTCAAATTTGAAGATATTGAAATTGTAGGTTATGAGTCACACCCTGCAATTAAAGCACCCGTTGCAGTATAACGACGACTCAAATTTCATTAGGTTACGGTTTAGAGAATAAGATTATGGCATGGCAAAATGTAGAAGTTGTTCACGTTGTGGCAATGGATAAAAACCACTGTATTGGTAAAGGCAATGCGTTGCCATGGCATATTTCTGCCGACTTAAAACACTTTAAAGAAATCACCCAAGGCGGTGTGGTCGTGATGGGCCGTAAAACCCTTGAGTCTATGGGCCGTGCGCTGCCAAACCGTGTGAACTGGGTGATTACCCGTGACATTAACTGGCAATTTGACGGTGTTAAAATTGCCTATTCAATTGAAGATGCTTTAAATGCAGCTTTAGAAGATGTAAAAAATACCGAAAAACAAGCATTGTTCATCATTGGTGGTGGTGAAATATTCAAGCAAACTTTGTCAATTGCAGACCGTCTTGAACTCACTCATGTTGACTTAGATGTACAAGGTGATGCACATTACCCAACAATACCGAGTGAATTTCATAAAACTGCGAGTGAACAGCAAGTTGATGAAAAATCAGGAACTTCATTCGAGTTTGCCACTTATAAAAAATAATTCTATGGATGCTTATGCACAATATCGGAACACGTGAATTTATTATTGCTCTACTTTTTGGGCTGTTACATAGTCTATTCACGCTGTTTATTGTGCTCTCTAGTATTTGGGTATGCGTAGCGCTCTGGGTTCAACAACCATTCGGTTGGTTAGGTAGCCGCATACTCATCGGTATCTGGATTGCTTTTGCGCTCAGTATGGCGGGCTTATATGTTGAAGGTCATCTTATTAGCCGCCGTACAGACATCCTGATTTACCTTTTAGCATTTGCTTGCTCTCTCGTTTGGTATTTTTCGATTACTGCACGTCAAGACCGTGATTGGAACCCTGAAGTTGCCAATATGCTGAGTTACGAAAAGCACGGCGATGTGATTACTTTACACAATGTTCGTAACTTCAACTGGCATCCTGATGGAACTTATGATGTACGATGGGAAACTCGAACATTTGACCTTAAGCAATTAAATGGCATAAACATTATTGCCTCTTACTGGATGGGGCCACAAATTGCCCATACACTCGTGAGTTTTGAGTTTAAGAATCAGCAACCTTTAGTCTTCTCAATCGAGATTCGCAAAGAAAAAACTGAAGAGTTTTCGGCAATTGGTGGTTTTTTTAGAAAATATGAACTTAGCTTAATTGCTTCTGATGAAAAAGATATTGTGTACACCCGCAGTAACATTCGCAAAGAGCAAGTTTATAATTTTCCTATCAACATGCCGCGATCTGAGCAAAAAGCTTTATTTTTAGAATATCTTAAAAAATCAGATGAGTTACGTACAAAACCAGAGTGGTACAATACACTCACAAGTAACTGTACAACTCTAATTTTTGATATGGTTCAAGCCATTAATCCATATGAGCTTCCTAAAGATTATCGTCTAATCGCGTCAGGTTACTTACCTAATTATTTATATGATCTTAAAGCACTTAATCAAACTATCAGTTTAAAACAGTGGTATCAAATTGCACATATCAACCCACGTACTGAAAATTTTGAACAGCTTTCAGATCAGAGTAGTGAACACTTCTCTCAAATCGTTCGACAAGGTTTACCTAAAGCAAAATGAAATAAGTAATGCACTTTTCTTTACTTTTTTATACATGCTTTACTTTGTATTTTAAATACATAAACCCTATTGTAATAGGCAGGAAATAGAGGGAAAAACAATGCAACAGGCATTATTTGGCGGCGGCTGTTTTTGGTGCGTCGAAGCTGTATTTTTACAAATACGCGGTGTAGAAAAAGTAACTAGTGGTTATGCAGGTGGGCACACGACTAACCCTACCTACGAGCAAGTATGTCAAGGAGATACCCAGCACGCTGAGGTGATCTTGGTTGATTTTGATGAAGAGCAAGTAACATACTCCCAGTTACTCGATGTGTTCTTCGCGACTCACGATCCAACGACTTTAAATCGCCAAGGTAATGATATCGGCACGCAATACCGCTCTGTTATTTACTATTACAATGAAGAGCAAAAGCAGGCAGCGGAACATACGATTCAAACGCTAAAAGATGATGATCTTGATATTGTGACTGAGTTGTCTCCTGTTCCGACGTTCTATCCAGCCGAAGAATATCATCAGAATTACTATGCAAAGAATCCTTCACAAGGTTATTGCAACTTTGCGATTCCACCTAAGTTGCTCAAGCTATATAGTAAATTCCAGCATCTTATGAAAGATCAATAAATTAGAGCAATAAAAAAGCAACCGATTTGGTTGCTTTTTTATGAGGTAAACTAAATTCTAGTTTTCACTGACAAAGGCAATATCGCTCAGTCCGGCTTCACTGGCGCGAGACATTACCTGTGCAACAGTATCGTACTTAGACTCTTTATCTGCACGAAGCTGAACTGTTGGTTTAACATCACTTTGACCTGCTTCTTGAAAACGTTTTTGAAGCTCATCAAGGCTAATTACTTGAGTATCCCAAGCCACTTCACCATTTGCATTAATACTAATCGTAATTGCTTTTGGTGGTGGATCAATAATTTCAGCAGTTGTTTTAGGAAGCGTTAATGGAATCGATGGGTTGGCAACTGTTGCTGTGACCAAAAAGATGATCATTAACACCAACATAATGTCGATTAGCGGAATGAGGTTCATCTCATTTATGCCACTATCGTGGTCTTCACCCAATTGAAAAGCCATTAAGCTTGACCTCCAACATAACTTTGCTGTGCAGTTTTAACATCAGACTTCACAGTTGAGTCTTGCTGCAACATCGTATCAATTAATAAGCTGTGCGCTTGATCTTGTAAGTCATGCGCAAGACCACGGTTAGCACGCACACAAATGTTATAAGCCAATACTGCAGGAATCGCAACTGCAAGACCAAGACCCGTCATGATAAGTGCTTCACCTACTGGTGTAGCCACTTGAGCCAAACCTGCTTGTCCACTTTTACCGACTGCAACAAGTGCATGGAAAATACCCCATACTGTACCAAACAAACCAACGAATGGTGCAATTGAAGCAATTGTTCCTAAAACAGAGATACCCTTTTCAGCATTGACTTTTTCAGCAGAAATTTGACGAAGTAGAGCCTGCTCTGCAACTGCTTTACGTTGCTCAAAACTTAAAGGTTGTAACTTTGCTTTTAGCGAAGTGATAGCCTGAGAAAGTTGAGAATAAGCTTGTTGCTTTAATTGGCGAGTCCCCATCAAACGTAAGATGAAAACTGTCCAGGTAGCAATCGACATTGCCAATAAGATGAAATACAGGGTTTTACTCACTGCATCTGCATGTTGCCAATAGATTGAAAAGTTCATATGAACTCCTGATTAAGGTTAGCCGTTGGGACTCAAATTTATTTAAGGAACGAAATCAAATGGTTGCTCTGGACCTTTAATTGGATAAGCAACCCCGTTCTCCATATAGGGTTTAAACTTCGCACTTTTTACAGCACGTAAAATTTTTGCCTCTACAACAGGAGGACAGTTACTACGCAAGAAGCGAACATCAGTCACTCTACCTTTCTCATCCGCATCTATAGAAACGTTTGCAGAACAAGCTTTATTATCTAATTCTTTCGTTGTTATAGATACCTTTGGTGATCGACTCCACTGTACACCCGAACCACCTAATGAAACTCGTTTTGGTGATGGATCTGGAGCAGGTTGAGCTTTAGGTGCTTCTGGTATCACTGGTTTTGGGGTTTCATCTACTTTTTTAACAACAGTTGTTGTCGTCGTTGTCACCACTTTGGTTTCAACTTTAGGTTCTGTCTTTACTGTTTCTTTTGGTGTCTCAGCTTTTTTCACCTGTTGAATTTTTTCCACTTTTTTCGGTGGTGTCACAGGCTTTTCAACAATTTTAACTTCTTTTACCTCTTTCTTCGGTTCCGGCTTTTTAGGCGGTTCTTTTGGTTTAGGAGGTAGTGGTTTTGGTTGCTCTTGAATTTTTACGAAACGGACCTGTAAAGGTTTCTTATCGATTGGCTTTAATTCAGCAGGCTTAATATGGCTAACTGCCCATAAGACCCCGATATGACCAATTGCAACCGCAATTAGTGCAGTGATGACTTTCTTTTTCATCGGATTGGGAGAGTTTAAGGCTGCGGAAGATTGACTCATAAGAATCTAATTACCTAATGGATGATGATTTCAGCTTTCTATTTATAGAAACGATTTCAAACATCGGATAGAACAATAAAGTGCCACAATAATAAATGAGAAGTGTTTTCATTTGCAACTATTTTTTGAGAAAAACATTTACTCTGCCTCATGACTTTGTAGTGGCTCAGTATCTTTGCTTTAATTTTCTCATAGTTACATCAATAGATATCCCCTGTTCATAATTTGTTTAGTCAAACTTAAATAGTTAGGCTAATTGCACAACGAACAGATCAAATCCTACCATAAAACCACTTAATACTGATACGTTATATCATTTCAAATATATTTTGGATATAAAAAAACACGCAAGAAGCGTGCTTTTTTAGAATACTTGCTATTTAAAAAACAACGGTCTTATTACCATCAACAATAATACGATCTTCTAAATGCCACTTCACTGCACGAGCCAATACATTACGTTCTACATCTTCACCAAGTTCACGTAATTGCTCAACATTATAATCGTGGCTTACACGCTCAACGTCTTGCTCAATAATTGGGCCTTGATCAAGGTCAGCAGTTACATAGTGAGCTGTCGCACCAATCAACTTCACACCTTTTTCATAAGCTTGCTTATAGGGGTTAGCACCTACAAAAGCTGGCAAGAAAGAATGATGAATATTGATGATTTTCATTTCCCATTTCGCAACAAAATCTTCACTTAAAATCTGCATGTAACGTGCAAGAACTAATAAATCGTTGCCTTGCATCATTTCATCAATTTGCGCATAAGCTTCAGCTTTATTGTCTTTAGTGACTTTAATTACAGTAAATGGAATACCGAAGTTTTCCACAGATTCACGTAAGTCTTCATGATTTGAAATAACATGAGTGATTTCACAAGGTAACGAACCGCGTGCATGACGCCATAATAACTCAAGCAATGCATGGTCCACTTTAGAAACTAAAATACCAACTTTTTTAACATCGTTTACGAAAGCAAGGCGCCATTGCATGCCATAACGCTCAGCAACATTCGCAGCAAAAGTTTGAATTAAGGCATCTTTACGTGACTGTAAGTGGTCAAGCTCAAATTCAACCCGCATGAAATAACGTCCGCCCTGAGCTTCCGTCGCGTACTGATCAAGCGCGGTAATGTTTGCACCTTGGTGATACAAAAAGCTCGATACCGCTTGTACGATCCCAGGCTTGTCTTCACAAGTAATCAGTAAACGGGCTGTATTGGCAGTGGTCATATTCATTTGGTTAATATCGCTTAATTGAGACAAATTTTTTTAATAGGCCGGGTATTCTAGCGCCCTAAATAAGCAAGCACAACTATTCATCTTTCAAGGATGATAAGCTGGCAAATAGATCTGAAGGGCCAAGCGACTCAAGCAACTGCTCATAAGTCGCTCGGCTTTCCCCCATCAAATAAGGACCTTCAAGGAAAACCATTTGGCGTAAAGCTTGCCAAACCCATTTTTCTTCTAAATGGTTATTGTCACTAATATGGCCAGACATATACAAAAAGTTGGTCCAGTTTGTTAATACAATCCAGAGGTTAATAATTAACGCTTCAATTTCAGATGGCGTCATTTTCATAAGACCCGCATCGACAAAGGCTTGATAAATTTTTTGCCCCTGCTGCATGACCTGTCCCGCAAAACGCGGATAAATCTTTTTAAAGTCTTCGTTACTTTCAACTAAGTGATAAACATCACGATGAATAAAACGATAACTCCATAACTGGCCACTGAGCACTTGAAAATAGTTAATTTTATCATTGGTCGTTAATGGCCTATCTTCAGGCAAAGAAAGCATTTCCAAAGTCTCGGCCTGATATTGATGCATTAATTCCTTAATAATTTCATGCTTATTCCGGAAATGATAATACAAGTTTCCGGGACTGATCCCTAACTCCGCAGCAATATGATTGGTTGTAACCGACCGTTCACCTCGCTCGTTAAAAAGCTGCAAACTGATTTGTAAAATCCGGTCTTTTGTCTTCAGAGCTTTAGGTTGAGACATTTTAATAACCTTTAATAATTCACATGGTTAAGACTTGAACACATAAACTGACTTGACTATTTAGAGTATTTACTCTAAAAAATAAAAATATCAATGTATTTGGTAAGTGCCGATGAACAGTCAAACAAAAACAAATCCAGAGACTCAGCTCCCTTATGATGTTAAGCATTTACATGACTTGCTTGAACAACAAAAGCTTGCTTATTTACGTCATCCGGTACCCACTGCTAAAGAGCGTATTGATCGTTTAGCTCGTCTTAAAAGAGTCTTGGTAAAATATCAAGATCAGATTGCCGACGCAATTAACCTTGATTATGGCAATCGTGCAGTTATGGAAACAAAAATTGGTGAGTTACTCACTAGTTTGGAACAAATCAAATATTACAGTAAACATCTGACAGCGTGGATGAAACCTTCAAAACGCCATATCAGTGTATTACATCAGCCAGCAAAAGGTTGGGTACAATATCAACCTATGGGTGTGATTGGTATTATTACACCATGGAACTACCCGTTGCTTCTGTCAGTGGGGCCATTAATTTGTGCTCTGGCAGCGGGCAACCATGCCATGATCAAAATTTCGAGTGCTTCTCCAAATTTTGGGCGAGTGCTTGAAAGTGCCTTAGCAGAAGCATTCCCACAAGAGTTAGTTGCTGTGGTAAATGGTGGCGGTGTTATTTCAGATGCTTTTAGTCATTTGCCTTTTGACAAAATGATTTTCACAGGCTCAACGTCTGTTGGTAAAACAGTGATGGTAGCCGCAGCTCAAAACCTTGTTCCAGTTATTCTTGAGTTAGGTGGAAAATCTCCGGCTCTTGTACATGCCTCTATGGATATGAAAGATGTGGCTCAACGTATTGCTGTAGGTAAATTATGGAATGCGGGACAAACTTGTGTTGCACCTGACCATATTTTCTTACCACGCGGAAAAACTGCCGAGTTCATCGAAAACTTTAAATTGATTGTGGCTGGGATGTACCCGCATTTCCGCAATAATCAAGACTACACTTCTATTATTAATGACAAACAATACAACCGTATTCAGGGCTACCTTGAAAATGCTCGTGATCAAGGCGCGCGTATTGTTGAAATTAATCCACAAAATGAAATTTTAGATGATGTCCGTAAAATTGCGCCGACGTTAGTTACAGGTGTAACGACTGCAATGGATATTATGCAAAATGAAATTTTTGGACCTATCCTACCAATTTTGGAATATGACCAAATAGAAGAAGTCGTCGAATTCATTAATAGTCGCCCACGTCCTTTAGCGATGTATTATTTTGACTATGATCAGGCGCGTGCTGACTATATTGCACAGCACACCCACTCAGGGCATTTTGGAATCAACATGGTGATTACCCATGTGGCTCAAGATGATTTACCGTTTGGGGGAATTGGTGCATCAGGTATGGGTAAATATCACGGACCAGAGGGCTTTTTTAGCCTTTCTCATGAACGTTCGGTGATGTCAAATCCAAAACTTTATAGCCTTAAATACATTCTTCCACCGTTCAATAAGCCCATTCATCGTTTCATTTCGAAAACCTTGTTGCGCTAACTGATCAAGGCATGATCTGTTATACTAAATCATGCCTCGTTTTTACCAATTCCGCTTGTCTTTTAATCGTATTTTTGGTATAAAACGCCCCTTGAATGAATTCATCCGTTTACATTTAGTATGACTGGCCACAGATTTGCTGTTGGCTGAATCAATGGAGTTACACCATGTCTAAGGTTTGCCAAGTTACCGGCAAGCGTCCAGTCGTTGGTAACAACGTCTCACACGCCAACAACAAAACCAAGCGCCGGTTCGAGCCGAACCTGCACCACCACCGTTTCTGGTTAGAAAGCGAAAAACGTTTTGTACGTCTTCGTTTAACCACTAAAGGTATGCGTATTATTGACAAATTGGGTATCGAAAAGGTTGTTGCAGACCTTCGTGCTCAAGGTCAAAAGATCTAAGGAGTCTGAGCAATGCGTGATAAGATTCGTCTCGTTTCTACAGCTGGTACAGGTTATTTCTATACCACGACTAAAAACAAACGTACTATGCCGGAAAAAATGGAAATCAAAAAATTTGATCCAAAAATCCGTCAACACGTGATTTTCAAAGAAGCTAAAATCAAATAATTTTAGCCTCGAAAAAAAACGACTTCACAATGAAGTCGTTTTTTTTTGCATTTTTTTTATACGTAGCTTTTTTTTGTTAAACTTTCCACATATTTCGCCTTGGCATTTTTTATGCTTGTCTTTAGCCTAACTCACGTAAAAGGAGTTTTTAGTGCCGCATGACGTAGATTTAATTATTTTACTTGCTGTTGGTTTCGGCGTTGCCCTCATTTTTGGCTATATTGCAGCCCGATTACGACTCCCCCCTCTTATCGGCTATTTAATTGCCGGAATTATTATTAGTCCAAATACACCTGGCATAGAAGCAGATATTCATCTTGCTAACCAGCTTGCAGAACTTGGGGTCATGTTTCTGATGTTTGGTGTGGGGATGCACTTTTCATTAAATGACTTACTGCTGGTTCGACGTATTGCTTTACCAGGCGCGATTTTGCAAATTGCGGTCGCTACCCTATTAGGGGTTGGTGTATCCATGCTCTGGGGATGGAGCTTTGGTTCTGCACTTGTTTTTGGCTTAAGCTTGTCGTGTGCGAGTACGGTTGTATTATTAAAAGCTTTAGGAGACCGCGGTCTTTTAGACTCAGTTAACGGCAAAATTGCTGTGGGTTGGCTGTTAGTCGAAGATTTAGTGATGGTACTTGTTTTAGTGCTCCTTCCAGCTACAGCAGTTTTACTCGGCGGGAAAGCACCAGAAGGTGCAGATGGTAATATCTGGTTAACTCTTGGACTCACTTTATTAAAAGTAATTGGCTTTATTGCCTTTATGCTGATTGTAGGTAAACGTGTTGTTCCTATTATTATGCAGTTTGTTGCTCGTTTAGGTTCAAGAGAGTTATTCACTCTTACTGTTGTTGCCGCTGCTGTTTCAATTGCCTATGGGTCTTATGCCATCTTTGGGGTTTCAATGGCATTAGGGGCTTTCTTTGCGGGGATGGTTGTTAAAGAATCAGACTTTAGCCACCGTGCAGAAGAGGAAACACTTCCATTACGCGAAATTTTCTCAATTCTGTTTTTTGTTTCAGTGGGCATGCTGTTTGATCCACATATTCTTGTTGAACGTCCACTCCATATTTTGGCCGTTATCGCAATTATTATGGTAGGGAAAACACTTGCTGCAATGGCTTTGGTTTTATTCTTTCGCTATCCAATTAATACAGCCCTTACAGTTGGCGCGAGTTTGGCCCAAATTGGTGAGTTCTCGTTCATTTTAGCGACTCTCGGTGTCTCATTAGGCCTATTAACTTTAGAAGCACAAAACTTGATTCTAGCTGGTGCTTTATTTTCAATTACGCTGAACTCTTTTATATTCTCAGCCATTGAGCCTGTACAACGCTGGATTCGTGAGCGCTCTCATTTAGCTCGTCTTCTGGAACGTAGTGGTGACCCATTAGCAATGTTACCCGATGAAGTTGATCAAGCTTATTTACGCGATCAGGTTGTCATTGTTGGATATGGCGGTGTAGGACGACGTATTACTGAAAATTTAATTAATGAGAATATTAAAGTCGTTATTGCCGAAGAGAATCGTGAAATCGTAGAAAAGCTACGTCAGTCGAATATTGCTGCTGTGAGTGGTGTTGCAACCGAACCTGGTGTTTTAATTCAAGCACACATCATGCATGCAAGACTCTTGGTGATCTCACCAATGGATATTTTAGATATTCACCGTATTGTGGCGATTGCCAAGCAATTAAATCCTCAAATTCAGGTGTTAATTTGCGCAGAAAGTAAAGAAGAAGCCGCAGTAATCAGAGATGAAAATATTGGTGAAGTGTTCTATGCCAAAGAGGAAATGGCAAAGAATATGAGCCATCATATATTAAATCAGATCGAGCTTGCTCATCAGTCAACTATTCATTAACCCTATGTAAAAAGCGTACTCAAGAGTACGCTTTTTTTAACTTAAGAATTTAGGCTGTTCGTCTAATACCTCAGCCTGCCACTCGTTTACCTGCTTTTCGAGCAGGCCAAATAGTGCAGCCTGAATCATATGCTGAGCAACAACTGGCGTTTGCTCACCCAAGATTGCTTTTACTTCATCGCTAAATTGAATTTTAACCAAGGGTTCATTCTCAGAACCTGCATTACGCAAGGCCAGTTCGCCACCTTCGAGTTGGACTAATTCCAAAACGGCTTCTTGATTTCCAAATAACTCTTTCAATTGCTGTATAGACATATAATTCCTCCATGTTTCAACATGGTGGCAAAGCACCCTTGCACTTTGCATCTCTTGTCTTATTTATATAGGCACACCCGCATTAAATTTCAAGCACTCGGGCAGTTTAATTTTAGAACTCGACCATTTCATTACGAAAACCATCAATTAAATGGCTTAATTCGCGATGCCATTCACGCAAAATCTTAACATCTGGCAACCAAGATTGAGGACCTTGAGTCACTTTGATAATGAGATTAGAAGATGTTTCTTCTTCTGGGGTCGGCTCTTTAGGTTCTGGTGCATATTGACACATACGATAAGCTCGTTTGAGCTCTGCGATAAAACCATCTTTTGCTAATTGTTGCAAAACGGACACTTCTGGAGACACCTGTCCTTTTGCCGCCATATGTTCTTCAATAGATTTTAAAGTGGGTTGCAATTCATTTAAACGGTAATAACGTACCAATTCTTGTAAGAACGCTAACATTGCGCCATGTAAATGAAATACAGCTGCTTCACGGTAGGCTTGTATCTGCTGCACATGATCAGTCTGTTCTGCTTGTTGACACGCTAAGCGCGCAAAATAGAGCTTCTGATTGGTACGATCGGCATGATAACGAGCAACACGTGACATAACTAAACTTTCCTGTTTTAAAATCGCTATTGCAACAGCTATTCTTTAGCTTACCGACTCCATTAATAAAATCAACGTTATTTATGGTAAATCCAGCTCAACTTAATAAATTTTACGTTTCGCTAAAACTTTTAGTGGTTGCTTTATAGGACGAACATTACTTAAGACCCACGCGAAATACCCTTCGCTCCAAGTAGATGCACAGGCCAACTTGACCTCATCATTTCGCCAAGTATGAATAGAGTCGACATCAACCAAAGCGACAGCAACTCCTTCTTCTTCATCTGTATCTGCGAAAAGAAAGTTTTGATTTTCGAAAATTAATAGATCTTTGATTGGCAGTTTTGTAGGTACCCATGAACGCACTTCGAGTGTTTTGATACCTTCAGCGATACGAGTACCATTTGGCGTTACAATCGAAAGAGCTAAAAACTGTCTTTTCAAACTATAGACTTACTCTTCGGCTGCTTTAACGCGAATTCCATTGCCTTTAACTTTAAGCAGGTTTAAGCCTTTAATTGCCTTAATTGCTTCACGTGGGTTAGGCATTTCAACAAAACCAAAACCTTTCGATTTACCTGTGTCTTTATCAGTAACAAGAACACACGTATCAACTTTACCATATGCTTTGAATAACTCTAAAATTTCAGTTTCACTCACAGCACGATCTAAATTACGAACTAATATCTTCATTTTCTAACCTTAATTGGCAATTAAAGGGAGCAGCCAATATATATTTAAGTAATCACAGTGTCTTATACAGTAGTTTAATCCAGATCGATACCAAAACCTAAATTTACTGTAGATGAACGGTTCCATTGTTTTTTAGCAAATGGCTGCGGCACTTGCCTATGAATCTTTGCCTGAACCAAATGTGCAGGAAGATCATTTAGGAAGTAGCTTTCAATTTTACGTCCTTGTTCGTCATAATTGTCTTCTGACCATGTATTGAGATTTTGCTTCGTCAAAATTAATTCATTTTCTGCACGTGTTAGCGCAACATACAATACACGGCGCTCTTCTTCGACATCATCAAAATCGCCTTGCGCCCTTGCATAAGGATATTGATTTGGCGATACATGAGGTACATAACAGACTTTTTGTTCAGCACCCTTAGCTGAATGAATCGTAATTAAAGTCACTAAATCTTGATCAGCTGCTTTCTCAATTTCAGAAACTGAAATAGGTTCAAGAACATATTCTTCGAGAAATTCACCTAAAGACGCATGTTTACGGGCAAGTTGCTTGACCAAATCAAAGTCTTTTAATCGGCGTGACCAATCTTTAGTTTTATAATTTTGCTCTAGCTGTTCACCTAAAGCATCGAGTGCTAAGCCAATACTTGCTTCAACATGCTGCTGTAATACATCTAGCTGCTTTAAAATTAAAATCGCTTGTAAAGGGACTTTTCCATGGCGTTCTAGACGGTTGCAGCGCTCTTCAACATCAACAATACCCATCAGCTCTTGAGCGAGCTTACTCGCACCAACATCACCAATACCATCCCACAAGGTTAAAAAACGCATCCACGCCAAATCATCGTGAGGGTTACTTACAATACGTAGCAGGCTAAGTACGTCTTTCACATGAGCAGACTCAAGAAGTTTTACCCCACCAATAAAACGATAAGGTACTTCAGCAGCAATAAAAGCCCCTTCCAGATATCGTGCACTATAACCAGAACGCACCAAAACCATATGGTCGTGCCAGCTTGCCCCTTGCTGATGTCGCGTTATTAAGTCCTGTGCAATCCAGTTTGCTTCTTCATATTCATTACCAAATAGGTGTAGCTGAGGCTTTTGCCCTTGGCCACGATGCGCTTGTAGCTGTTTTTGATAATCAATGGGGCTATGCGCCAACAACCAGTTTGATAAATCCAAGATTTCTTGAGTCGAGCGATAATTTAAATCCAGTGTATGAATGACTGCATCAGGTATTCGCTCTTTAAAAGAATGGATATTTTCAAAGTCGGCACCACGGAAACCATAAATCGACTGTGCATCGTCGCCCACACAAAACAACTTCACTTTGCCAATCAGGGGTTGTAATAAAGCCCATTGCAAAGGGTTTGTATCTTGCATTTCATCAACTAACAATGCCTGACAAAATCCTGCCACCCAGTTGGTGAGTGCCTCAGAGTTTTGTAAATGAACAGCCACAATTGATAAAATATCGTCGTAATCTAAAAAATTACGCTCTCTTTTTCGCTGCTCATAGGTTTTCATTAAATCTGCAATTTGAGTCTTATGCTCATATGCATCTGGAAGCTGTTTAATTAATGCTTCAGAAAGCTTTGTTTGAGTATTTCGGGCATAAGAATATAAATCACAAAGCTCTGCAGCTTTAGGCAAGACATTATCTTTATCTTTGCCTCTTAATAAACGAAACATCAGTAACTGATCATCGCGATCAATAATACTAAATTGATTTAATCCAAAAGCTTGTGGATTACGGCGTAGTAAATACATACAAAAAGTATGAAAAGTTGAAGCTCGCAGACCCTTTGCTTGTGCTCCTACATGCTGCTCTACTCTTGCAACAATTTCACTCGCAGCACGCCGAGTAAACGTTAAAATCTGAATTTGGTTCGCTGGCAAGCCTTGATCAATTAAATAGGCTGCACGAGCAACAATGGTTTTAGTCTTGCCACAACCAGCGCCCGCCAAAACTAAACAGTTCTGTGCAGACGTAGTCGCTGCTTTTTTTTGCTGAGCATTTAGTTCATTAATTAATTTTGCAAGACTCATAACACATATCGCTAAAACACCAAGACATAGTTTAACAGACCCCGACAACTGATGGGGCCACCTCCCTAAAAACAAAAAGAGCACCTAAAGTGCTCTTTGGTTCAATATTGATTTTTAAGATACTGTTTTTGAACTAGATGGAAGATGTTTGATAGCTGATGCCAAACCTAAAAAGTTAATTCCCTGAAATAAGATATCAATAGCAAGGAACATTCCTAATACCCAAAAAGGTGAATCTTTAGAAACTAAAATTAAAATACCCGTAAACAGAGTAAGTAATCCTGAAAATAAGGTCCAGCCCCATCCAGTAATGGGCTTAAGTAAAATTGCATTTATAGTACGTATAGCACCAGCAATAATCAGCGCTATAGACAATAGACTTGTCAGCACCACTGCTGTAGTGACTGGAGTAGAAAACGCATAATAACCAGCCATTAAATAAAGCACACCAAAGATTGCCCACAACCATCGGCTTGCGCCTTTAAAAACACTCATAGCTGCGACAAGGTGTAAAACACCGCCAACCATCATGAGTATTCCAAATAAAAAAACAACAGAAAAGGTCGCAAATGGTAATGAACTAAATAAAATCAGACCAAAACCAATAAGCACAAACCCTAATATCAAATACCATTTACGGTCAGCATGTAACTGATTACGTACCAAATCATTACCTACAGTTTTCATCATGGCTACTCTTATTATCAGGCATTAGAATTTCATCTACCTGATAATAGTGATGCACTTCACATTTTTTGTCTGTATAAAATCTGCATCGTTTTTTAACAATTGATGTGGATAAAGCAGTATTTATCCACAGTTTTATTTCACCCAGCCAATTTCTTGGGCTGTAGGTAAACCAATTAATGTTTCATGTAAACCATTCGGCATTTTACTGCTCTGTTCAGATAAAGGTGTTCGACCCCCCATGATTTCGGCATCAGTCTGTGGATATAGAGGCACTTTTTCAGGTTGAGCATAACCTAAAGGGTAAACAGGCTGTCCAGTTTTTAAATCGTATTTGTCTTGTGCCCCAAAGCCGTGTAATAACTCATGAACAATCACGACCTGATTTTGTGAAGCTTGTGTTTTGGTCGCAAATAAATTCACGCTACCAATTCGACCTTTTTCTAAAGCAGTCGAATGGATCAAGACTTTTTGGTAGTTGGGATCATAATAATTTAAATAAAGTTTAAGTGAGGCACCACTATCTTCAGGTTGTTGATGTCGCCATGCATAGAAACGAAATTTTAAGCTCCACCAAATAATATGCAAAATATTAGCGTTTTGAGGAACCTCAGGCGGTCGTTGCTGTAACTGTTGTCCTAGGCGAATTGTAAAGTTTCCTGATTGCCCACGATAATGCTGTGACCACTCACTTAAATAGCTGCTAATTGCCCAAAAATCTTCGTTTTTTAACTGATGTATATAGCTCTGGGTTGTCTCTAAACTATCTGCATTAACTGGATGTAAAATAACGACAACTGGCTGATTCCAATCTTGATTTTGATCTCGCCATGCTTGAACAGCAACAATCAATAAAATAATTAATAAGCATAAGACCCGAATGTTTTTCCACATTCTTATTCCCCATAAAATTAAAATTTTCTTTTATTGTTTTAGACATAAAAAATGCTAGCTGAGCTAGCATTTTTTATGTTGGACTTGATTAGCCCTCAACCCATTTACCATCTTGGTAAACTAGGCTCCATTTAGTTTGTTTGCCTTCTGGGGTTTCCGAACCGACATATTGTGATTGATTCTTACGACTAAATTTCACAATTGTTGGATTACCTTCAGGATCTACATCTGGTGCTTGTAAAATAAATTGATATTTTGGATCAAGCTGAGCTGCCACACTACGTAACTCTGCAACTTTTGGCGCACGTGTTTCACGAATTTTCGGGAATTTACTTGCTGCCAAGAATAAGCCCGCCGCACCATCACGCAATACAAAGAAGTCATCATGTTTCGTTGAGCGCAAATGTTCCATCTTGATCGGTTCTACACGTGGAGGCGCAGGTTGACCACTCTTCAAGACTTTACGAGTATTGTCACAGCTTGTACAAGCGAAATACGGACCAAAACGTCCCGTCTTAAGCTGCATTTCACCATCACATTTATCGCATGGGATCGTTGGGCCATCATAACCCTTAATCTTGAACTCGCCTTCTTCAAGCTCAAATCCATCGCAGTCAGGGTTGTTACCACATACGTGAAGCTTACGACCACCATCAATCACATAGCTGTCCATGGCTGTGCCACATTTCGCACAGCGATGTTTTGACATTAAGTCAGCAGTTTCAGCACCATCATCATCAGAGAGCGCAGCTAAAGACTCAACAGGTGTTAAGTTCAATGTACCCTTACAACGCTCTTTAGGCGGCAAGTTATAGCCAGAACATCCTAAGAATACACCTGTTGTACCCGTACGAATCTGCATTGGACGTGAGCATTCAGGGCAATGTACTGCTGGTACTTCAACTGGTTGGTTACGGCGCATTCCCTGCTCACCTTGAGCATTGGTAAGACGTTTCTTAAAGTCGCCGTAGAAAGTGTCCAGTAACTCTTTCCAATTACGCTCGCCTGTTGCAACTTTATCAAGCTGTCCTTCAAGGTCTGCCGTAAAGGCATAGTTCATCAAGTTATTAAAACTTTCATCGAGACGATCCGTCACAATCTCACCCATTTTTTCGGCGAAAAGACGACGGTTTTCTAACTTAACGTAACCACGTTCCTGAATGGTAGAAATAATCGCTGCATAGGTCGAAGGACGACCAATACTACGTTTTTCAAGCTCTTTAACCAAAGATGCTTCAGTAAAACGTGCAGGTGGTTTAGTAAAGTGCTGACTTGGATCTAACTTTTCTAATTTTAATATCTCGCCTACTTTAATAGCAGGTAAAATAATATCGTCATCTGACTTATTCGCGCCACGTACTTTCGTGAAGCCTTCAAATACAAGCGTACGGCCTTTTGCCTTTAACTCAACATTCGCTGCTTCAACAATTAAAGTAGAAGATAAATATTCTGCTGGTGTCATTTGACACGCAACAAACTGACGCCAGATCAAGTCATATAGACGTTGAGCATCACGCTCTACACCCGCAAGCTGATCACCAGTAAGTGCAACATTTGATGGACGAATCGCTTCATGGGCTTCTTGAGCACCCGCTTTGTTACCATAACGGTTTGGCTTTGCTGGTAAATATTTTTCACCATATTGGCTTTCAATATGGGCACGCACCATACTTACTGCATCATCACTCAAGAAAGTTGAGTCAGTACGCATATAGGTAATAAAACCGGCTTCATATAAACGCTGAGCCAACATCATGGTTTTCTTCACAGAAAAGCCTAAACGTGTACTTGCAGCCTGTTGCAAAGTTGAAGTGATGTAAGGTGCACTTGGATTAACCTTAGTTGGTTTATCTTCACGCTGTGCAACTTTATATTCAGCATCTTTTAAAACATCTAATAAAGCATCAGTTTCAGCTTTATTTTTCAGTTTAAGGGTTTTACCAGCCTGTCTAAAGGCTTCAAGACGAATATCATCTTTTTTGGCTTGGGTATCTGCAAAAACTTGCCAATATTCTTCTGGAATAAAAGCACGAATTTCACGCTCACGCTCTACAACCAGTTTCACTGCTACTGACTGCACACGTCCAGCAGATAAACCACGGGCAATTTTTTCCCAAAGTAGTGGTGAAACCATAAAGCCCACAACACGGTCTAAGAAACGGCGTGCTTGCTGAGCATTCACACGATTTAAATCTAGGCGTGTTGGCTGTTTAAATGCTTCTTGAATGGCATTTTTGGTAATTTCGTTAAATACTACGCGGTGATAACGGCTGTCATCACCACCAATCACTTCTCTTAGGTGCCAAGCAATGGCTTCCCCTTCTCTATCCAAGTCCGTTGCGAGATAGATTGCATCGGCATCTTTGGCGAGTTTTTTGAGTTCAGCAACAACATTTTCCTTACCTGGCAGAACTTCGTAATGAGCTTCCCAACCATGTTCAGGATCAACCCCCATACGATTAACTAAAGCCTGACTAGCTTTTTGTTCTTTTTCGGCTTCGGTGAGTTTAGTCCGGGCAGCCGGCTTTTTCTCTGTTGATTTACTGCCACCTGTTGGCAAGTCACGTACGTGACCTACAGAAGACTTTACAATGAATTGCGAACCCAAATATTTATTGATGGTTTTCGCTTTGGCAGGCGACTCCACAATCACTAAGGCACGTTTATGTGCAGCAGGTGCAGTAGATGCTGTGCTTTGAGATGCAGAGCGCGAGGTATTCGCCATATAAAATGTTATTCCTATACCAATAAATTTAAAAATCAGGCTTTAGCCAAGGTCAACAGATAAGCCTTCATCTCATCTAATTGTGTTGCTCTCAGGTCTGATTCCTCATCCCAATAAAGCCCTACACAGTTTGCCTGCATATCAATAGCATAAATCCCTTTTAATGCAATGGGAGAATCATTAAATTTCTCATCGCCCTGCACCACTTTTAATTTGCCGTCTATAACGCGAGCACGCATTAAAGATAAACGGGCATCAGGAATCAATACACTATAATAAGCAACCATGCTGGCACGTTTTTCAGTCGCCATTGGGACATGTGTCCATTCAGGTGCAACGATTACACGTGGGTGTAATCCCATTTTGCGTGCTTTATCACGCATAATACCAAGTGCCTTTTCACGTGGGCTCACTCTTAAACCAAAAATGGAGCCTAGTACGAAAAGAACAATGATAACGGTAACCCAAATTCCCATATTGTCCATAGCAAAACCTATTAATCTCTTTTATTAGAGTTGCATAAGCTGACCAGAAAACGCAAGTTACATCATAAAAATAATGCACGATAAGATCGCAAGACCCAAAATATCGGTATTTCACAGTGCAAATTGCCATAATGTAGCTCAAATATATTTAAGAGTTTTGATCATCCTTAACAAGTGCTAATTTTCCAAATCGGTCAATATGGGCATCACCCCACAGTTTTAAAGCAAATAGAATCTGCTCAAGACTTTGTCCTAAATCGGTCAGGCAATATTCCACTTTAGGCGGAACCTGAGGATAAACTTCCCGATGAATAATTCCGTCCTGTTCTAACTCACGTAGCTGATTTGTCAACATTCTTTGGGTAATGCTCGGAACACGTTTTCTAATTTCATTAAACCTTAAAGTGCCTTCATTAAATAAATGCCAAAGAATGACGCACTTCCACTTTCCATCAATCAAACTAATGGCCGCCTCAACTGAACAACCCGGAGAGCAATCAAAACTTGAATGTCGTAGTTTTGCCATTTTACAGTATCCTTTTTGACACTATGAGCGTTATTTGTCTGTAGTCACTAAATTTAAGCTTACGTTATGATCAAACTCCCAACAAGAGGA
Source organism: Acinetobacter sp. AYS6 (assembly GCF_025630795.1). Lineage (NCBI taxonomy): Bacteria > Pseudomonadati > Pseudomonadota > Gammaproteobacteria > Moraxellales > Moraxellaceae > Acinetobacter > Acinetobacter sp. AYS6. The sequence goes on from NZ_JAOTNV010000008.1 coordinate 191,528, forward strand.
ATTATTCTTATGAAAGCTGTGGCATATCAAAAAGCAGGTCCCCTTACATCGCCAGAGGCACTCGTTGATATTGAACTCGATACGCCAGTTGCACAGGGCCATGATCTACTTGTTCGTGTTCAGGCGATTTCTGTGAATCCGGTAGATACTAAAATCCGCAACAACGTAAACCCAGAGAATAATCAATGGAAAACTCTTGGATGGGATGCAGTAGGCGTCGTTGAAGCGATTGGAGGTCAAGTTTCACAATTTAAAGTCGGAGATGCAGTCTGGTATGCAGGCGCACTCAATCGCCAAGGCAGTAATAGTGAATTACAGTTGGTTGATGAACGTATTGTGGGTCATAAACCAAAAACTTTAGAAGCAACTGAAGCGGCAGCTCTCCCTTTAACGGCTATCACAGCATGGGAAATGTTATTTGATCGATTACAAGTACCAAAAGTTGCCCCAGAAAATACAACAATATTAGTGATTGGTGGAGCTGGTGGTGTAGGCTCAATTACAATTCAGCTGCTCAAACAGTTGACTAATCTGACGATTATTGCGACAGCTTCACGAACAGAAACCAAAGAATGGGTTAAGCAACTTGGCGCCGACTATGTATTAGATCATCGTCAACCTTTAACAGGACAAATCAAGCAATTAGGTTTAAACGCACCTTTATATGTGTTCTCGACCACTCAAACAGATCAACATTTATCAGATATCGTAGAGTTGATTGCACCACAAGGTCATTTTGGCTTAATTGATGATCCAGAACAGTTAGATATTAAGCCTTTTAAATCGAAGTCTGTATCGGTGCACTGGGAGTTTATGTTTACACGTTCAATGTTCCAGACTGAAGATATGGAAAAGCAAAGTGAACTATTAAATGAAGTCAGCAAACTGGTTGATGAAGGGAAAATCAAAACTACTGTTTCGCAAGTTTTAAGCCCCATTAATGCTAAAAACTTAAAACGAGTTCATCAGCAAATTGAAAGCGGTACAACAAAAGGGAAAATCGTATTACATCGTTTTTAAGCAAAATTTCTCAATATCCCCTAATAAAATGGCAAGTATTGAACTTGCCATTTTATTAATAGTGGGGAGGCTTATTGGTTAATGGATCAAAAGGTGCAATACCTTCCGATAAATCCGATGATTCCACACGTTGATAAAGAAATTGCATTTGTTTTTTTAAATCAGCTATTTCTTGAGTCTGAATAGCGAGTTGTTGATTTAATTGTTCAACTAAATCATCCAAAAATGTAATTCGCACTTGCAAATCTTCAATGGGTGCGGACAATGACGCTTGATCATCATGATATGGTGGTTTAGTCATTTAAATCCTCATTTGAGATTCTGGAAAACATTATGGCCTATATTACCCTAAGGGATGTCCAACTTGCTTTTGGCGGACCTGCCTTGCTCGATGGCGCGAACTTTAATCTAGAACGTGGCGAACGAGTCTGTTTAATTGGTCGTAATGGTGAAGGTAAGTCTACTTTACTTAAACTGATCGAGGGAAGCCTATTACCAGATTCTGGTGAAGTTTCCATTCAAAATGGTCTAACTGTTTCAATGTTAGCCCAAGACGTACCAATGGACTCTGGCAAAGTAGCCGACATTGTGGCAGATGGTGCAGGCGAAGCTTCTGAAGTACTCAGAGCTTATCATGAAGCGACCGATGCTTGTATGCTAGGAGATATGGAAGCCTGTGACCGTATGGGCAACCTTCAGCATAAGCTAGACCAACTAGACGGTTGGGCACTCGAAAATAAAGTAAATGCTCTTTTAAGTAAAATGGGTCTCGATCCAAATGCCGACTTGGCAGACCTGTCAGGTGGACGTAAACGCCGTGTTTTATTAGCTCGCGCTCTTTTGACACAACCAGATGTATTACTTCTAGACGAACCAACGAACCATTTAGATGTTGAAAGTATTGAATGGCTAGAAAAATTCTTACTAGATCAAAATAATTTAACGCTTCTGTTTATTTCGCATGACCGTTCTTTTGTAGATAGCATTGCAACTCGAATTGTGGAACTCGACCGCGGTATTCTGCGAGGTTATGAGGGCAATTATTCTCGCTATTTAGAGCTAAAAGCTCAGCAAATGGAAGCAGAAGAAAAACAGAATGCTTTATTTGATAAAAAATTAGCTGAAGAAGAAGCTTGGATTCGCCAAGGTATTAAAGCACGTCGTACCCGTAATGAAGGTCGTGTGCGCGCCTTAAAAGCGTTACGTGAAGAATCGAAAGCACGCCGCTCACAACAAGGCAAAGTGAGTATGGCAACCCAAGATGCAAATCGTTCAGGTAAATTAGTATTTGATATCGAACATTTAAGTGTCGCTTACGATAATAATTTACTGATCAAAGATTTCTCTACCCTTGTTATGCGTGGCGATCGTATTGGCTTGGTAGGTGATAACGGCGTTGGTAAAACGACGTTAATTAAAGCCATTTTAGGTGAAATCGAACATGGCGGTTCAGTTAAAACAGGTACACAGTTAGAAGTGGCCTATTTTGATCAGTTACGTAATGCCTTAGACCTTGAAAAAACCGTAATGGCAAACGTTTCAGAAGGCTCTGACTTTGTTGATGTGAATGGCAACCGTCGTCATATCTATAGCTATCTTCAAGACTTCTTATTTTCACCTGAACGTGCCCGTACTCCGGTAAAAGCCCTTTCTGGCGGTGAAAGAAATCGTATCTTATTGGCTAAATTGCTGCTTAAACCATCGAATCTGATCGTAATGGATGAGCCAACCAATGACTTGGATATGGTGACTCTAGAGCTTCTAGAAGAAATGTTGTCTGATTATAAAGGCACCTTGCTTCTCATTAGCCATGACCGTGCATTTATGGATAACGTAGTAACTTCTACGTGGGTATTTGATGGCAAAGGCAATATTGCAGAATACATCGGTGGCTACCAAGACTATTTGCAACAACGTCCAGATGACAAAGTAGTAGATCAGAAATCTGATGTAAAAAAAGCTCAGGCAAAAGCTGAAGCGGAAAAAGCTGCGGCCCAAAGTACCGTTAAAAAGGTAAAACTGAGTTATAAAGATCAGCGTGAACTTGAACAATTACCCGCTGAAATTGAAAACTTAGAAAAGGAGCAAGCAGAACTTTCTGAGAAACTTGCAGACGGTTCATGGTTTGTTAAAGATGCTGATGCAGCAACCAAAGCAAGCCAACGTCTTACAGAAATTGACGAGTTATTACTTGAGAAATTGGAACGTTGGGACGTGCTTGAACAAATGAGCAAAGGAAACTAATCCTCTTTCTTAAAAAATATAAAAAAAGCCTCCTTAAATTAAGGGGGCTTTTTTTATATTGCAAATAAAAGCTTTTTAAAACTCAAAATTTATAAAACACATTTTTATAATGGATTATATCTTCGCTATTTTTAGTATTTTAAAAATAGCCTTGTGCTTGAATATAAGACTTATAGAAATAATTATGTTATATCTAACCGTATAATAATATTGGAGTCTTTTCGCATGCTAGAGCTTTCTCAAATTTTGGCATTTGGACTAATTTGTTTGGCGATGGTACTCACTCCTGGCCCCAATATGATTTACCTTATTTCACGCTCAATTTGCCAAGGGAAAACCGCCGGATTTATCTCTTTAGGTGGCGTAGCTGTAGGCTTTATTTTTTATATGCTTTGCGCATCTTTTGGTATTACAGCGTTAATTGTAGCGGTTCCTTATGCTTACGACACTATTCGTATTGCTGGGGCAATTTATTTACTCTGGCTGGCATGGAAAGCACTCCGTCCAAACGCAGCTCCTATTTTTAATGTAAAAGATTTATCAGTAGATTCCCCTGCTAAACTCTTTTTAATGGGTTTTGCGACCAACTTGCTTAATCCCAAAATTGCTATTATGTATTTATCTTTACTGCCACAGTTTATTCATCCACAACAAGGCAGTATTTTGTGGCAATCAATTCAACTCGGTACGATTCAAATTTTTGTAAGCGTTTCAGTAAATGCGCTTATTGTACTTTCTGCGGGTAGCATTGCTCTTTTTCTACAACAAAAACCGCTTTGGGCAAATATACAACGCTGGCTTATGGGAACTGTACTCGCTGGACTTGCTGTTAAAATTCTTTTAGAAAATCGCCGATAACTCAATCTTCTTATTTCATCCTCTATTAACACTCAATTGAACAGTGTATTACGACGATAAATTCAGTTCGTGATACACTTTTGCCAGTTTTAACTTTTTGAAATCTTTATATCGTTATGAGCCAAAAGCAGCCTTATACGCCCGGTGAATTTCAATGGTCCTTTCTATTGCCTAAATATTGGGGTGTTTGGATTGCTATTGTCTTTTTAATGCTTTTGGCTATTTTACCTTGGGCCATACAATGGCGTCTGGCGCATGGCGTAGCTCATCTGGCTTGGAAATATCTAAAATCACGCCGTAAAACCACTATTCGTAATTTAGAAGTCTGCTTTCCTGAATGGTCTCACGATAAAGTTCAACAACAAGCTCAACAAGTTTTCGTCGATATGATGCTTGGGGTGTTTGAAACCTTAAATGCATGGTACAGCCCACGCTGGTTTAAAAACCGAGTTACGATTGAAGGCTTAGAGCACATTACCAATGCCCAAGCTCAAGGCAAAGGTGTTTTATTACTGGGGACACATAGTACGCTTCTTGATGCAGGTGGTTACGTATGCGCTCAATATTTCGAACCAGATGTTGTCTATCGTCCTCAAAATAACCCATTGCTCGATATGCTGATTTATCGTTGCCGTGGCACGATTTATAAAGCACAAATCGATCATGATGATATGCGTGGTTTAATTCGTCATCTTAAAGATGGCGATGCAATTTGGTACAGCCCCGATCAAGATTTTGGACTCAAACAAGGTGTTATGGCACCGTTTTTTGGTGTACCTGCAGCCACAGTAACAGCACACCGCCGCTTATTAAAAATATCAAAAGCAGTCGCCGTGCCTTTATATTTCTACCGCCATGGAGATATTAAAAATCCGAAATATCATGTTCTGATTGAACCTGCGGTCAATAATATGCCAAGTGAAGATGAAGTTGATGATGCAACACGCGTTAATAAGATTATTGAGAATCAGCTTCGTATTGCACCAACTCAATATATGTGGTTCCACCGTCGATTTAAGACACGTCCTGAGGGATATGAAGAGATCTATTAAGATAAAGCTGTAATGATTTTAAATTGATAGTAGGCACAACATTATTTATATGACTCGCGGAAACGTCATCCACAACCTGCCCAAAATCAGTGAAGATACTGTTTCTGCGATATAATTTGATATACACAAGCAGTGAACAGGTTTTGTGGATGAGAATGGTTTTGCCTACTTTTGCCAAAACAAAAGTAGGTCGAACCGAAGGTTAATCTCTAAATTTCGACTTCAAAATCGCAAGATCCCGCTTTGCTACAACCTACAGGCAAAAAATAATGAAAGTGATGCAACTTCTTCCAGAACTCAACAGCGGTGGCGTAGAACGCGGCACACTCGAAATTGCACGTGCGCTCGTTGCACAAGGCCACCAATCTTTAGTTGTTTCAAACGGTGGACGCTTGGTCTCACAGCTCGAAGCTGAAGGTTCTACTCACTTAACGCTACCAATTCATAAAAAATCACTTTCAAGCTTGTGGCAAATCCGTCCATTACGTCAGTTAATTGAACAGCATCAACCAGATATTGTTCATGTACGCTCACGTATACCTGCATGGCTGACTCACTTTGCCTTAAGAAAAATACCTGCGAACAAACGCCCTCACCTCATTAGCACAGTGCATGGCTTTTATTCAGTCAATCGTTATAGTGCGATTATGACGCAGGCCGAAAAAGTAATTGCTGTTTCAGACAGTGTGGTTAAATACATCACTGAACATTATAAAAACTGCCCTCCCCAAGATATTGTTCGAATTTATCGTGGAATTGACCCAGCCGCGTTTCCACATAATTATCAGCCATCAGCACAATGGTTTAATCAAGTTTTTAATGACTTTCCTGAACTCGAAAATAAGTTTTTACTTTGCTTACCTGGCCGTATTACACGTTTAAAAGGACATGAAAGTTTAATTGAACTGATGCAAAAACTAGGTGAACAATATCCTCAGCTACATGCTGTGGTTGTTGGTGGTGCCGATGCAAAAAAACAGGCCTATTTAAACGAGTTGCAAAGCACCATTCAAAGTAAAGGACTTGCAGATAAAATTACCTTCGTAGGCCATCGCTCAGATATTCGCGAATGGCTCGCTTTTAGCGATATTGTGCTCTCTCTATCCAATCAAGCAGAAACATTCGGTAGAACAGCATTAGAAGCGCTCTCAGTCGGTACTCCAGTCGTTGGCTGGAACCGTGGAGGTGTTGCCGAGATCTTATCTAATGTCTATCCTCAAGGTCTTGTTGAAGTAGGAAATGAAACGGCTCTACTGGAAACAGTGAGAAAGCATATTGAACAGCCTCAAGTCGTTGCCCCTGTTACTATGTTTAGCTTGAAAGACATGTGTGATCAAACACTGGCCTTATATGCATCTGTACTGTGAAGTAAGCCCATAAAAAAAACCCGCGATCAACGCGGGTTTTTATTACAACAATAAAAAGTCAGCTTTATTTAAGCGATGCTTCATAAGCTGCTGCTTTTTCATAGTCGTATTGTTTTTCCCATTTACTAATCACAAGTACTGCAAGTGCATTACCTACAACGTTCAACGCGGTACGTGCCATATCCATGATACGGTCAACACCAGCAATAAATGCCAAGCCTTCTACAGGAATACCAACACTACCTAATGTTGCTAATAACACAACAAACGATACGCCAGGAACACCTGCAATACCTTTAGAAGTAATCATTAAAGTTACAACTAAAATGACCTGTTGGCTAATTGACATTTCAATACCGTAAAGCTGTGCAATAAAGATTGCCGCGATACTTTGGTAAAGCGTAGAGCCATCAAGGTTAAATGAATAACCTGTTGGAATAACAAAACTAGAAATTGCTTTAGGCGCGCCATAAGCTTCCATTTTTTGCATAATACGCGGTAAAACTGTTTCAGAGCTTGCAGTTGAATATGCCAAAATTAATTCATCTTTCAAAATCTTAAACAAAGTAAAGATATTGATGCTGAACATTTTTGCAGTTAAACCAAGTACCACCAAGGCAAAGAACAAGATCGCGCCATATACCAACACGACTAACTTGCCTAAAGGAATAAGCGAAGCGAAACCGAAGTTTGCAACAGTTACTGCAATCAAACCAAACACACCCACTGGCGCATATTTCATGATGATGTGCGTTACACGGAACATAGTTTCCGATACAGCATGAAATACGTTTAATAATGGATCTTTAGTTGTTGCTGGTAATGAAGACAAACCAATACCAAATAACACAGCAAAGAAAATCACAGGTAACATTTCGCCATGCGCCATTGAACTAATAATGTTCGTTGGAATAAGCGATAATATTGTCTGCATGATGCCATGAGACTGTGACTGAACTTCTTCAGTTGTATGCTTATATTGAGAAATATCAGTTTGAACCAGTTGAGACATATCAATGCCTGAACCTGGATGGAAGATATTCGCTGCAACCAAGCCAACCAAAATAGCAATAGTGGTAATAATTTCAAAATAGAGAATGGTTTTAAAACCAAGTCGCCCTAAACTTTTCGTACTGCCAACACCTGCAATACCTAAAATTAAGGTAGAGAAAACGATTGGAATTACAATCATTTTAATCAGGCTAATGAAAATCTTACCAAGTGGCGTAAGAACATTAGTTACAATACTGTCTTTGATTTCAGGCTGGTTATGTAAAACAGCCCCGACAACTATCCCTAGGATTAAAGCAATTAAAATTTGCCAAGCAAGGCTAAATTTAAAATTCTTCATAAGACAATCCTTATGCACCGCAAAGTATCAAATATGAGAGGGAGAAGACCACTAACTAAGAGTGAAACCTCAATATGTACAGTAATTTCCAAACAGAAATTTAAATGTACAAACAAATCACAACTCGCCGATCCGGCGAGATAAACAACAATGCCTGTTGACGATCCAACATGTCAACGATCGGCACATTCTATTGAGATTTATTAATTAAACAAGTCCAATTTATATCTAAATAGATCAACGACTATATTTATTCATCAATAATCTATAAAAACAAAAACTTATCAGAAAAATTTTTTGTATCTTTTTTCATTGGAAATTGCTCAGATTTATATAAAAACGCATAGATGTTTACCTATTATTAAATAGATTTTAATATTAAGATTAGCTTAAAAATATTTCTTTTATTTACAATAAATTAATTAAGATATATAAAATATTAACCCGAGTTCTGCGTCCTGCAAAACTCGGGTAAATGAGGTTGTGCTTTCAGGTTGATCGTTATTCTTATTGTTTCCATTCCAGCATCTTATCCATGATGCTATTCCATATCAGCTTTATGTATCCTTACGTGGGATCGTCCATTCCCGTTTCCGTGTGCCGATGAATGTAGAATAAGGTTTTTATCACCCTCTGCCTATTCGCCCTAGACTCAAATCTTTGTACGATATTGCTTACATCAATTTTTATATTTTTTTTATTTATAAGGCTGCGCAATTTTATCAGTCACAATTTTTTCTTCTTTTTCAGCTTTCGCAATTCCTTCTTGTATGGCGCTTTGAGCCTCTTCTTCATCGCTTTGGGTTTGTTCCAATTCTTCTTGAAGATGTTCAAATATACGTCCAGACTGCAAAACAACATATACTGGAAAATGATCAGATCCAATATGTGGCAACCGTTTCATTTTAACCAAACCAAAATCGGTACTATGAAAAATATGGTCTAAAGACCAACGCAGCAATGGATAATCTGCATGAAAAGTATTAATAAAATGTCGACCAACCCGTGGATCAAGTAACCCACTAATCCTTTGAAATAAACGCGTAGTACGTGACCATGCTACATCGTTTAAATCTCCCATCACAATACAGCTTTCATCTAGATCTTTAATTTGATCACCCACAATTAAAAGTTCCGCATCCCGTAAAGTCGAATCTTTCGCCTCAGTTGGGCTCGGTGGCTTAGGATGCAAGCAATAGAGTTGAACTGGCATACCAGACCGTAAAGTCACAGTGGTATGAATAGAGGGAATTTCGTCACTTAAAATAAATTTAACTTCAGTGTCCGATAAAGGTAACCGGCTATATAAATGCATGCCGTATAAATTATCTAAAGGCACTGGAACGCGATAAGGATAATCTTCTTCAATTTCTTTTAAAGCGTTTTCCCACGTCTTATCACTTTCCAGTGTAAGTAGTAAATCTGGTTTTAATGTCTTGATCTGCTCAAGAAGTAAATGATATTTATCATTAGGGGTCAGAACATTCGATACAATTAATGAAATTTGCTTTTGTGGGTCTAATTGAGATGATTTTACCTGCTTAACCTGTTTTTTCCAGAACAAGGTATAAGGCAAAACCATTTTAAGCTGATAGGCGATGGCAGCGATAAGCACAGCAAGCAATATTTCACGCCACGCATTCCATTCACTGGGCCAAAACAACATACCAATAAAGGCTAATAAACCAATAAATAGAATCTGTAAACGTGGGAAGTCGGCACCGCGAAACCACCACTCATCACGAGGAATAAGTGACCAGAAACTTAACCAAATCACCAGACCAGCTAAAACTTCGATATAAATCATTGAATTTTCTCTTTTAAGATGATTTGATTTTTAAAGTTTTTGTCATCTTTATCAATTTTGTATGTAACATAAACAAGATATTCTACTCAATAAACATGGTGTTTTGTTTCTGTAACGCTTGCAGTTGTGGACACTTTTGATACACTCAACTCCCCCTAATAATTTTAACGCACCGAGGCAAAATGACATGAAAGTAGGTCTGGTCGGTTGGCGCGGGATGGTCGGTTCCGTCCTTATGCAACGTATGGTTGAAGAGAATGATTTTGCTCATATTGAGCCATTTTATTTCTCTACCAGTAATGCAGGTGGTGAAGCTCCTTCATTTGGTGGTAAGACTGCCCCAGCACTTATGGAAGCTACAGACATTAATAGTCTGAAGCAAATGGATGTCATTATTACCTGTCAAGGTGGTGACTATACGTCTGAAGTTTTCCCACAGTTAAAAGCAACTGGTTGGAATGGCTACTGGATTGATGCAGCCTCTACTTTACGTATGTCAGATGATGCAATCATCGTTCTTGACCCAGTAAACCTTAACGTCATCAAAGACGGTTTGGTGAACGGCACCAAAACTTTCGTAGGCGGCAACTGTACTGTATCGCTTATGTTGATGGGTGTAGGTTCACTTTTCCAAAACAATTTGGTGGAGTGGATGACTGCTATGACTTATCAAGCAGCATCAGGCGCTGGCGCACAAAACATGCGTGAGCTAATTACTGGTATGGGCTACTTATATAACAATACCAAAACATTGTTAGATGATCCTAAATCTGCAATTTTGGATATTGACCGACAAGTTGCCGAGCTACAACGTGGCGAAGGTTTCCCATCTGCTAACTTTGGCGTGCCATTAGCTGGATCGTTGATTCCGTACATTGATAAGCAACTTGAAAACGGTCAGTCAAAAGAAGAATGGAAAGGTCAGGTTGAAACCAACAAGATCTTGGGTAACTCACAAATTGTTCCTATCGATGGCCACTGTGTTCGTATTGGTGCAATGCGTTGTCACTCTCAAGCGTTGACGATCAAGTTGAAAAAAGATGTGCCACTTGATGAAATCGAAGATATGATTCGTACTTCTAACCAATGGGCGAAAGTTGTACCAAACACTCGTGAAGCGTCTATGACTGACCTTACACCTGTTGCTGTAACTGGTACATTAACTGTACCTGTTGGCCGTTTGCGTAAACTTAACATGGGTAAAGAATATTTAGGCGCATTCACAGTAGGTGATCAGTTACTTTGGGGTGCTGCTGAACCTTTACGTCGCATGTTACGCATCTTAGTAGAATACAAAAACTCATAATTTGATCTGAATTATTCACTCAAAATAAAAAGCCGATCACACTAGATCGGCTTTTTCGTAACTGGTTTGTGAAAATTTTACAATTTATTTACATTTCATTATTGTATAATTTTGAACGACTTTACGACTTATTAGGTCATGGATTGAGATGACTGTTTATAACAAATTAAAAATTGCCATTTTCACCATTATGTCTTCGCCTTCTATTTATGCGATTACATTAGACCCTATACAAATTCAGTCCGCTCCCGGAGATTTGTTATATGCAGAAATGAATTTCCAACAAGCTGACCCTAATGCCACTTTACAAGTCAGTTTAGCGACTCCTGAAGATTTAAGTGCTTTGGGTGTAACTCATCAGCCACCGGGAAATCTTAATTTTTACACCCGCCAAAATGGTCAAGGTTCTGGGGTTATTGTGATTACCTCGTCTCGCCCTGTTATTGATCCTGAACTCAATATTGTTGTAAAAATCAGTGAAGGTTCTGCAACGCGTTTGCAGCATATCAAAACTGTACTTAAGCCTTCTTCTATAAAAAAGACCGAAAATAACGAAAGTACTTTATCCCCTCAATTTATTGTCAATGAAAAGGATATTGCTTTAAATCTACCAGAAAGTACCCAATATGCTTCATCAACTTCAGCTACAACGATAACGAACTCGAATAGTGAGCACAGCCTTAATATTACCTCTGGGTCTGCTCCAGTAATAAATCCAAATTCATCTACCTCAGTTAGTGAAAACTCTTCGGTTCAAGTAACTCAACAAATTGCAACAAGCACTACTACTCCTGACCAGACACAAATTAAACCTGCTATCAACAAGTCAGATGCAAATAATCCGCCAAAAACGGGGGTTAAAAATTTAGCAGTACAAAAGAAATCTGTTCCATCCAAAAAGCTCAGTCAAACTACTGCAAAGAAACAAACCCTGAGCCCGCCAAAGGGATCAGTAACTTCAGGTAAATATGTAGTACAACACAATGAGTCTTTATGGAGCATCGCTAATCGTATTGCAGCGAAAACCAAACAGCCAGTTGCCAAAGTCATGCATGATATCCAACAACAAAACCAGCATGCTTTTATTCAAGGTGATGTAAACCGTTTACGTCAGGGAATCTCTCTAAAACTTACCCATACTCCTGTCGCAAAAACTCAGCAAAATAAATCAAAAGCAGAAATAACGCATGCTGCAAAATCACCTTCTGGCCAAGCTAAATACCGCTTGCAACAAGCAGAAATGAGCATCGTGGCTGAAAACAGCCAAAATTCTACGCATGGAAGTGCTAAAAAGAACACACAACAAAGTCAAAACAATACTGAGTTAGCAGTAAAAGTTATGACAAAAAGAGAAAAAACCGTTACATTACAAAGGAATGTAACCAAACTAAATCAAACTTTACGTTTAAAAGACCAACGTATTCAACTTTTGAATGCACGTTTGGCAGAGTTACAACAGCAGTTACAAGCACAGCAACACACTCACAAGCAAAAACATTAAGTTAAAACCAGAGTGAGCACGCTTTATATTGCAAATATTTATTTTTTAAGGGGAAAATAATGTTATATGTGATTCCGTTCATCATATTACTCGTGGTCGCTGTCATTTTAAAAAAACGTGAGAATAGCCAGAAACAAGAGGCCACTTCCCCGAAAACGGTAAATAGAAAAACCAATAAAAAAACGAACTCTAAATCGAGTAAAAACTCTCGAGAAAAAAGTAAAATAAATGTGGTAGAAGAAACACTTCCATCGACTCCACAAAGCAACCCTGTTCCAGAAGCTGTACGTCAAAAAATCCAACAGCTCATTCAAGAAAAGCAATATTCAGCTGCTGAAGCTCAAGTGAATCAGGCGTTAAAAAAAGATAATACACAACATGAACTTTATTTATTATTGCTTGAAGTTCATATTGCACAAAAAGATGAATTTGCTATAACCCAACTGATTAGTCATATTCGAAGTCTAGCACTCAATGAAATAGTGAATCAGGCGGAAGTCAGACAAAAAGAATATGAGTCATCAAGACAACCTGATGCCATCGATTTTCCTCAAGCTCAAACATACGAAGAACCAAAAAATACACCAGACACTACAGCTCAGTTTGACCAGTTAACAACAAGTTCTTCTGAAACTTCTTTTGATGACTTGCAGAAAGACTATACACCGATAAAACAAGAACCTGCTGTTGAAGTTAAACCTTTAGAATTTAACTTTTCACTCGAAAAAACTACTGCTACCGAAACTACCAGCCAACCTGTACATGAACCAGAAGTATCAACATCTCAGCAAGTACCAGAAGTATCGTCATCTCAAGAAACAAATGAGCTAGCTGATTTAGAGTTTTCTTTTGACTTGGCACCTCTGCATGAAACTAAGGAAAAAACTCAAGCATTAGAGGTAAAAGCAGATCAAGAGAATAGCGTCAATGCTTTAGATTTTAACCTTGACTTAAATCCTTCAAGTTCAGAGACGAAATTTGTTGAACAAGCTCCATCATTAGTTGAACTTACACTCGTAGAACAAGCTCCATTAGACTCAAATTCAATCACCTCTCTTGAATTTTCTTTAGATGAGCCTGCGTTAGTTATAGCACCAGAGATTGAAACTCAAAACCATGTAGATTTAGTAGGCGAAGTAATTACCCCAGATCAAACTAAAGATCCCCTTCTAGAAGCTTTTCCAGAATTAAAACAGTTAGATGAAAATGAACTTGATCTAAAACTAGCTGAGCAATACATCAAGTTAGGTGCTTACCCAGCAGCTCACGCCTTATTGGCAAGTAATGAGCAAAAATTCAACACAGAACAACAACAACGTGCGAAAAACCTACTTAATCACATAGCTTCTTAGAACTGTTCGATTTACCATAAGCAGTCAGAGATGACTGCTTTTTTATGCCTGCAAAAATATGAAAAAAATAGCCTTATTTTATATGGGTGGTACTTTTGGTTGCATCGGTGAACCTTTAGCTCCTATGCCTTATGACCAATTCTTACCTCAACTTAAAAAAGTGATTCCCCCCCACTTAACAGTTGACTGCTTTGCTGCGCCCAATATTGTTGATAGCAGTGCATGTACGGCACCTGACTGGTTACGTCTGATTCAACGTATACAACAACTACAACTTGAAGGTTACCAGCATTTCGTTGTTATTCATGGTACAGACACGCTCAGTTATGCGGCTGCAACCTTAGCCCGCTTTTTGGGCCAAAGCTGTCATATTGTGATTACTGGTAGCCAATATCCATTACTTAATATTCAAGGTGATAATACCCGTGAATTTACTGATGCAATTGAGAACTTATATCTTGCATTAGAACAAGTGATTGCCCTACCTGTAGGCGCTTATCTCGCATTCCACCATCAAGTATTCCATGCACAAACTGCATTAAAAACTCATACAACTGAACTTGATGCTTTTTCTGGTCTTAAAGCTGAGTTTGAGTTTACACCTCAGCAAAATGAATTGATTGTGCAAGATACGCAAATCGAGCGTGCAGCATCTTTTCAAATTTTGAATTGGATGATGCAACCTATTGCAACCGCTCAACTGGTTCAACAATTACGAAACTTGCTACCAGCTCCCCCTCAATTCTTAGTATTACAAGGTTTTGGTACAGGTAATATTGCAGTAAACCAAGAACTACTTGCCACATTAGATGAGCTCTATGCACATGGCTGCGTTCCGATTCTAACAACTCAGGTGACATTTGGTGGTATTGATCAGCGCTATGCAATTAGTGCATGGGCCAAAACTGCAAAAATTGTCATTAGTGATGCACATAGTCATGCAGATCTCTATGCAAAAGCGCTTCAAATCTATTTAAAATACTCAACCCCAGAACAGTGGCTCAGCCATTGGAACGAAAATTTGCATTAAATAGAGGTAAAACCATGCAACGTTATGCAGTCGGTATTGAATTTAGCGGAGTTCAATATCGAGGTTGGCAAACACAACAGCCAGGCGTTGCCAGCGTACAAGAAACTATTGAACGTGTGCTTAGCAAAGTCGCAAATGAACCCATAGCACTTCATGGTGCTGGTCGTACCGATGCAGGAGTACATGCAACCAATATGGTGGCACACTTCGACACGCACGCCATTCGTCCAGAAACAGGATGGTTAAGAGGGGCAAATAGCCAGCTACCTAAAGACATTTCCATTCAGTGGATTAAGCTGATGGATGAAAGTTTTCATGCCCGCTTTAAAGCGACTGCTCGACGTTACCGCTATGTTATATATAACACGCCTCATCGCCCTGCACTCTTGCATAAACAGGTTACTCACGTTTACCAAAAGTTAGACGTGAAAAAGATGATCGAAGCGGCAAGTAAATTTGAAGGCACTCATAACTTCGAAAGCTTCCGCGCAGCAGCTTGCCAATCAAATCAGCCTGTACGACATGTAAAACATTGCCGTTTATTTGAACATGGACGGTATTTGGTTTTAGATATTGAAGCAGATGGTTTTCTACACCATATGGTTCGCAACATTGTTGGATGTTTACTCGAAATTGGTCAAGGTATGTATGAAATTGATCATATCGATACAATGTTTGCTGCACAAGATCGTAAGGCGGCCGGAATAACTGCCCCACCCGACGGTCTTTATTTTATTCAGTGTAATTATCCTGAACAGTTTGATTTGCCACAGCCCCCGCTTGGGCCACATTGGCTAAACTTACCTGAGTAAGCTTAGCCAGCGCTCTATATTTCTACCGATGTTGTTTACGCTTACGGTACTCAACTGGCGTCTCATTCGTCCAACGCTTAAATGCACGATAGAACGTACTCGGTTCAGAGAAGCCTGTTAAATACACAATTCGTTCAACACTCTCATTGGTATTGGCCAAAAGTTTTTTAGCCAAACGGCAGCGATAATCTGACAAAATTTGCTGAAAACTGGTATTGGCTTCACTTAACTGAGTACGTAAGCGACGCGGGGTAATATTCAACTGAGCCGCAACCGTTTCCAAGGTTGTTTCTCCACTTTCCAGCGTTGAACCAATCGCACGGCGAACTTCACCCACTAAATCATAACGAGCCAGTTCTTGTAACTTTTCAATTGCAAGCTGCTCATGCAACTGCAATAACTCAGGCTCTGCTTGCCAAAGCTGAAAATCTAGAATAGCTGCATCAAAATATAAACGTGTCTCTTTTTGACCTAAACTGACCGGGCAGCCAAATACGCGGAAATATTCATCCTCAGAGGCCCCTTCGCTAAAATTGAAATCGATGAAGATCGGATGAAATTGCCCTTCGGTAATGAACTTAAAAAATCTCAATATGCCCGAAATTGCACATTCCGAGAAATGTCGATTAACAAGATTATCAGCACCAATCTGTTCGCCATTGGTTAAATAACAACGTCCTTCCTCAATGACGAGTTTTGCATCAAATGCATCACTAATCAGTCGTTGATATGCCAAAGCCCGTTTTAAGCCCTCGCCAAAGGTTTCACTACTAATAAATAGATGTTCAATGACCTGACCACGGTACAAAGGCAAATGCTCGCCTAAATGCAGACCGATATCTGGATCTTTACTGACTTCCTGAGCGGCAGTCCAAAAGGCGTACTGTGCACTTAACGGTGTACGTGCATTCGTATCAACCTGATTTAAAGCAACTCCCGCTTTGGTTAATATTTCTTCTGTTGGCAAACCCGCACGACGAATCGCTTGGTAGCCAAAGCGTAATACAACTGATGCATCTGTTAGCTGACCCACGCAGTGCCCTTCCATGTAGATACTTCACTGATATTTAGGGCTGTTGACCTTTACGCAATTAACAGTCCCTAATAACTATGATTTTAGATTAGCGTTGATTGACCAAACTGACAACAGAATTACTCTCCTTTTGTGAAAAAAATTACATCTTTTTTTATTAGTCATACTTTAACCAGATGCTTGAGTAGAAGCGTGTCTATCTTGTTTTTTTTAAAAAAATTGACTATAATTTGCGCCTTTCCAATTTGATCATCAGGTAGGCTATGGCCAATAAAGAGGAACTCATTGAGTTCGAAGGCGTTGTCACCGAAACGCTTCCTAATACGATGTTCCGTGTACGTCTTGAAAACGGTCACGAAGTTATTGCACACATTTCTGGTAAAATGCGTAAACATTATATTCGTATTCTTACTGGCGACAGTGTAAAAGTCGAAATGACTCCATATGACCTCACTAAAGGTCGTATTACGTACCGTGCTCGCTAATTAGTGAATGCAAAAAAGCCACTTCATGATGTGGCTTTTTTATTGCGTTGTTTATTCACTTAAGCGACTGGTTTTACATCCCACCGTTTGGCATTCACGCAATCTTTCTTGCAGCCAATGGTTTCTTTCTTGCGTTGTCTGTAAACGACATTGCACGTCTACGCTATTTCTATTTGAATCTGTACAATCTGCATCACGTTGACGTATCCATGCAAGCTGAGACTTCTTAAGAATATTTTTCTGCGTGGTATTCAACTTTACTCTCAATGCTTGATAATTCTTATTCAGATCTGCATCTGCACTCGCATAAATTTTATTTGTACAGTAAATATCATCGTAAGTATTTCGGGCACTATCACAGTTATCGGCATAGACGACAGTCATTCCTAAACTGCATAAAAATGCAAAAGCAATTTTTCTCATCGTATTTTCCCTTAGTTTTCTACAAAATTATTATTAGAACGGTTTGAGTTTAAATATAAGTCTAAAGGTAAGTTCACCTTTCATTTATCATAAACTTCCTTTTTTACTTTACAAGATTGTAAATACAACCTATTGTTCTTTAATAATAAATATAATTTTTTTATTGAGATAAAAATGAATATAGATACCCGATTACCCATTGGCCTACTCTGTTTAATCGTCATGAATATGAGCGCTTGTACTAGCCATCCACGCCAATCGGTAGATTTACAAGAATATTTAAAAAGCTTTCTAGGCAAATCCTCTGCAACCATTCAGCAAGATATCAATCTACGTAGTCTGGGTTTTCAAGTTTCTAGTGCCCCACAGCAAACATCTAATCAACTCATTTACACGATTTTGCGTCCATTAAACATTCCAATTCCGATGGTGACTAATGTCGACATGAGAGGGAATTCTGTCGCTATACAGTCAGGTAATCTGAGTGGCAATTCTTACGATGTGAATTTCAACTGCAAAGTTATTTTTCAGCTTAAGAATGATATTGCCGAGTCTATTCAATATGAAGGCAAAGCCTGTTAAAACATAGGCACAAAAAAACGCAGCGTTGAGCTGCGTTTTTTTATAAGAAGCTTTTAAGCAAGAGCAGCTACAACTGCTTCACCCATCTCGGCTGTACCAACTTTTGTCATGCCTTCAGACATAATATCTGCTGTACGCAAGCCTTGATCAAGCACTTGACCTACTGCATCTTCAATTGCTTTTGCAGCAGCTTCTTCACGGAAGGTATAACGAAGCATCATTGCAACAGAAAGAATTGTTGCTAATGGGTTGGCCACATTTTGACCCGCAATGTCAGGCGCCGAACCATGACAAGGCTCATACATACCTTTGCCATTTTCATCTAACGATGCAGATGGCAACATACCGATTGAACCTGTAAGCATTGCTGCTTCATCAGATAAAATATCGCCAAACAAGTTACCCGTTACGATCACGTCAAATTGTTTAGGCGCACGTACAAGTTGCATTGCAGCATTGTCGACATACATATGTGAAAGCTGAATGTTTGAATAACTTGCTTGCTGTAAATCAGTAACTGTTTGCTTCCAAAGTTCTGTAACTTCTAAAACGTTGGCTTTATCGACCGAACAAACTTTACCACCACGTAAACCTGCAAGTTCAAAAGCCACTTTCGCAATTCGCTTAATTTCGCTTTCAGAATAAACGTCTGTGTTATAGCCTTGTTTTTCACCGTTTTCGAGTTCACGAATACCACGTGGCTGACCGAAATAGATACCGCCAGTCAATTCACGAACAATTAAAATATCTAAGCCAGCAACAATTTCAGGTTTTAAGCTAGAAGCATCTGCTAATTGCGGATAAAGAATGGCTGGACGCAAGTTAGCGAACAAGTTGAGTTCACTACGAATTTTTAAAAGACCACGTTCAGGACGAATAGAGCGCTCAATGGTGTCCCATTTTGGTCCGCCTACCGCACCTAATAAAATTGCATCTGCTTTTTTTGCTTGTTCACTCGTTACAGCTGGATATGGTTCACCGTGTGCATCAATTGCAGCGCCGCCCAATAGGCCATGTTCCCAAGTCAACGATAAATTAAATTTTTCATTTACTGTATTTAATACTTTTTCTGCTGCCCCAACAATTTCAGGACCAATACCATCACCAGCTAAAATTAAAATCTGTTTAGACATGAACTTTTTCCATTTTCCAAAAACAAGCAGCGTTATGATTACCGCGGTGTTAGTTTTTTCTGTTCAAGGAACTCGCCTAGCCCTGTTGTTACATCAAATGGTCGACAAAAACGGCGAATTACACGCCCATCCTGATCTAAATCGACACATAATGGATCTGGTACAGAAACATTGAGCAAACTACCCGAACGGTTAGATTTGTCTCGGTACATTTTAAATGTATAGCGATGGTTGGCATTAAACTGGTGAATCACATGAAATGTTTCTGCCCGATCTGGAGAAATCGGATAGAAACGGATCACCACTTCATATTGTTTAGCAGGCACAGATAAATATAAACTGTTGGTCTGGCCAAGCACTGAACCGTGCAACCGTACAATTCCTTGATGAATTGCCTGATTACTAATTCGTCGTGTTTGCGCATCCACTACAGTAATATCATTTAGTCGTTCAAATTCACAACTCTTCGCGCCCGAACAATATATTGCTGCATTCTGCCCCAAATTTTCTTGTTCAGCCTGCTTAATACGGACAGTATCCACTACATTGTACGTGCTCTGACAAGCACTGAGTGTTATTGCGCACAGGCTCAACAAAAAGCTATGAGTAACGTTCCTCTTCATTGTTCAAGCCCAATCCTCATCTAGTGCATAATTTTAAGGTGTTTTTATGCTTTAGCATGTTAGCAAGAGTTTGAACACTACGCCATGGCTATGTTTAAAATGTACCAAAAGGTTAATTTAACTCTTGGAATACCCAAGGACGAACCTGTTTAGTTTTTTCTTCATAAGCACGAATTGCATCAGCATTTTGAAGAGTTAAACCAATATCATCCAAGCCATTTAACAAACAATGCTTGCGAAATGGGTCAACTTCAAATTTAAAAGCTTCCCCTGTTGGCGTACGTACTTCCTGAGCAGCTAAATCAATTGTTAATTGATATCCTTCATTTGCCGCACATTCTTTAAATAATTGATCAACAATTTCTTCTGACAAAATGACTGGTAACATGCCATTTTTAAAACAGTTATTAAAGAAAATATCAGCAAAGCTTGGTGCAATAACAGTACGGAAACCGTATTCATTTAATGCCCAAGGCGCATGCTCACGGCTTGAACCACAACCAAAGTTAGTACGAGCAATTAAAACATTTGCGCCTTGATAACGTGGCTGGTTCAAAACGAAATCCGGATTTTTAGGACGTACTGAATTATCTTGTCCCGGATAGCCTTCATCTAAATAACGAAGTTCATCAAATAAGTTATCGCCAAAACCAGTACGTTTGATTGATTTCAAAAACTGTTTTGGGATAATTAAATCTGTATCAACATTGGCACGATCTAATGGTGCAACGATACCTTGTTCAACTGTATAAGCTTTCATGGTTTGCTCCAGACCGAATTAAAATGAACGAACGTCAACAAAGTGACCTGCGATTGCAGCCGCTGCCGCCATTGCCGGGCTCACCAGATGAGTGCGACCACCATTGCCTTGACGACCTTCGAAGTTACGGTTAGACGTCGATGCACAGTGTTCGCCCGGTTGTAACTTATCTGCATTCATTGCTAAACACATTGAACAACCCGGTTCACGCCATTCAAAACCAGCTTCCAAGAAGATTTTATCCAATCCTTCTTTTTCTGCCTGTTGTTTCACTAAACCTGAACCCGGAACAATCATGGCTTGCTTAATGCTAGAGGCTACTTTACGACCTTTAACTACCTCAGCCGCAGCACGAATATCTTCAATACGAGAGTTAGTGCAAGAACCAATAAAGACACGGTCAAGTTGAATATCAGCTAATGCTTGACCTGCATTTAAGCCCATATATTGATAAGCACGCGTCCAGTCATTACGTTGAACGTCATCTTTCGCCTGTTCTAAAGTTGGTACAGCTTCTGTGACCGGAATAACCATCTCTGGTGAAGTTCCCCAAGACACTTGTGGCTCGATCTCTGCACCATTTAGCTCAACGACTGCATCAAACACTGCAGCTTCATCTGAATGCAAAGTGTTCCAGTAAGCAACTGCTTGTTCCCATTGCTCGCCTTTTGGTGCGTAGCTACGGCCTTTCACATATTCAATAGTTTTGTCATCAACAGCAACCATACCGACACGAGCACCCGCTTCAATCGCCATGTTACATACCGTCATACGCCCTTCAATCGACATATCACGGAAAACTTGACCACCAAACTCGATTGCATAGCCTGTGCCGCCAGCAGTACCAATTTTAGCAATGATTGCCAAAACAACATCTTTTGGTGTTACACCTTTGCCTAATACGCCATCTACACGTACTAACATGTTTTTAGATTTTTTCTGGATCAAACATTGTGTTGCTAACACATGTTCAACTTCAGATGTCCCAATACCATGCGCCAAGCAACCGAAAGCACCGTGAGTAGCTGTATGTGAATCACCACATACGACTGTCATGCCCGGTAAAGTTAAGCCCTGTTCAGGCCCAACCACATGCACAATACCCTGACGGATATCATTAATACTGAATTCAACAATATTAAAGGCTTTACAGTTGTCATCTAAGGTTTGAACTTGAATACGAGATGTATCATCTTCAATACCTGCGATACCTTGGTCACGTTCTTTTTTAGACGTTGGAACGTTATGGTCCGGTGTAGCAACGTTTGCACTTAAGCGCCATGGTTGACGACCTGCAAGTTGCAAACCTTCAAATGCTTGTGGACTGGTCACTTCATGCAATAAATGACGGTCAATATAAAGTAAACATGAGCCATCATCACGCTGTGAAACAACGTGGTCATCCCACAATTTGTCATATAAAGTTTTGCCTGCCATGTCGTCTTGCTCCATTGGACTGGGTAATTCTAATCTTTCTTCGATTATAGCCAGAGTTTCACATAAATCTAATTTATCATTTTTATAAATTAGAAAACTTTTTGGAATAAATTATAATTCCTTTGAGGTACCACAAATTTAATAAATCGCTTTTGTTAATGATTATCATTTGCATAATCAATTTTTAATCTTATACTCTCATCTCTATACTAAAAATATCTAAAGTGGCTAAAGAGAATGATCATGGCTAATATTCAAAAATTCGTTATAAATAATCAACGTACCTTAAAGAAAACCTTCAGCTATTACATTATGCATATTAGTGTAGCAATGATAGTTGCATACTTTGTAACAGGTAATATATGGATGGCTTTAACCTTAAGTATGCTTGAACCAACCGTACAAGCTTTTGCTTTTTTCTTCCATGAAAAAGTATGGGCTGCTAAAGATCGCCGCGTATCAGCCTTAGCCGAAAAAGAAACAACGGCTTAGGCTAAGATTAGGGCGGTAATTCACAACTTTCTCACTCGTTTTGCTGCAAGCATGATACGATTTTGGCTTGGCAACTTTAGCCTCTCGATTTTTCTATTCCAAGTTGAGTTGTATTATGAATCTTGCAGCCTTTGAAGCTTTTGTAAAAGTTATGGAAACAGGGTCTATCTCTGTGGCTGCAGATCAATTATTTATTACTCAGCCGGCTGTTACCAAGCGAATTCACAGCTTAGAAGAATATTTTGGTGTAAAACTATTTGAGTCCGCAGGCCGCGGTGTTCAGGCCACTCATGCTGCTCATTCATTATTACCAAAAGTTAAAAACTGGCTCAATGAACTTGGGGACATCCATCATACCCTCAGCCATGAACAAACTCAGATACAAGGTCGTTTAAAAATTGGGACCAGTCATCACATTGGCTTGCACCATCTACCCGCCCCCCTTAAACACTTTGTTCAGCAATTTCCACAGGTTACTTTAGATGTGCATTTTGTTGACTCAGAGCAAGCACATGAAAAAGTGCTGGCTGGTGATTTAGAGTTAGCATTTTTAACACTTCCCCCTTCAGGTGATGAGCGCCTTAACTACATTACTATCTGGAATGATCCTTTAGTTTTTGTTGCTGCCCCATTTCATCCATTGGCACAAAAAAAGAATCTCAGCTTACAAGACCTCATTGAATACCCAAGCTTGTTACCCGCTGCACAAACTTACACTGCTCAAATCACTTTAGCCGAGTTTGAAAAACAAGGGCTTAAACCAAAAATCACCATGAGTAATAACCCTCTTGAGTCTATTCGCATGTTGGTGTCGATTGGTTTAGGTTGGTCAGTTTTACCAAAAACTCTGCTAAATCAAGATATGCAGCAACTTGATTTAGATGTAGAAATGAATCGTCAATTAGGCATGGTATGGCATCCCGCACGTACTCAATCTAGAGCTATGCAAGAACTCATTAAAATGATGCAGGAATAATTCTATTAATGGTTATATTTTTTAAAAAGAATATAAATCAGAACAGCAAAAGGCAGCAGTAAAAATAATATGCCCCAACCAAAGAAAATCGCGGCAACAACAATGCCGATCAAAGTACCTGAAAATAATAGAAAAACAATGTAAATAAAGAGTTCACCAAGGAGCGTGATGAAACCGTCAATTAGCTGCCCAACAAATTCTTCAAGAAGATTGCCGCTTCGGGTCTTCTTTTCTTCAGCCTCATTCTGATTATCCATCATATCCTCACTCATCATCACGACCGAGTTAAATCGCCCTTACTCTCAATGCAGCAAAAGCGATTCAAATATTGAGAAATATCATGCCTGCGAAATTGACCAGTCCTGAATCTCCCAATTATTTTCTTGAGCCAGTTTTTCAAGACGATCATCAGGATTTACTGCAATCGCATGAGTTGCATATTCAAGTAAAAAACGATCGTTGATTGAATCTGAATAAGCCCAAGATTCAGACACGCTACGACCTTCTAGCCACCCATCTAGACGTGCAAGTTTGCCTTTTTGATAACATGCTAAACCAGCAACTTTACCTGTATATTTTCCATCAGCAACTTCAGCATTAGTTGCCAAAATTTCTGTAATACCAAATTCACGGAAAATTGGCGCAGTAATAAAATCGCTTGTCGCTGTAATACCGACAATTGTATGACCTAAATCTTGATGTTTTTTGATCGCATCAAAACCTTTTGGACGCATTTGTGGACGAATCACTTTTTGCATGAACAACTGGTGAAGTTCAGTTAAGTAATTATTGTCATGCTTTGTTAAAAACCCAAAGACAAATTCGTTATAAGCATATGGGTCAAGTTGTCCTGCTTTGTAATCTTCATAAAATTTATCATTCATCTGACGATGATGAACCGGATCAACCAAACCTTCATTGACTAAAAATTCACCCCACGAGTGGTCTGAATCGGTATTTAACAAGGTATGGTCTAAATCAAACAACGCCAGTTTCATGAAAATTCTCGTTTAAACTGAAATTTAAGAAAAAAAATGTAAATCTATCTCCGCTAGTCGATAGAAATTCGTTAAGATCGTAGCAATTTAAACATTTTACTTTGATCTTTTCGAGCTGGACATAAAAAAGTGTTTGTCCCCGCGATTAAAGTCAACGATATAGACAATATTTAGGTAGCCAAATGATCGATTCAGAAGGTTTCCGACCGAATGTCGGGATCATTTTGGCAAACGATGATGGACAGGTTTTATGGGCAAAGCGCATTGGTCACAATGCTTGGCAGTTTCCACAAGGAGGCATTCAGTTTGGAGAAACCCCTGAACAGGCACTTTTTCGAGAACTGAGAGAAGAAATCGGCTTATTGCCCGAACATGTCCAGATTATTGCGCAAACCAAAGGATGGCTGCGTTATCGTTTGCCACATCGGTACATTCGGTCAGACTCTGACCCCGTATGTATCGGACAGAAACAAAAATGGTTTTTACTGAAGTTAACTGCGCATGCAAAAAATATTCAGTTAAACCTCTCCGACCCACCCGAATTCGATGAGTGGCAGTGGGTTAGCTATTGGTATCCTCTTGGACAAGTGGTGAACTTCAAGCGTGATGTTTATCGCAAAGCCATGGTGGAGTTGTGTACACAGTTGCCGATGCAACAATTACCCTAAAAATCATTTATCTAGCAAATGATTTTTGTTAAAAGTGCTGTTATAAATACATTCATAGTCTAAAAAAATACTGGAGTATACATCCATGTCAAACATGCAACTCGACACTCTACGGCGCATTGTCCAAGAGGTTAATGCGTCCGTCAGTTTGCATGAATCGTTAGACATTATGGTCAATCAGGTTGCTGAGGCCATGAAAGTGGATGTTTGCTCTATTTATTTGCTCGATGAACGAAATCAGCGCTATGTCTTGATGGCTTCAAAAGGCTTAAATCCTGAGTCTGTCGGCCATGTTTCACTACAATTAGGTGAAGGCTTGGTAGGTCTGGTGGGTCAACGCGAAGAAATTGTTAACCTGGACAATGCCCCAAAACATGAGCGTTTCTTGTATTTACCTGAAACAGGCGAAGAAATTTACAACTCATTCCTTGGCGTACCTGTCATGTATCGCCGTAAGGTTATGGGTGTTTTGGTCGTCCAAAACAAACTTCCTCAAGATTTCAGTGAAGCTGCCGAGTCCTTTTTAGTTACGCTGTGTGCCCAGCTTTCTGGTGTTATTGCCCACGCACACGCAGTTGGAAATATTGATGTATTTCGTAAACCAAGTAATGGCCCTGCCTATAAAACCTTTCAAGGCGCTTCAGGTGCAGGTGGGGTTGCTTTAGGTCGCGCTATTATTTTATATCCTCCTGCCGATTTGGGCTCAGTACCCGACCGCGAAGCAGAAGATATTAGCGATGAACTTCGAATTTTAGATCAAGCCATTTCATCAGTTCGTTCAGAGATTCGCTCTTTAGATGAAAAAATGCATGATTCATTAATGGCAGAAGAACGCGCTTTATTTAGTGTTTTCTTAAGAATGCTAGATGAAAATGCGTTACCGGCCGAAATTAAAGAACTCATTCGTGATGGGCACTGGGCACAAGGTGCAGTACGTCGTGTCATTGAAAAGCACACTGCCCTATTTGCACAAATGGAAGATGACTATCTTCGTGAGCGAGTTTCTGATCTTAAAGATTTAGGGCGTCGTATTTTAGCCTCTTTACAAGAAGAAGATTCTAGCCACCGCGAGCTTAGTCCAGACAGTATTTTAATTGGCGAAGAAATTAGTACTGCGGCACTCGTAGAACTACCTGTAGACAATATTGCAGCAATTGTAACCTCAGAAGGTGCAGCCAACTCCCATATGGTGATTGTTGCCCGTGCATTAGGTATCCCAACAGTGGTTGGTGTAACTGAACTGCCTGTGAATACCCTTGATGATGCAGAAATGATCGTGGATGCTTATCAGGGCCGTGTTTTTGTAAATCCTCCACGTCGCTTACGCCAACGTTATAAAGAAATTCAAAAAGAAGATGAACAGATTGCAAAAGATCTCAAGCAATATGAGACAAGAGAAGCGATTACTCCAGATGGTGTATCTGTTCAGCTTTATGTGAATACAGGCCTGATGATTGATGTCGTGCGCGGAGTACAACGCGGCGCTCAAGGTGTGGGTTTATATCGAAGCGAAATTCCATTCATGTTACGGGAACGTTTCCCCGGTGAAGAAGAGCAGCGTGCAATCTATCGTCAGCAGTTAAGCCATTTTGCCAATAAACCTGTGGTGATGCGAACCCTAGATATTGGTGCCGATAAAGACCTGCCTTACTTCAGTATTGAAGAAGAAAACTCGGCATTAGGATGGCGTGGTATCCGTTTTACACTTGACCATCCAGAGATCTTTTCGGCGCAAATTCGCGCAATGCTCAAAGCCAGTATTGGTTTAAATAACTTGCATATTCTATTGCCAATGGTCACAACCGTAAGTGAAGTCGAAGAAGTACTTTATTTACTTGAGCGTGACTGGATTGCAGTGCAAGAGGAAGAACAAGTTAAAATTACCAAACCAAAAATCGGGATTATGGTTGAGGTGCCAAGCGTATTGCTACAAATTGATGAGTTTGCCGAACTCGTCGATTTCTTCTCTGTTGGTTCAAACGACTTAACCCAATACTTACTCGCGGTTGACCGTAATAATCCACATGTGGCAAACGTTTACTCGCATTTCCATCCCTCTATTCTACGTGCTTTAACACGCTTGGTTAAAGAATGTCATGAACACAAAAAACCAATCAGTATTTGTGGTGAAATGGCAGGTGATCCATTATCGGCAATCTTGCTCATGGCAATGGGCTTTAATACCCTTTCGATGAGTTCGAGTAACATTTTGCGAGTACGAAAAGCAATTTGTCATGTACCAATGACAGATGCACAAAAATTACTTGATGATGTTATGAAAATGAATAATCCACTCATTGTGAAAAGCTGGCTCGAGTACTATTTCAAAACTCACGGCTTAGCAGACATGGTCAAATCAAATCGAATTGTAAATGTTTAATATCTAATAAAAAAGGAGAGCAATGCTCTCCTTTTTTATTTCAAATAACTTAATAAGACTAAATATATAAATTTCTTTCCATTCTTGTTCACCTTGCTTTTTTAAACAAAAATACAATCGGTTTTTTAAATCAATATTTACAATTTAATCCATTTGAAAAATAAAACTTCTACTTTTACTATGTTTAAAGAGCGTTATTAAAAGATCTTACGTTGTTCCAGCAATTGAAGAGGTAATTCTATGCATCATTATTTACAGCCTTCAGCTTATTTTTCCTTTTGTTTTTTAACCTTCATCCAGTAAATTGGAGGAATAACAATTAAAGGAATCTGATGCATTATTGAATAAAAATGATGGGCCAACATCTTAGTGAAAAGAATTTTTTAAACGGTTTCTCTCACCATTTGTTTACTCATTTCTTTATTTGATAAACATGAGTTTTTAACCCAGAAGTCCAGGAAAATGAGCCCTATTACTTTATCAAGAGCTCAATAATTATTACCCAGAGAGAATATAACCATGTCAGACGAATCAAAATGTCCTTTTTCAGGCCATAAATCAAAACCAGAGGTAACGGTCGGTGGTGGCACGCCTAGTTTACATTGGTGGCCAAAACAATTACGCGTTGACTTACTGAATCAGCATTCAGAACGTTCTAATCCACTCGGTAAAGATTTTGATTACCGTAAAGAATTTAACAAACTCGACTACTATGCCCTCAAAGCGGATATCAAAAATGTATTAACCGATTCTCAAGATTGGTGGCCAGCCGATTGGGGAAATTACACAGGCTTATTTATTCGATTAGCATGGCATGCTGCTGGTACATATCGTATGGGCGATGGCCGCGGTGGTGCTGGTCGCGGTCAACAACGTTTTGCACCATTAAATAGTTGGCCTGACAATGCGAGCTTAGATAAAGCACGCCGTTTGCTATGGCCAGTTAAACAGAAATACGGTCAAAAAATATCGTGGGCTGATTTATTTATTCTTGCCGGTAACATTGCGCTTGAGTCTTCTGGTTTTCGTACCTTTGGTTTTGGTGCAGGTCGTGAAGATGTCTGGGAACCAGACAACGATGTAAACTGGGGCGATGAAAAAGAATGGTTAGCTCATCGAAATTCTGAAGCATTAGAAGGCAGCAACCTCGCTGCAACCGAAATGGGTCTAATTTATGTAAACCCTGAAGGCCCTCAAGCCAGTGGTGACCCAAGATCGGCTGCACCGTTTATTCGCGCGACTTTCGGCAACATGGCAATGGATGACGAAGAAATTGTTGCTTTGATTGCAGGCGGTCATACTTTAGGTAAAACCCACGGTGCTGGTTCTGCTGACCATGTGCAGGCTGATCCTGAAGGTGCACCAATTGAACAGATGGGCTTTGGTTGGTCAAATAGCTTTGGTACAGGTGTTGGTAAAGACGCGATCACTTCTGGCTTAGAAGTGATTTGGTCACAGACTCCAACACAATGGAGCAACTACTTCTTTGAAAACCTTTTCAAATACGAGTGGGTACAAGAACGTTCACCTGCTGGTGCAATTCAATGGGTAGCAGCAGATGCTGAAGCGATCATCCCTGATCCGTTCGACCCATCAATCAAACGTAAACCAACAATGCTGACTACAGATTTGACCTTACGTTTTGATCCTGAGTTTGAAAAGATCTCTCGTCGTTTCCTTAACGATCCACAAGCCTTTGCCAATGCTTTTGCTCGCGCTTGGTTTAAATTAACTCACCGCGATATGGGACCAAAAGCACGTTATTTAGGACCAGAAGTTCCTGCTGAAGATTTAATTTGGCAAGATCCATTACCTGCTGCTAGCGTTATTCCATCGGCTGCAAGCATTGATGATGCAAAAGCAAAAATCGTTGCACTAGGGCTATCTGCTGGTGAGTTAGTTTCTCTTGGTTGGGCTTCAGCCTCAACTTTCCGTGGTGGAGACAAGCGTGGTGGCGCAAACGGCGCACGTATTGCGTTATCGCCACAACGCGAATGGGAAGTAAACAAAAAAGCTGTTGAGACTTTAACTAAAATTGAAGAACTCAAAGCCTCAACTCAACTGTCATTAGCTGATTTAATTGTGCTTGCAGGTAACGTTGGCGTAGAGCAAGCTGCTCAAGCGGCAGGTTTCAATATTACCGTTCCATTTGCCGCAGGTCGTGTTGATGCATTACAAAGTCAAACTGATGTCGAGTCTTTCCAATTACTTCTCGGCCTTGCCGATGGTTTTAGAAACTGGAAAAAAGACGGCGTCGGCGCATCAACTGAGGCATTATTAATTGATAAAGCACAAAAACTGACTTTGACTGCACCAGAGTTAACAGCATTGATTGGTGGTTTACGTGTACTGGGCACTAACTGGGATGGTTCACAACACGGTGTATTCACTCAGCGAGTTGGTGTACTCAGCACAGACTTCTTTACGAACTTACTCGACATGTCTACTGTATGGGCACCTGTTGATTCATCAGGTGAAGTATTTGAAGGCAAAGACCGTAAAACAGGCACAGTAAAATTTACCGCAACACGTAATGATTTAGTGTTCGGTTCAAACTCAATCTTGCGTGCACTTGTAGAAGTTTATGCTCAGGAAGATGGTAAAGAAAAATTTGTTCAAGACTTTGTCGCAGCATGGACTAAAGTTATGAATCTTGATCGTTTTGACTTAGCTTAATTTTAGTCAAAATAATAAAAAGCCAGTTCAAATTGAACTGGCTTTTTTAACTTAAATATAAAATGATGCACTTTTACACGGTCAATTTATGCCCTTCTCGAATACAATAAAAAGGATTCGCAAGTTTCGATGAAGCTTTAATTGCTTGCCCTAATGCATGTTCAGGATCTTCTCGATCTTCATCAGTCAACTGAAAAGTTCGATAATGAATCGCAACAGACCGATGTGCCTGTAAATCGAAGTGCGCATGTAGCGCATCTTGTGGATTCATATGTACATAACTCATCAGTTCACGTGGCTCATAAGCCCCGATTGGAAGTAAAGCAACCCTTGGCGCGCCATAACGTGCATGAATTTGCTTAAAATGACCTGCATAACCTGTGTCACCCGCAAAAAAACAATGACCAGTTTTAGCAACAACCGAAAAGCCGCCCCAGAGTGCTTTATTCTGGTCACGTAGACCACGACCTGAGCCATGCTGTGCAGGCGTATAGATTATTCTTAATTCATGATAGGGAATTTCTTGCCACCAATCCATCTCAATCACATGAAACTCTTTTGGTAAATAAAAGCCATTCCCGAGTCCAGTATAAATCGGCATTGCGAATTTTTTATGTAACCACTCAAGTGTAGCCAAATCCATATGATCATAATGATTATGGCTGAGTAGAACACCATGAATAGTCGGTAATTGTTCTAGCGCAAAACCTGCCGGACACACACGTCGTGGACCACGGCCATGTGAAGGGCTTGCATAATCACACCATACTGGATCTGTAATAAAGTTATAAGGGCCGATCTGAATCAATACGGTTGCATGACCAACAAACCAAACTTGCCAATCATCTATATCTGCCTGAGGTCGATTTTGAGGTAGTGTCACAGCCGTATTTACACGAGCATCATATTCATTTTGAATATCCACTTTCCATGTAAAAGACTCGCGTGTGACTAACCAACGCAATAGCTCTTTTGAGCCACGAGCAGGTAATTTAGGTTGTTGATTATAAAAACGTGTATCAGATTCACGCCCTGACTCGGGATGATAAAAAGGAGGTTTTATCCATGTATGCGTCCAACAGGACTGAGTCGGCAATTGATATGTTAATGTCGGCTTGTCTTTCATGGGCTTTTCTATGTTTTAGCATCGGCAGAATGGATGTGTTCAGGTTTCTATCTTAACGATTAAAACAAATTAAGCTATGGCACTTACACTTATTTATCATATAAATATCCCTTTTATTGTGGTCACAGCCAACATAATTTGAATTAGATTGCCATAAAAAATACATAGATGTGTTGGGTTTATGCTTCGATAATTACGATTCTTATTAAGAGCACTTGTATAACATAACAATAATAAGTCACGTGAAGTTGTCAGCGAGTTACTCTGCCCTACCTTGATAGGCCGTACTTTTCTAATTTAAAATCTTTTAACAGCTGAGGAAACAAAATATTTAGTAACAATTAAATTTGATTCAGTCTGACACGATTTATATTTTATAACTTTAATTTATTCTTCTTCATTTTTGCATAATATGAGAATTACCCACATGAATATTTAAAACATTTAAATTTTTCTTTGATTAAGTAAAAATAATGTATTTAAATACTAATAATTAATATATTTAATGAATTACTAGAACTTATAATTCTATATTAAATGTTTAATGAAAATTAAAATTCCATTTATTTTATAAATACCTAAAGTACCTTCACGCTATATCCCTTTATGCTTTATACTTCACATAAATCATAGTAAGACATTTTTTGGATTAGTCTTATGGAACTACGCCACCTCCGATATTTCATTACCGTTGCTGAAGAATTAAATTTTAGTAAAGCCGCTCTTAAACTTTTTACCGCACAGCCCTCTCTTAGCCAACAGATTAAAGATTTAGAAGAAGATGTTGGTGTACGACTTTTAAATCGCACGAAACGTAAAGTTGAGTTAACCGAAGAAGGTGAAGTGTTTTTAGAACATGCTCGCCTAACTCTTGCTCAAGCTGAAAAAGCAGTTGCTATGGCACGACAAGTTTCTAAAGCCAAACAGCAACAGTTGCGTATCGGTTTTGTCCCCATCGCAGAAATGAAAATTTTCCCTTACGTTCTTCCTAATCTACGACTACAACACCCCGATCTCATCATCGAATTATCTAACTTAAACAATACTGAACAACTTAAAGCTTTAAAAAAAGGTGAGTTAGATATTACCTTTACTCGAGAAAACACGGATAGCGATGATATCCAAAGCCAATTTGTTTTGACTGAACCTCTGATTTTTTTACTTCCTAAAAATCATCCACTTACTCAATATGACCGCATTCCTGTCCACGCTTTACACGGCGTTGATTTTATTATTCCCGCTGCCGAGCAGTCACAAACATTACATAACACGATTTTAGACTTTGCCAAAACACACAATATTGACCTGAACATTGTTCAAAAAGCGGATAGCATGTTGTTTAACATTAACTCTCTTGGCTCTGGATTAGGTTGTACAATTTTACCCGCCTATGTTGCACCTTTAGGAATCAAAAATACTGTAGTTCGCCCGCTCGATATCGAATTACCAACACTCGATTTATTCGTAAATTACCGTAAAAATTCACAGTCTTTAGGTGTTCAAAAGTTTATTGATCAACTCACTAAAGTGTTTCATCTGGATAAAAATTTAAATCAAGCATAATTGGGAAAACTATATTTTTATTTTTAAGCATATGATTAATAAGAGCACTTTTATAAAAAGTATAAGTAAATATTATTTTTATTTATTTTATACTTTTTATAAACAGTTTAGTCCGCGATTTTGCTCTATTTTACTTACAAGGTAAAAGAAAATATTTCTTAAATATAAATGAAAATCTTGAAATAAAATCTATATAAAACTAGATATTATTTTCACCATTCAATAAAAAATAATATATTTACCACGTAGTAAAAGGAGATTAGGAAAAAATGGTTGCAGTATTTCAACATCTTGGACGTAGTGTACTAAACCGCCCTCATTTCTTTATTGCTTTATTCATGGGATTTATTACAGCAGGTATTCTGACATGGTTAACTGCTTGGAAGTGGTCAACTATTTTATTAGTCAGCTGGAATACCTCCATTAGTATATATTTACTACATGTCTGGCAGCTCATGAAAAGTGCTGATCATTCACAAATGCAACAGCAAGCTAAAAAACAAGATGAAAGCAAATGGGTCATTATGCTGATTGTTTTATTGGCCTTAGCCATGTCTTTAGTTGCTATTTTAATACAGCTCTCCCAACTTCCTTCTGATCATTCTGCCAAGTTAGGCCATGTCGCTTTAGCTTTACTTACCATTGTTTCTGCATGGCTTTTTATGCATACCGTTTTTGCTCTGCATTATGCCCATGATTTCTATATGGCTTTGTCTAGAAATGAAGAAAGTGGTGGTTTAGATTTCCCTGGCACAGAACATCCGACTTACCCCGACTTTTTATATTTTAGTTATATTATTGGTACTTCTGCTCAAACTGCCGATGTTTCGATTACCACCAAACACATGCGTCTTTTAAACTTATTTCACGCAGTGTTGTCTTTTGGGTTTAATACCACAATTTTAGCGATCTGTATTAACGTTGCTGCTGGCTTTCTTACCAACTAAATTTTTTTATTTGCCGAATATAAAAAAGCCATCCTTTTGGATGACTTTTTACTTAAAAGTTTAGCTGGAGAAAACTGCACCTAGTGTTTGCAAACTTTTACGTTGTTTGATGTTTTCCACATAGCGAGTAATGACAGGATGGGATTCAATCATACCCATTTTCAATTGCCATAAAAGCATTGCTCCAACGCTTACATCAGCAGCAGTAAATTGCTCACCACATACATACGGGTTTGCTTCACTAAGCCCTTGCACTAAAGCTTGGTAAGCATCGTTGTAATCGCCATAGCCAACAAACATTTTTTGCTCAGGTGATACTTCTATTCCAAGGGCTTTATCAACACCCGCAGCTTCCCATGGGCCTGCCATCACAAATAACCAGCGATAGTACAAACCACGTTTTGGATCACCTAGTGCAGGAGCCAATCCCTTGTCAAAAAATTTATCAGCCAGATAAGCACAGATTGCGCCTAGCTCATAAATCACAACATCGCCATCTACCAATACAGGCACTTTTCCAAAAGGGTTAATTTTTAAATATTCTGGTGATTTCATTTCGGTTCTGTATGCAACCTCAATACGCTCACATTCAACACCTAATTCGGCTAAAAGCCAGTCGATCACAACACCACGTGACTCTTTGTTAGTATAAAGTTTAAGGCTCATTTTTATGGCTCCTTGTTTATCGTGGGTTCTAGTCTACAAAACCTCTTTGTCAGTTTTTGTCAGTAGTCTGCGATTCTTGTGCCCACCACTGCTGAAATAATTGTTGCTTAAATGATGGGTATATTTCTTGGCTTAAACTCAGCTGTTGAATACGATCTATTCTAAAATGTCGAAAATCTTGTCTGAGTTCACACCATGCGGCCAACACAATTTTGTCATTAAAATATCCCAAGGCAAAAGGCCACAAAGTTCGAACACTACTCCGTTGTTGCTCATCAAGATAATGCATCGAAATTTTGACTTGCTGCCGAATAGCTAAACGCACCTGTTCGACTTGATTTTCATCCACAGGCAACCATGTATTAAACGCTCTTAAGGTCGTTTGCTGTAACAAATATTGGCGATGTTCAGGTAAAACAGAATTCAATTTAGCTAATAGAGATGTAGATGCCGATTGTAACGATTGATCTGGCACACTTTTCAACCAATACAATGCTAAGAAAATAGCTTCGACTTCATTTTCATTGAGTGTCATTGGTGGTAATAGAATATCTTCTTTAAGCTGAAAACCTATACCTGCCGATGCCTCAATTACTACTCCCTGCTCACGTAAGCTATCGATATCTCGGTAGACACTTCGTACGCTTATTCCCATACGCTCAGCAAGAACTTGCGCCGTGATTGGATAACGCGCTTCACGAAGTTGTTGTAAAAGGTTTAATAGACGAATAGAACGACTCATTTTTCTCTTCTTATTGTTATTTAAATTCAAATAAGGGGGAATTATATCCCCCTCGTGCTGCTTTAAATTACACTAAATCTACAGCAGGTAACTGAGCATAACCTTTTAAAAAGTGATGAAGCTCTTGAACATCTTTAGCAATTGTTAAAGGTTTGAATTGTTGGAGCACTTCAACCGAATGAACCCCATAACCCACACCAATACGTGGCATATCTAACCGCTGAGCCATCTCAAGGTCATAGCTACTATCACCAATCATTACCGCACGTTCAACACTTACGCCAGTGACTGTTAAGATTTCTTGTAACATGAGCGGATCTGGTTTCGATCTGGTTTCATTGGCTGCTCGAGTCACATCAAAGAGATGAGTACTCTGTGTTTTTGCGATTACACGATCTAGTCCACGACGGTTTTTACCCGTTGCGACTGCAAGTTTTAAACCTTGCGCTTTTAAATCATGTAGTAGCTCAGCAACACCATCGAACCATGCATCATTTGTAGAGTTTGCAATATAGTGATCGCCATACGCCTTTAAAATTGAATCATGTAACTCAGGCGCTTCTGGAAATAGGGTTTGCATGACTTCAGGTAAGCCTAAACCAATAATGCTTTTTGCTGCTTCATCGGTTAAAGGCAATTCATGTTGTTCTGCGGCATGTTGCAAGCTAGCAACAATCTGTCCAACAGAGTTATATAAAGTCCCATCCCAGTCAAAAATAACTAATTCGGTTTTTAGACTCATTTTGCCACTCTCAAAGCCTTTAATAACTGGGTCATGTCTTCTGGTAACGGCGCTTCAATCGGTGGATAGCCCGGAATATCTAAACGCATTGCGTGTAAACATAAACGACGTGCTTCAGGGCCAGAGTACTCGGTCGTGTGTCCATATTTATCATCACCAATCAAAGGGTGTCCAATGCTTAAACCGTGCACACGGATCTGATGAGTACGACCTGACAAAGGCGACGCATGGACCAATGTCGCATTCTTAAAGCGCTCTGCTACCACCCATTCGGTTTTACTTGGTTTGCCATCTTTAGTCACACGTACACGACGCTCGCCATTTGCCAGCTCATATCGTAATAAAGGCGCATCAATTAGCTGTTTGTCTAGGCTCACTTGGCCTTTAACAATTGCAGCATAGGTTTTACGGATTTTGTGCTCACGCAACATATCTTGTAGTTGTTTTAAGGTGCTACGTTTTTTACTAATCATGACCAGACCTGAAGTATCCCGGTCAATACGATGAATAAGTTCTAAATATTTTTTGCCTGTTGCTGCACGTAGGGCCTCAATCAAACCATATGCCATACCACTGCCACCATGGACAGCAATACCTGAAGGTTTATTAACAACTAATAGCCCTTCATCTTCATAGACCACACGGCTTAATAAGCCTTGTGCTACACTATCACTGACGGGAGCGGCTGTTTCATCTTTTTGTTCGTAACGAATTGGAGCAACACGAATCTGATCGCCAATCTCAAGTTTAGTCTCTGCTTTAACACGTTTTTTATTTACTCGAACCTGACTTTCACGAATCAAACGATAAATACGACTTTTAGGTACACCTTTTAAACGCGAGAACAGGAAATTATCAATTCGTTGTCCTGCTTGATGTTCATCCACCTCAAACCAAGTGACACTTTGCCATTGCTGTGTAGAATTCATACTAATATTTAAACCTGAAATTTTGCTAAATTTGATTAATAAATGACCGTTTAGCTTAGTTTTTTCACAAGAAATCTAAGCTTAGCCCATAGGCAGATGCTGCAAGGTTTGATATAGTCAGCGCACGGATACCGCCGTAAGTGAACATCTAATAGGGAATTTCCCTGATTGAAACCTCAATCAAAATGATGCTTTCACCATCAGCTCGGATAGGTCCTAAAGAATTATGCCGACGCCGAAGGCTTATTATATCGGCAAAATGACAAACTGTTGCGTTTAATTCAGTTTGTTCAAAAAAATATGTTACCAACTCTAGTTGGTTATGGAACGTAAACTGATACACATCAGACAAATCGCTCCTTAATGTTGCCTTCAGGCTAAAGCGTTGATGCATTGGAACTGCCGAAAGCACCGATACGATGAACATTCCGTATCAAACTTCCAAAAAGAAGTCACTTCGCGCACAATGACAGTGAAAGTCATTAACCAATGCACCGCTCACCCGCCAGTGAAGCACTAAGGAAGTCTGATTTAAAGGTTGAAGCAGTATTGCCTACATCACAGACGAGAATCGAAGTTAAGGCTAAATGTAGCCGGTAACAGATGACTCAGACCACAAATATTTTGAGATCTGGGAAATGATCCGTCATGTTCGATGTTCGTTCAGAACCTTTAAGTTTGTGCGATATGTTTGTGTGGGTCACTATTAGGTGTCACACCCATGAAACGTATGTTGATTAATGCAACTCACGCAGAAGAAGTCCGCGTTGCACTTATCACTGGTAATCGTCTTTACGATTTTGATTTAGAAAATCGTACCCGAGAACAGAAAAAATCCAATATCTATAAAGGCCATGTAACCCGCGTAGAACCTTCTTTAGAAGCTGTGTTTGTTGAATATGGCGCAGGCCGTCAAGGCTTCTTGTCTATGCGTGAAATTGCGAATAGTTATTTCCAAGCAGACCCGCGACAAACTTCAAACATTCGTGAACTCATCACTGAAGGTACTGAATTACTTGTTCAGGTTGAAAAAGAAGAACGTGGTAATAAAGGCGCTGCCCTTTCTACATTCATCTCACTTGCTGGACGTTATTTGGTTCTTATGCCAAACAACCCGAAAGGTGGCGGTATCAGTCGTCAAATTTCAGGTTCTGTACGTGAAGAATTAAAAGAAATTTTAGCTTCTTTAAATTTACCTCGTGGCATGAGTGTTATTGTGCGTACCGCAGGTATTGGCCGTACTCAAGAAGAATTACAGTTAGATTTACAGCATTTGCTTGACCTCTGGGCACAAATCCAAGGCACTGCAAGTTCTGGTCCATCTCCAATGCTTGTTCACCAAGAAGCTGGTGTAGTGACTCGTGCTATCCGCGATTACTTACGTGATGACGTTGCAGAAATTTTAATTGATAGCGAACAAGCCTATAACGAAGCGTATAACTTTGTTAAAGCAGTTATGCCACGTCAATTAGACAAACTTAAAACTTATACTTTAAACGAGCCTTTGTTTGCTCATTTTGGTATTGAAAGCCAAATTCAAACTGCTTACGAGCGTGAAGTAAAACTTCCTTCTGGTGGTTCAATCGTAATTGACCAGACTGAAGCTTTAGTTTCAATCGATATTAACTCTGCGAAATCGACTCGTGGACATGACGTTGAAGAAACTGCGCTTAATACAAACCTAGAAGCAGCAGAAGAAATTGCTCGCCAACTTCGTCTTCGTGACATTGGCGGTTTAGTTGTTATCGACTTCATCGATATGACTAAAGAACGCAACCAACGTATGGTTGAAGCAAAACTTCGTGAAGCAACACAAAGCGACCGTGCACGCATTCAGTTTGGCCAACTCTCTCGTTTTGGCTTAATGGAAATGAGCCGTCAACGCTTACGCCCATCACTTGAAGAAGCAACTGGATATGTTTGCCCACGCTGTCATGGCACAGGCATGGTTCGTGACTTACGTTCACTTTCGCTTTCAATTATGCGTAAAGTAGAAGAAATTGCACTTCGTGAACGTCATGGTGAAGTACAAGTAGAAGTTCCTGTTGAAATTGCAGCGTTCTTACTCAATGAAAAACGCCACAGCCTTGTTTACTTAGAGCAAACTTCTAGTGTTCGTGTGACTATTTTACCTCACCCACACTTAGAAACACCTCACTATGAAATTCAGTACAATCCAGATGGATTTGCACCATCTAGCTATGAACGTACTGAAGCAACTCGTTCAAGTGAGAAAGAGTTAGGTTATGAATCTTCTGAATGGCATTTAGAAGAAGCAGATCATGGCCATACTCATGCGGCTCCTGCTGCAAACACTGCCGGACAAAAGAAAGTAAATCAATCAGCTCAACCTTCTGCTGCTCAATCAAGCACTCAAAAAGCGGCAAGTCCTTGTGCATGGTTAGAGAACCTTTTTGTTCAAAAACAAGCTAAAACTGTTGATCAATCTCGCTCGGCACAAAATGCTGCTGCTACAATTGAACAAATGGTGAATACGGGCGCTGTAAGCCGTGGCCAGTTTGGACAAGTCGTAGTACCAGCAGTTGCTGAAGTGGTTTCGGCTCCATCTAACAATGCTTATATTTCACAATCTCCTGCTAAACAGGAAGTTCGTGAGAATGTTGAAAAAGACGACAATAAAGTACAACAACGTCCAAACAACAAAAAACGTAAGCATAAAGAGCAACGTGAACAACATCACCATGCTCAAGAGCCACAACAACAGCAACCGCAACAACCACAACAGGTTCATGAAGAAGTTGTACAATTATCACGTCAAGAACAACGTGAGTTAAAACGTCAACAAAAGCGTCAGCACCCAGATCAGCCACATCCACAACATCAAAATGATGGACAACAAACTGAAAATGCTGTGCCGCGCCGTGACCGTAATAATCAACGTCCGAACCGTCCAAATCGCCATCGCGATCCAAGCGTATTAAATGAAAATCAAAATGCGCCCGCACCAGTAGTGGTTGATGAGAAACAAATTAAGGTTGATTTGATTGATGCTCCAAAGCATGAAGTCATGAATACAGCCTTAGTGATCAATGTTGATCAGGCACAAAGCGAAATTATTGCTTTAACTCCTGACCAACCTGTTGAACGCACTGAAACAGCACCTGTTGTTGAAGTCGCTCAAGAGTCAGCTCCAGCCCCTGTTGCTGTTGTAGAAGAGACGGTAGCTGCTGAAGCAGAAGAAACGACGACTCCTCCAGCAGACAACAAAAATCAACCGCAAATTCAACGTGCGAGTAATGACCCTCGTATGCGTCGCCGTGAACAACGCAACGCAAAACGTGCTAAAGCTGCGGTACCATCTATTGCCCCATCGCAAATTCCAACTTTGGCGCAATATACGATTGGTAGCTTGATTCGTCATGTTTATGGTGAGGACTGTACAGTATTGATTGAACAGTTTGGCTTAGTCCCAACATTTAATCGTGCATTGCAGAAATTTGCAGAACAGTATGCAAGTACTCTCGTAACCGAAGTCGCGTCTGATGATGAAGACAAGAAACCTGTTACTCGTGATGCAGAGCTTCCAAGCAACAAGCCATCACAAGAAGCAGAGCCTGCGCCTGTACTTCCATTGACGCCACAAAAAGAGCAAACACCGCGTGTTGCTAATGATCCACGTGAGCGTCGTCGTTTAGCAAAACTTGCTGCTGAACAAGCTTTTGAGCAAGTTAAACAACAACACTCTGCACCGGAAGAAGCTACTCCTGTAGCTCCAGCTGTTGAAGAAACTGTTGTTGCCCCTGCTGCAGAAACGCAAGCACCTGTTGAGTCAAAACAACAACCGCTTGAGCTTGATCAGGTGAGTGAAGTAGCGCAAAGTGAAACAAGCGAAAAAACACCAGCTGAAACTGTGGTTGAAGCTCCGGTTGTAAAACAACCGAAAGCATCGGCAAGAGCAAAAGCAGCCGCAGAACAAGCTGTAGCACCAACAGAAACCACTGCTGAGGTTGAATCAGAAGATTCTAAGGCGGATCTGGACAAACCAAATCGCCCACCTCGTCGTCCTCGTGGTCGTCCACCAAAGAAAGCAAATCCTGTAGCTGAGTAAATCATTTGCTCAATTGCAACTAATTTAAACAAACCTAGTCATTTCGATGACTAGGTTTTTTTTGTTATTTTTAACCAATTAGGTTGATTGCACTAGAAGAAAAGTTTTAAAAGCATGGTGAACCATGAAAAATACTGTACTTTTGCCAACGCAACCTTTTTTGGATTGATCGAAAAATAAATAGGATTGATATGAGCCAGACAACACAGACCGATATCATTACGCTTGGTGATGTTGCCACAAGACTTCCTAGCTTCATCCCCAAAGTGCCCCATATCCTGAATGGTCTTAAACAGGCTTACTTAAGAACAGCAAATACACCAACGGGATTAGGTGTCGCTTTTGAAAAAGCTGTTAAGCGAAATCCGCAAGGCATTGCATTATTATTTGAAGATCAAAGTTACTCATACGAAGCTTTAAACGAATGGGCTAACCAGATTTCTCATTACTATCTCTCTCTCGGCGCACGTAAAGGTGACGTGATTGCGGTAATGGTTGAGAACCGTTCTGAACTCATTGCCACAATTGTAGGCTTAGCTAAAATTGGGGTAACTATTGCGCTTGTTAATACCTCTCAAGTAGGTAAGGTCCTCGCTCATAGCATCAATCTTGTAAAACCAATTGCCGTAATTGCGGGTGAAGAAGTTCGAGCTGTAATTGATGAAATTCGTCAGGACTTAAATGTTCCTACAGACCGTTTCCATTGGTTTGCAGATCAGGCAACACGTCAAGATGCGGGAACCGCGCCTCAAGGTTATGCCAATCTTGCAATAGAAATTGATCAATTTCCAAAATTTAACCCATCGACTACGCAATCTGTTCATGGCAATGATGGCCTGTTTTATATTTATACTTCGGGCACAACAGGCTTACCAAAGGCTGTTATTTTCAAACATAGTCGCTGGACGCTCGCATATGGCACCTATGGTCACATTTTAAACCTTGGTCCAGCTGATGTGATGTATGTCACTTTACCGCTGTACCACGCAACGGGTGTCGTCGTGTGCTGGTGTGGGGTGATTGCAGGAAGTTCTACCCTTGCAATTCGACGTAAATATTCAACCAGCGCGTTCTGGAAAGATGTTCAGAAATTTAATGCCTCTGCAATTGGCTATGTAGGAGAGCTTTGCCGTTACTTAATGGATGCTCCTCCTACAGAAATTGACCATGCCCACCGCGTAACCAAAATGATCGGTAATGGCATGCGTCCAAACATCTGGGATAAGTTCAAACAACGTTTTGGTGTCCAAGAGGTTCTTGAGCTTTATGCATCAAGTGAAGGCAATGTTGGCTTTAGTAATATTTTTAACTTTGACAACACGGTAGGCTTCTCTCCTACGCCCTATGCCATTATTGAGTTTGATAAAGAGAAAAACGAACCTGTACGCGATAAAAAGGGTTGGTGTAAAAAAGTTAAGGCAGGTGAAATCGGTTTGCTAGTCGGTAAAATTACCAGTCGCTCACCTTTTGATGGCTATACAGACCCAGAAAAGAATAAATCTGTGATTATGAAAGATGTCTTTAAAAAAGGTGACTCATATTTCAACACAGGTGATCTTGTTCGTAATATTGGTTTCCGTCATGCCCAATTTGTTGACCGCTTAGGAGATACCTTCCGCTGGAAAGGCGAAAATGTATCTACTACTGAAGTTGAGAACATGGTTTGTGAGTATGACAAGATCGCTGAAGCAGTGGTTTATGGTGTAGAAATTCCAAATACGAATGGTCGTGCTGGTATGGCAGCAATCACACTTGCTGATGGTGCTGAGTTAAATGACGCTGATTTAACAGAAATGGTCACTATATTTAAAAAATGCCTACCTACTTACGCAGTACCTGTGTTTTTACGTGTACAAGCTAAGGTTGAAACAACAGGTACTTTTAAATATCAAAAGAATAAATTGAAGGAAGATGCGTTTAATCCAGGCAAAACTTCTGAACGTTTACTCGCTTTATTACCTGGTGCAAACAGTTATTGTGACGTCACAACTGAAATTTTTGACAATATTCAGGCATATAAATACCGTTTTTAGTTCATTTTTTAACTAAACAAGAGGAAATCGTGCTTTTTATAGGCAATCATGCAAATGTTTTTGAATTACCTCTTGTGTTAGTTGAATAACTTGCTAAAATACGCGACATCAAAACGATACGGGTCGTTAGCTCAGTTGGTAGAGCAGCGGACTTTTAATCCGTTGGTCCCGCGTTCGAGTCGCGGACGACCCACCACCTATCTGTTTTGAACCTATTTGGGTCGTTAGCTCAGTTGGTAGAGCAGCGGACTTTTAATCCGTTGGTCCCGCGTTCGAGTCGCGGACGACCCACCAAATTCTAAAAAGCCTCTCACTGCGAGAGGCTTTTTTTATTGTTATCGTATTTTAGTTTTATGACTAAAAGATGACGATGCATTTCTTATATAAAACTTCTTTAACCCAGTTCATAAAGATTTCTAAACGTTTAGGAATATAACTTCGGTTCGGATACAAAATATTAAGTGGCAATGATTGAGCAGTATATGCGCTTAGCACTTCAACCAAAATTCCTTGCTCAATTTTATCCTGAACATCATAGTAAGGTAGTTGAATAATCCCCAAACCTGCACAAGCAGCTGCAATATAGGCTTCTGTATTATTTATACTTAAAGCACTATCCATCATCACTGTTCCATCTTGATATAAAAATATACCCTGTTTTTCCCCTACAGCTCCTGCGTAGTTAATAAGCTTGTGCTGAGATAGATCTTCTAATTGTTCAGGCATACCATATTGTTCTAAATAATGGGAACTTGCACAGTTCACCATAATCAAGTTGCCAACAAACTTCGCGATCAAACTACTATTATCTAGCTGCCCCACCCGAACAACGCAATCAATTCCTTTTTCGATCAAGTCAGTGATGTCATCTGAGCTATTCAGTTGTAAATGGATATCTGGATAGCGATTATAAAAATCGGGAAGTTCAGGAATAATCACTTGATGCACGATTCGGCTGGGCATTGAAACTTTTAGCGTGCCACGATAATGCTGCTTTTGCGCCTGTATAAGTTGTTCGAGCTGTTC
The DNA here is from genome assembly GCF_025630795.1 of Acinetobacter sp. AYS6. Lineage (NCBI taxonomy): Bacteria > Pseudomonadati > Pseudomonadota > Gammaproteobacteria > Moraxellales > Moraxellaceae > Acinetobacter > Acinetobacter sp. AYS6. The sequence continues at coordinate 235,737 of NZ_JAOTNV010000008.1, forward strand.
ATAGTCAAATAATAGATTTTGGCATTCGGGCAATATTCTTTGTCCATCTTGGGTAAGACTGACTTTACGGGTAGTACGATGAAATAAGCGTACTCCATAGTGAGTTTCAAGTTGCTGAATTGCACTCGTCACTGTCGAGCGGGGTAAATCAAGCTGATTTGCCACTTCACTAAAGCTTTGTCGTTTAGCGACTTCTGTGAAAATAAAGAATTGCTGCAACCGATCCATTTAATTGTTCGTATTTTCTGAATAGTTAAACCAAACTAGCATAATTGATCAAAAATTACCGCCAATCTAGACTAAAAAAACATTAGAACAAGTCATCATAGGAACAATCATCATGGCAACTCACACTCTGAAAGATAAAGTTGTACTGATTACAGGCGGTGCAAAAAACTTAGGTGGACTCATTAGCCGTAAATTTGCAGAACAAGGCGCAAAAATCGCAATTCACTATAATAGCGCTGAAACTCAAGCAGATGCAGAACAGACACTCGCAGAGGTAACAGCATTCGGTGTAGACGCCGTTTTAATTCAAGCAGACTTAACGGATATTGATAATATTGAAAAGCTCTTCTTAGACACGAAGCAACATTTTGGTGGAATTGATATTGCCATTAATACAGTTGGAAAGGTTTTAAAGAAATCGTTTTTAGACACCACAGAACAAGAGTTTGATAGCATGAGCGATATCAACTCAAAAATTGCCTATTTCTTTATTCAGTCGGCGGGTCGTCATTTAAATGACGGCGGAAAAATCTGTTCAATCGTTACCTCTCTTCTTGCAGCTTACACTGGACTCTATTCAACCTATGAAGGCTTAAAAGCACCTGTTGAACATTACACCCGCGCTGCATCAAAAGAATTTGGTGATCGCCAGATTTCTGTGACTGCTGTTGCGCCAGGTCCTATGGATACACCATTCTTTTATGGACAGGAATCTGCCGAGGCAGTGGCTTACCATAAATCAGCTTCAGCTTTAGGTGGATTAACCAAAATTGAAGATATCGAACCTTTAGTTCGCTTTTTGGTGACCGACGGATGGTGGATTACCGGTCAAACAATATTTGCAAACGGCGGCTACACCACTCGTTAAAATCAAAAAAGCCGCATCTGATGATGCGGCTTTTGTTTTATTTAATTATAAAAATTCTTCAAGCACTGAGTTTAAGAAAATATGCCCCTGCTCAGTACAAGCCAAACGAGAAACATCGTCTACCAGTAGCTTTCTTGCTCGTAGCGAAGTGAGTACATCATTTAAGTGATCTAAGCTTAAGCCAGTGCGCTGTTCGTACAACTCAGCTTTTACCCCATCATTTAGACGTAAAGCATTCATCATAAATTCAAAAGGTAGCTCCTCTGCCTCAATCTTTTTCATTTGCAAATGTTCAGCAGGAACCTTAGCCAAATAGTCTTTTGGCAAACGGGTTTTTTGGAAACGATACACCCCATCTGGTCGCGTCACTTTGCCATGTGCACCTGCACCAATTGCAAGATAATCACCAAATTCCCAATAATTTAAATTATGTGCTGAAGGCAGCTCTTTACGCCATGCCGAAACTTCATAATTTATAAAACCATTTGCCTTAAGATATGCTTCACCCTGCTCTTGAATATCTTCAAGCATTTCATCTTGTGGTAGAACGGGTTGAGTACGGAAGAAAACGGTATTCGGTTCAATAGTAAGTTGATACCAACTGATATGTGTCGCGCCACTTTCTACAGCAAGCTTGAGATCATAAAGTGCCTGCTCTAGCGTTTGCTCAGGCAAACCATGCATTAAGTCTACATTCACTCGCTTAAAGCCAGCCTGCTTTGCTTGTTGAATCGCTTCAATTGCATTGTTTGCAGAATGAATACGTCCAAGCTTTTGCAAATGATCAGTATCAAAGCTCTGAACACCTATCGATAAGCGGTTAATGCCTGCTTCCAAATACCCTGCAAACGGATCATGCTCTACCGTTCCTGGATTTGCCTCTAAAGTGATTTCGCAGCCGTCTTCAAACTGAAGTAATGATTTAAGTTCTGCAAATAACCATACATAACCCTGTGCCGAAATAAGTGAAGGCGTTCCACCACCAATAAACACACTGTGAATCGAACGTCCCTGTGCCATCTCTAGTTGAGTTTCAAAGTCGGCGACCAATGCTTTTAAATAGGTTTGCTCAAGTTCTGACGAAAGTGCTCCGTCTGGTACTGCATGCGAGTTAAAGTCACAATATGGACATTTACGCACGCACCAAGGCATGTGGATATATAAAGATAAAGGGATAGAAGCAGGGTTTAATACGGCCAAGGAGCAGGTCCAATTTACACAATATTTCTATTTTAACATGACTGCATCAATGGGCTTATGAAAACATACCTTAATTGCTTTAGACTGAATTTAAACATTCTTAAATACTGATAAAAATGATGAAATTCTCTAGCCAACTTTTCCTGTTTTTGCCCTTAGCTATGGGAATCGGTGTTGCCATGGCTTTTCAAACTGCAATTAATGCTCAACTGCGCGAGCAATTACACTCACCTTTGCAGGCAGCTTTATTATCATTTTTCATAGGTACTATTGTTTTAGCGGTTATGGTTTTCTTTCAAAGTGCCGAGAAGCCCACTTTAGGTGAAATATCAAATATTCCATGGCTTCTTTGGACAGGAGGTTTTCTTGGGGTTTATGCAATCAGCATGAGCATTTATACTGCACCTAAGCTTGGTTTTTTAACCTTTACAGGGCTAGTCGTTTTTGGGCAAATCGTTATTTCTATGTTACTTGATCATTTTGGTTGGTTGGGCACAGAAAAAACACCTGTTACATGGCAACGGTTTCTTGGTGGAGTCATCATCTTTGTTGGTGTAGTACTCACTTTGCAGCGTTAGCTTCATTTTTATATTTAAAAAGAGTACCTTTTGTGTCGAATGTCACATCTTTTCGGTCTGAATTAAAACAACTCTTCCACTTAATGCTTCCGATTTTAATTACCCAGTTTGCTCAAGCAGGCTTTGGGTTAATTGACACTATTATGGCTGGGCATTTATCTGCAACCGATTTAGCTGCCATTGCAGTAGGGGTCGGTTTATGGATTCCAGTCATGCTCCTGTTCAGTGGCATTATGATTGCAACGACACCTTTGGTAGCCGAAGCAAAGGGTGCAAGAAATACGGACCAAATTCCAGTGATTGTCCGTCAGTCATTATGGGTCGCCATTATTTTAGGTGTAATGGCGATGCTCATTTTGCAGCTTATGCCATTTTTCTTGCATGTGTTCGGCGTACCTGAAAGCTTACGACCTAAAGCAAGCTTGTTCTTGCATGCTATTGGCTTGGGTATGCCAGCTGTGACTATGTATGCAGCTTTACGTGGCTATTCAGAAGCATTAGGCCATCCACGCCCTGTAACAGCTATTAGCATGTTAGCTTTAGTGGTGTTGATCCCTCTTAACATGATTTTTATGCATGGATTTGGGCCAATACCTGCACTAGGTAGCGCCGGCTGTGGTTTTGCGACCTCAATTTTACAATGGCTAATGCTAATTACATTAGCCGGCTATATTTATAAAGCTTCGGCTTATCGAAACACGTCTATTTTTGGCCGATTTGATAAAATTAATCTGACTTGGGTTAAAAGAATTTTACAGCTTGGTCTGCCAATCGGTTTAGCTGTGTTCTTTGAAGTCAGTATTTTTAGTACAGGTGCGCTGGTTCTTAGCCCACTCGGTGAGGTTTTTATAGCTGCACACCAAGTCGCAATTTCCGTTACCTCTGTGCTGTTTATGATTCCTCTTTCACTAGCCATTGCCTTGACCATTCGAGTCGGTACTTATTATGGTGAAAAGAACTGGGCGGCAATGTATCAGGTGCAAAAGATTGGTCTCAGCACAGCAATATTTTTTGCCATATTAACCATGACTTTTATTGCCCTAGGCCGTGCGCAAATTGTATCGATTTATACTCAAGACTTAACCGTAGTTCCTGTTGCGATGTATTTACTCTGGTTTGCCATGGCTTATCAGTTAATGGATGCATTGCAAGTGAGTGCCGCAGGTTGTTTAAGAGGTATGCAGGATACCCAAGCACCGATGTGGATTACACTCATGGCGTATTGGGTGATTGCTTTTCCTATTGGGCTTTATTTAGCACGTTATACCCATTGGGGTGTAGCTGGCGTGTGGCTAGGCTTAATTATTGGTTTAAGCATTGCCTGTGTATTATTACTTTCAAGGCTTTATTTAAATACCAAACGTTTAAGCAAAACCTAATAAAAAAGCCGATTATTCATCGGCTTTTTTATTTTATGCAGACTTTGCCCGCGGGCTTGCTCCAATTTGCCAGACAAAAGGTAAATCGGTACGGTTTACTTCCCAATCTCCAATCACCTTTTCTTTATAGATGAGTGGATTATGTGAAGACACCGTTCGCGCATTACGCCAGAAGCGGTCGAGTTGTTTAACCTGACTACTTGCTGATGCGCCTAAAGCATTAAATAATTGGCTGGTTAAATCCAGTACCAAATTAGAAATCACCACCTGCCCTTGTGCTGACTCAAGCTCTGCATCTACATTAAACTGATGTTCTTTTACCTCTAACTCGCTAAAGTGACTTTCATAAGCCTTTTGTAATGCTTCTGCTGTTTTAATCGTAATTGCTAGACTTGCATAGGCTTGAGCAGAGGCTTTACCCACCACCTGTAAAACTTGTGGGTCATGCCGAACAAGGTCACCATTACCATGACTAAAAATACGTTTCCGCTCTCGTATTTCTTGGCTAAAAGTTTCTACAGCTGCTTGTGCAATCCCTGTTAGGGTTGCAAGATGCACCACCTGATAGAAAGCGGTCTGATATTTAAAACGTTGGTCAAATGGAATAAGGTGCGAAGCTGGTAAATGAACCTGATGTACTTTTAAAGTGCCACTACCTGTTGTCTTTTGTCCAAAGCCATCCCAATCATCAATCACACTTACACCTGTTTCATGACGATAAATTGCAGCAATTACATGGCGGTCATTCACTTCATCGTAAGCAAATAAATCGATCCAGTCAGCAAAAATACTTCCTGTCGAATAGTACTTTTCACCATTCACCACCAAGTTACCCGAAGCATCTTTGGTGACTCGCGTAACGACATCACCAATCTGTACATTGCCGACTTCGGTCCATGCATTCCCCACTAAATCACCTTGTACAAAACGCTGAAACCAAATGTCTTGCGAATGCTCTTTATGGGCAACTAAACGGTCTTCAACAAAAGCGAAATGTCCACGCAATGCTTGCACAATATTCGAATCTGCTTGCGCCAACTCTGCTAAAAGTTGGAAAAGTTGCGGCAATGACACCCCATCTCCACCATATTTAACCGGAACACGCACCGCTCCTAATTTCAGTTCTTTTAACCACTGAATCGGTTCAAAAGGTAAAATCCGTTCTTTTTCCCGTTGAATTGCGCCTTGGGCAATTTTTTCAAAAACTGGACGAAATCTACTTGCTACCTTTTCATAATCAGCACCGACAGACAGTTCTTCTAATTCAATTTGGGTAATCGTCATCTTTATTCTCCTAATCTTATTTTTTCTTCACTTTAGCTCCATGCATGGCGAGGTGGATGAACACCATTGAGATAGTAATTACCGACAATGTGATATTTCCAACGCACAGGATCATGCAAGGTGTGGGTACGCGCATTACGCCAATGTCGGTCTAGATTAAGCTCAGACAAAGTAGATCGCGTTCCCGACAATTCAAAAAGCTTATTCGCTGCTAAAATCGCAACTTCTGTAGTAAGTACTTTTGCTTCAGCAACTAGTAATGTGGCTTGGTTTACATGCTCTTCTGTCGTATCTGCAATCGCTTGATCAATCGCATCTCCGGCCAAATCTAATACCGCTTCTGCTGCACGCAGTTTTATTTTTAAATCGCCAATGTTTGCAATCGTATAGGGATCATCGCTCGCTTTCTCCAGACCTGAATCAACCCATGCACGGCTATGATTTTTGACATAGTGGATTGTTTCTTCAATTGCACCACGTGCAATACCAGCATCTACAGCAGCTTGAATAAATTGTGAAATTGCACCTGCCGGTGTAGGACGTTCGAAAGCCTGATAAATCGGAATTAGATACTCTTCACGTACGGGAACTTGATTAAGTTCAACGGTCCCACTGGCTGTGGTTCTTTGCCCGAAACCAGACCAGTCATTAATAATATTAACGCCAGAAGTTTCCCGAGGAACTAGTGCCGCATAAGGCTGCCCTTGTTCATTTACAGCGACAATTGGAACCCAATGTGCAAGCAATGCGCCAGTTGCAAAAAACTTCTTCCCATTAATTTCATAACCGTGTTCGGTCTTTCGTAATGTGGTAGTGAGGTCAGCCACCGTTTTACTATGTTTTTCCGAAAAGGCATTACCAAAACGAATCCCCCTCAACACTAAGTTAAAGAAAAACTGTTGTTGTTCAGGTTTCGCATCAAGGCGTAAATGCTCAATAAAAGCTAAATGGTTTTGGGGAAGCTGTGCAAGAGATGGATCAACACTCGCAATTGTTTTAATAACCTCAGCCAAGGTTCGATATTTAACTTGTGCACCACCAAATTGCTTAGGAACCGTAATGGCCCATAAGCCACTTTGCGAGAACTGTTGAATTTCATTTAAAGGTAAACGGCGCTCTCTGTCCCGCTCCGATGCCTCTTGTGCAAACTCTTGGGCAAGTTGTTTGGCAATCTCAATTGCTTCTTCATCAGAACGAATAATATGCGCGTCTTTTGACTGCTCAAATACAGATAAAGGAACCGCTTGAGACCGCCCATGGGCCGAATTTAAACTTGTCATAACTTTTGTTATCTCTATTTTTATTTAACTTGCCATTCACATTAGCACCAAAAAAACAGAGACTTTATAGATATTAAAGCTTTGTTTATGAAATGGATTTTCACAAGCTTTTCATATTTTTTACTATAAAAATAACATTTTGTTTTTTGAAAATTTTCTTACATCACATAAACAATTTCATATAGGCTTTTTAAGCTTTGTCACCTATGATCAAAACTAGGCAATATTATGTTGTAGTCAATTGAGGTATCGAAGATATGGCAAAGAATGCAAGTTCACCCGGCAAACGATTTATGAAACTTGCAGGAATGACCGCGAGCATTGCAACGAAAACCGTTTCTAACTCGATTCGAAACTTGACCGCAGATGAAGAACAAAAGCTAGCTTCAAAAACTAAGCTATTTCAGGATATTGGTTTGCAAATTGCTGACACCTTAGGAGAAATGAAAGGTGCCGTCATGAAAGTCGGGCAAATCGCATCGCAATATAAAGATATTTTTCCACCCGAAGTTGCTAAAGCAATTTCAAAGTTACAACGCCAAGCCCCAGCCATGCCTTTTGCTGCTATTCAGCAACAAGTTGAACGTGAGCTTGGAAAACCACTCAATGTTGCCTTTAAATCCTTTGATCAAGAACCTTTTGCTGCTGCTTCAATTGGACAAGTTCACAAAGCTACTCTACCTAGTGGTGAACAAGTCGTCGTGAAAGTGCAATATCCGGGTGTTGATGAAGCCTGTGAAAGTGATTTAAAACAAGTACGTTTAGCGCTTCGTTTAATGGGCGTGCTTAAAATTGATAAAAAGCTACAAGATCAGCTTTTTGAAGAAATTCAAGATAGCCTGTCAGCAGAGCTCAATTATGAAATTGAAGCTCAAAACCTTGAAGTTTTTAAAACCTTTCATAGCCAGTTAGATGACAAAATTATTATCCCCACCGTTTATAAAGATTACTCTTCAAGACGTATTTTGACCTTGAGCCTTGAACAAGGTGACAGCATTGAAACTGCTAGCGCTTGGCCTCTGGAAATTCGAAATACCATTGGACGCCGCTTGATCCGTGCTTTAGGCCAGGAAATGTTCTTTTTAAAACGTTTTCACTGTGATCCTCATCCTGGGAACTTTGCTTTCCGCCAAGATGGTAGTGTCATTATTTATGACTATGGCAGTGTTAAAACGCTTTCAAATGAACTCGTGCAGCACTTTAAAAGTTTGGTAAATGCAGCTCGCCATGAAAATATTGATCTGATTGAAACAGAGTTACTTGAACTGCACTCTCTTGCTGAAAAAGGCAAATTCCCAAGTGACTTGTATAAACTCTGGATTGAAGTTTTATTGCGCCCACTTAATACTACTTATGATTTTGCCGAGAACTCATCACATCATGATGGCATGTTACTTGTGAAAAAATCTTTGAAGTATTGGGATGTCTTTAAACCATCGCCAGATACGCTCATGGTCAATAGAACCATTTCAGGGCATTACTGGAACCTGATTCATTTAAAAGTACATGATAACCTCAGTGATTTATTTGAAGAGCTAGTTCCGCCTTCTCACTAACTTAATTTACTTATCTATATAGCCTGTGGGGGTTACATTGACTTTTTAATTGTTATGTTATAACATTTCTTTAATCAAAAATAATTTAGGACAATCTCTCATGCGTAAAGATATTCATCCTGCTTATCAACAAGTGTTATTTCATGATACCAATGCAGATGTGTACTTCTTAATTGGCAGTACTCTCCAGACGAAACAAACTAAAGAATATCAAGGACAGGTCTATCCTTATGTCACTCTTGATATTTCGAGTGCGTCACATCCTTTCTACACAGGCGAAGTACGTCAAGCCAGTAATGAAGGTCGTGTGGCAAGCTTTAATAAACGCTTCGCTCGCTTTAATCGTAAGAGTTAATCTTACGTTAAGATTTGACCCATACACTTAAATCATTGGAAGCCTAAGACTATCTCCTCCACTTAGGCTTCTTTTTTTATGTGCATTTTTTCGATCTTTTTAAGTTGTGTATAAAAGAGAACTTATCCACAAGTTGTATAAAAACTCTTCTGAGTTTTCCCCATAACTCTTCAATTTTTATAATGACCAAGCTTCCAAAGCGCCTATTCGATGCTATGCTTAAGTCCTCATTTGTTAGGAAGTTTAAGATAATGGCACAAGAGTTACTTGCCCAATTACAAGCAGGCGCAGCAAAATTTTCAGACGTTTTAGCTCATATTGAAGCGCGTTACCAACATACTCCAACGGCTTTTCAAAATGGCGCACAGCATAATGCTGCTACTGAAAATCAAGGCAGTGCAAAAGTTTTCTCTTTTGCCAAGTTACAAGGGTTAGACCAAGCACAAACTTTAAGTTTATTTGCAGAACACTACGCATCTGTATTGGCTACTCCAGAAGGCACTGACCATCAAAATATTCGTCAGTTTATGCAAAATGGTTGGGATGGTATGAAGTTTGAAGGTCAGGCTTTAACTGAAAAGTAATTAATAATTTGTGAATACACGACGGAGTCTTACCGTTTATTCTCAAATGAAAGTAGCTAATTCTGTTACTTTGGTTTTGCCCAAAGTAACCAAAGGCATTTGTCATCAACAGAACCTGTCCCCCGTTTGCACTTATCCAATATATTGTAAAAACAAGATATAGCTAATTTCAGTCAGGCTGTTGATGACTTTAACGCGTATCAAATCCCAAAATAAATCCTATGTTTTTAATTCGTCATTTACTATCGTGACAAGCGGCATGGATGCCGCTGTTTTGCTGTGCTATATGGATGTAGTATCAGCGAAACAAAAGATTTTTGCTTACTTTTGATCTTTCAAAAGTAAGGTATGCCTATACAAATGGTACTGGAGAATATCTTAAAACCGAGGCTGTGCATTATATGTCACGCCTTCAACATCTGAATAATCAGTTGCCCGCTACCCAATAATAAGTCGCCAATCCCAAACACGTAAAAATTAACGACCCAATTAAATGAATGGAAATTCCCAACATCGCCATTCCCAACTTACCACTTTGTAATAAAGTCACAATCTCGATCGAGAACGTTGAAAAGGTAGTTAAAGCACCACAGAAACCGGTAATTACAAAAAGTTTATAGTTTGGACTTAAATCACTTTGGGCAAAATAAGCAATTGCAAATCCAATAATAAAGCCACCGACCAAATTAACGGTAACCGTACCAAGTGGAATTTGCGGATAAATCGGATTGAGTTTTAAACCTAAAAACCAACGTAACCATGCCCCGAGAACTGAACCTAAAGCAATTGAAAGTAAAGAATAATACATAAGAACACCCCTTTAGATAGATGCTAAAAGAGTAAAAAAGAATGAAGCATAACGTGACATGGCGTACTCCAAAAAATAAGCAAAGTACGCAAAAACCTACGTACCCAGCGATATAAATACATGAGGGTAACGTAGGCATCATTAGCCAATACGGCAGTTTTTCAAGGGAAGAATGCCATCTCCCTGTTTTAAGTATATTAGATCATCTTGAATTTGATTTAAACATACTTTTTAAAATCATGGACGTTCATCGTATTGCGGTAAATCATCACAAATGCTTTCCCACTCTGCTTTTGAAGCAGCAAAAATATGCATCGTTGGTTTTTGGGCCAGTGGTGTATCAAGTGTGCCAATTCTTAAACGATATAATTCAGGCTGTGCATCACGCGAGCTAATTAAAGGTGAACCACATTCACTACAGAACCAACGGTACACACCCTCCACAGCAAATTTTTTGACTAGGTCTTCACCTTGAGTAATTTTAAAATCTGCACTTTTAACTGGAGCATTTGTGGCAAATGCTGTTCCATTGGCTTTCCGGCATCGTTGGCAGTGGCATTGAATAATATCTCCGATATCGCCTGTAATTTCATAGCGAATACCCTGACATAAACAACTTCCCTGATAGACTGGTGATGCTTGAGACATGTTTTCATAGTTCCTATTATTATTGATCGCTCAAAAATAACACTTTTCATATATCAAACATAGCGCCAAATTAGTTCTTATTTTTCTAAAAATGAATGTACACCTTCACCAGCTGCTCGCCCTGTGGCAAAGCATGCCGTAAGCAAATAACCGCCTGTAGGCGCATCCCAATCCAGCATTTCACCACAGCAAAAAACACCTGAGTTTTGTTTAAGCTCTAAGCTTTCAGTTAATACATCTTGCTTAACACCACCAGCACAGCTAATTGCTTCCTCAATAGGTCTAAAGCCATCTAACTTAATTTGAAGTGCTTTAATATGCTGAGCCATAACCTCTGGTTGGCTCCATAGTGCTTTATCAACGACTTCTCTAATTAAGTTAATTTTAGCCGTATCTAAACCTGCTTTACGCCAGATATTAGTCAGAGACTGTTTTTTTCCACCCTGCAATTTTTTAATTAACTGAGACAACTCTACATCGGGCAATAAATCTAAAAATAGATTTAAGCTTTTCCCTTGTTTTTGTTGTTCTCTTAAAGCTCGTCCAAGTTTATAAATGACACCACTTTCTAAACCATAGTGAGTAATCACAATATCGCCATGAGTAACTTGGTTAGGCTTAACCCACGCATTGATACGCTTTAAAGGTTCACCAAAACAGCTTTCCATAAAAGAGGACCACGCGTGCAATACCCCTGCATTGCTTGGTTGGAAAGGCTCAATATTAGATTGATCAACCCATTGCTGCCATGCGCCATCACTCCCTAGTTGTGACCAAGACACCGCACCGCAGGCCAATACAACTGCATCGTATTGCCGGGTAAAAGTTTCAGTGCTTTGATTATTCTGGTTTTCCAAAGTCACCGAAGTACCTTGCAAATCAATACAACGATGACGATAAAAGAATTTAACTTGTTGCTCTGCCAAACGGTTTAGCCAAGCACGCAGCAAAGGAGCTGCTTTCATTTCGACAGGGAAAATACGACCTGAGGTGCCCACATAAGATTCAATTCCCAGACTTTTCATCCAGCTTTGAATCCAGACTGCATCCCATTTTTCAACCCACGGTTTGAGCCATTCTGCATGGTCATAACGTTCAATGAACTGAGCTAAAGGTTCAGCATGCGAGATGTTTAACCCAGTTTTACCTGCCATCAGAAACTTACGTGCCGCTGAAGGTTTTTGTTCATAGACATCAATTTCATAAGCGTATTGGCTTAGTACCTCAGCAGCCATAAGACCTGCTGGGCCTGCTCCAATAATGGCAACCCGCTTATTCGCCATGTGTTTGCCCTTGCAATGGCGCGAACCCATCAAATCGAGTTTGATAACCTTCAGGCTTGGTCATAATGAGCTGCTGACAAAGCTCACCACGTTCTAAATACTTAATTTCAAAATGGGTACGTGCAGAGGTTTGAGCAATTTTTTCTTTTTGGTAAGGCAGCTTCCATATATTTAATAACTGCTGCTCTGCCTCTTCAATATAGTCGGGAATATTACTTGCCAGAGTAATGGTTCCACCTGTTTGCAGACGTGAGATTAAGAACTCAAAAAATGGCATATTCAACCAGCGCTGTGCCGGATTATGTGGTTCTGGATTTGGGTAGAGAATAAAGAAATGTTCAACTTGAGCGGGGTGCAAAGCATGCACTACCCAAGGTAAAGCATCCGCATGTACAGGAATTAAATTATCTCTTGGTTCCAGACCGTGCTGTTTTTGCATTGCCAAGAATTTTTCTCGGGTTCGTTCAATTGCATACAATGTGTGCTGCGGCTGTTGCCCGCTAAAAAGCAAAGCATGTTTACCCTTGCCCGCTCCAATTTCTACACAAATCGGGGTATTTTCAATTGGGGTAAAATCGCGAGGCGCTTGCATACGTTGTGCTTGAAATTGACGAATCTGCATAATCACATCAAACTAAATAAAAATCGGCATAAGTCTAACAAGTCACCTGACTTTTGCCTAATCTATTTCTCTTCACTTTGAGGATATCGCTTTATGCCACGTACATTCCCCTGCCCACGTTGTGGTGAACCAAGTGTTTGGGAAGGTAACGAATTTCGTCCATTTTGCTCTGAACGCTGTAAACTCATTGATTTAGGTGCTTGGGCAAATGATGAATATAGATTGCCTACCCAAGATGCGCCTCAGCATAACAAGGGTAGTCAAAATGAAGATGATTATGAGGATTAACCAGCTTTACCCGCGACAAACGGATTAAATTGTTTTTCATAGCCAATGGTACTCATTGGACCATGCCCAGAAATAAACTGAGTATCATCTGGCAAACTAAAACATTCACGTTTAATCGATTCAATCAACTGATCATGGTTACCACGTGGGAAGTCTGTTCGCCCAATCGAACCTTTAAACAGAACATCGCCAGTCCAAAGTAAGCCATGGTTTTTATTATAGAAAATAACATGTCCTGGTGTATGCCCCGGTGCAAAGCGCACCTCAAACTCATCTTCACCCAATTTTAGTACTTCCCCACCTTCAAGCCATTGATCGACTTTAACAGGCTGGGGAATTGGAAAGCCATAACGTGCTGATACTTCCTGAATCATGTCTAGCCAGAACTGATCTTCTTTGTGTGGACCAATAACTGGAACGCTCCATTCTTTGGCAAGCTCACCTACCGCTCCAGCATGGTCTAAATGCCCATGAGTCAGCCAAAGGGCCTTCACTTTTAAACCCAAGGCTTCTACTTCTTTTTTCAACACAGCAGCGTCGCCACCCGCATCAATCAAAACTGCTTCTTTTGTTTCACTGTCCCAAACTAAAGAACAATTTTGAGCAAAAGCAGTAACTGGAACAATTTTGACTTGCAGCATAAAAACCTCTGGCTAAAACACAATTAACGGTGGGCTAAGGTATAAGTAAGGGCATCAAGATTAGCCTGAACTAAACCTGCAAGCAAATCAATATGAGCTTGATCGCTATTTAAAGCTGGAATATAAGCATAGCTAGCACCACCTGCTTCTTGAAACAACTCCGCGTTTTGAATCGCGAGTTCTTCAAGAGTTTCTAAACAATCGGCAGAAAAAGCTGGGCTTAATACCTGAACAGACTTAATTCCTTGCTTCGCCCAATCTTGTAAAAGCTGGTCTGTATATGGTTTAACCCATTCTTGTTTACCAAAACGTGACTGGAAGCTAATTGCCCATTCATCATCTTTTAAATGTAAAGCATCTGCCACCAGCTTTGCTGTAATACGACAACGGTCTGCATAAGGATCGCCTTTGTCTGCATATGGCTGTGGAATCCCATGAAATGACATCAGTAGTTTGTCAGGTTTACCATGCTGTTCTTGATAGGCTAAAACGCTTTCTGCCAACGCTTGAATAAACATTGGATGTTGATAATAGTCTTTAATAATGGTCAGTCCCGGCAAGTTACGTTGGGCTGGAATCCATTTTGCAAATGCATCGTATAACGGCGCTGTAGATGTTGCAGAATATTGAGGAAATAAAGGCAATAAAATGACATGCTCTTGCGGGTTAGTCGCCAATTTTTCTAAAATTGCATCAATACCCGGATTACCGTAAGTCATTGCGGGTAAAACAGTTAAATCGAACTGTTTATTTTCTTGTTCTAAATAAGCCTGCACACGTTTGGTTTGTTCATACACAATTTCACGCATGGGTGAATCTGTTGACCATACAGAAGCATAGGCATGCGCCACTCTTTTCGGGCGAAAAGGTAAAACAAACAGATTTAAAATAACCCACCAGATCAGTTTCGGTATTTCAATCACGCGTGAATCAGATAAAAACTGTTTTAAAAAACGGCGCACTGCAGGCACAGTTGCCTCATCTGGTGTGCCTAAATTCGCTAAAATGACAGTAACTTTCGGTTTTTGTTCAAACGACATGTGTAAATGCCTTTCAGTTCATCTTATGACACTAATGTAACAGTTTTCAGTGTCATATATAAATTGAATCGCCCTAAGCTTTTAATCGAATGCCCCGATGGTTCCATTTATAGCTCAGCAATATCTTTTGAGCTTTGGTGGTTAGTTTCCATAGCCCATATGATTGTTCAGTTTGAGTTGGAACAATCCAGCCTTGTGATTGCATTTGATTTTTAATTCGAAACAGTGCCTTATGATTAATCTGCGCACAGGCCACCGCATGTGCACGAGGTAATTCCTGACGAGCATCTTCCAAGCCTGCCTGATTTAAATATTCATTTAGACAAGTTCCAAAATTCTCTTCTGGCATCGCTGTTTCAAAGCGCTTTGCCAGCACGCTTAACAACTGAGTCCACGTCATTTGTCTCTGTCGTTTAAGCTCTTTAAAGTTGCCGTCCTGAAATGCTTGAATCTGATATTCAAATACAAAAATATCTTGCGGTGCGACTTCGTTTAACTGTGTTGACGGCTCGGTTACTTGCTGCTCTAACTGCGAAATTTTACTTTTTAATAGCTTAATTTCATCTTCTAACTGCTGAGCTTGATATGCAGGAACCCAGCCTTGTCCCCTATGTTGCTCAATCATTACAGGTATATTTAAACGAACTGCTAACTCTAGTTCACGTAGGGTTTTGAAGTAAAAAATATGATCTGCTTCGAGTAATAGCTTTTTTCTAAATGCACTAAATTTATCTTTAAGTTGTGGATGTGTTTCTTGTAAATGTATTTCACGGTTTTCAGGCTGTTCATGCATGAACACAATAATAGGTTTAGCCAGACTTAACGCGTATTCATATTCTAAAGACAAATAGCTTACCCCAGAAATCGATTGCTCTCCATACTGACTTCCTAAAAGTAAGATTACATAATCACATTCATCAATCTGTCGACGTGCAAGTGTAGTTGTTAAAGGTGTACGATATTCTAATCCCCAAGCAAAGAAACTCATCCCCACCAAGGTTTGTGACAAAACAATTCGCTCTGGCTGCATATCGCGGCCGGACGTTGAAATAAAAATCTGATAGCGTGTATCGAGCATAACAATACCCTTTCGCCTCATGATCTGTACGTGACTTAAAATCAGCCAAGATCACGAACCGCCCCAAATAAAATAATAAATCTAAAAAAAACACTATGTTTTAAATGACACTAAAAAGATCAGTTCAGATTATGAAGTGCCCAAGTTAACTCTTGTGGAATCATATGTTGTAAAACAGATTGCAATGCCTCGGCATTATTACCGCTGACATAACATTCAATACGTGCAACATTCTGACCTATTTGGTCACATAATAACTCATTTTTTATTAGAATACGGGCTGTTTGTCGGGCAACTGCCAACCCAGAGTCAACCAGTGTGAATTGGTTATCAAAAAGATGATGAATTGCTTCATTTAAGAAAGGATAATGTGTACAACCGAGTACTAAATAGTCGGCACCCTGCTGAGCAGCAGGCTGTAAAACCTCTTTCAATGCGTTTAAACATACCTCACTCATTTGTTGTCCTGCTTCCACACAAGGAACAAGTTCGAGATTAGTTAACGTCATCACTTTCACACCCGCTGGAATAGCAAACTTCTCGACGACATCTTTAATGAGTTGACCACGAAAAGTAGCAGGTGTCGCCAACACGGCAACTACTTTAGAGCGTGTCTGTAATACGGCAGGTTTTAATGCAGGAACTAACCCAACAATTGGAAAGTGCTCCCCATAATGTTCACGTAAATGGTCAAGGCTAAATGCTGAAGCTGTATTACAAGCAACTACTGCAATTTTGCAACCCTGACG
The DNA here is from genome assembly GCF_025630795.1 of Acinetobacter sp. AYS6. Classification (NCBI taxonomy): domain Bacteria; kingdom Pseudomonadati; phylum Pseudomonadota; class Gammaproteobacteria; order Moraxellales; family Moraxellaceae; genus Acinetobacter; species Acinetobacter sp. AYS6. The sequence continues at coordinate 252,206 of NZ_JAOTNV010000008.1, forward strand.
ATATAACCAATCAACAGCTCGAGCCGTAAGTTCTCTGATTTCGTCATCAGAACGTGGGCCATAAGGAACATAGGCTGTATCGGCATAATACACAATACGTTCGTTTGGCAAATATCTAGCTATTTCTGCTGCAACTGACATTCCCCCAATTCCCGAATCAAAAATACCAATTGGAGCATCAGCAGATGCGTTAGGCATAGGTTCTAGATCGGTAAATAGAGGTTGTATGGCTGTCATGGCTGTACTGAAGTGTCAGAAAATTTCACTTCCTAAAGCTTAAACCTCAAGTGCCTAATTGCAAGAGCAAATTACCACTTTTTAGCTCTAAAATGGTTTCACCATTATCATTTTCGATGAGTGTTCCATAGTTCACCAAGTGATAGAAAGCCTGGCGTTGAATCAGCGCATTAATTCCAAAACGTACATGTACATAAGGACGTAACTCCCCTGCATATTCACGCATAAAAATTGGATGTTCAGCATCGATCAAAATCACATCTTGATTAGTCGTTGTGAGTTGTAAAAATTGATCACCTGAAATTTCAACTTGATCTACTTGATTGACTAATAAAGGTTCATCTTCAACCTCAATTTCAATTTGTTCTACAGGGGTTTTCAGGTAGAATTTCCCTTCTTCTTTCCATAGGACTCTGGTAAATAGATCTAATAGAGCTTGGCGCTTAATTAATTGACCTTCGTGCCACCATTCTCCATTGGCTTTAACCGTCAAATCCATTTTGCCGCAATGCTTTGGATGCCACTGCTCTAAAGGTGGAATTGACCTTTTGTGACTTTGCTGTACACCTTTTAAGTATTGTGCAATGTTCATTAAGTTTTTATCATCAGATAACGGTATTTTTCCCATATCCGATGGGGAATTATTTTGATTTACCATAGTTTATGCCTTGCTGACGAGAAAATATGACGACTCAGCCAATTGGCTAGATCATGGTTTAAAACTATACTAGCCAAAACGATAAAAGGCACAATAGCATATTTGCGCCTATGGATTAAAACACTCACGGCAGCACCGAATTTCTGAATATGACGGTTGCCACCTTTAAGTATTGAGGAGTCCTACATGGAACACATCGAACGTGAATCGATGGAGTTTGACGTTGTCATCGTAGGTGCAGGACCTGCCGGTCTGTCTGCTGCGATCAAGATCCGTCAATTAGCGATTGAAAATAACTTACCCGATCTTTCTGTTTGTGTAGTTGAAAAAGGCTCTGAAGTAGGTGCGCATATTTTGTCTGGTGCTGTGCTTGAGCCACGTGCCATCAATGAACTTTTCCCGAACTGGAAAGAAGAAGGCGCGCCTCTTAATGTACCAGTCACTGAAGACAAGACATTCTTCTTGCTTTCAGACACCACCTCAAAAGAAGTGCCTCACTGGATGGTTCCTAAAACCATGCATAACGATGGTAACTATGTGATCTCTTTAGGTAACGTGGTTCGCTGGTTAGGACAAAAAGCTGAAGAACTAGAAGTTTCTATCTTCCCTGGCTTTGCTGCATCTGAAGTGCTTTACCATGAAGACGGTACTGTAAAAGGTATTCAAACAGGTGACATGGGTATTGGTAAAGATGGCGAACCAACGCATAACTTTACTCCGGGCTATGAACTTCACGCTAAATACACTCTCTTTGCTGAAGGTTGCCGTGGTCACTTAGGTAAACGCCTAATTGCGAAATACAACCTCGATAAAAATGTTGATCCACAGCACTACGGTATCGGGATTAAAGAGCTTTGGGAAATTGACCCAGCAAAACATAAGCCAGGTTTAGTCATGCACGGTGCTGGCTGGCCGTTGGCTGAAACAGCTTCTTCTGGTGGCTGGTGGTTATACCACGCTGAAAACAACCAAGTTACTTTGGGTATGATTGTGGACTTGTCTTATGAAAATCCACACATGTATCCATTTATGGAAATGCAGCGCTGGAAAACTCACCCACTAATTAAACAGTTTTTAGAAGGTGGTAAGCGTATTTCTTACGGCGCACGTGCTGTAGTGAAAGGTGGTTTCAACTCATTGCCTAAATTAACTTTCCCAGGCGGTTGCTTAATTGGTGATGATGCAGGTTTCTTAAACTTTGCAAAAATCAAAGGCTCACACACTGCTATGAAATCAGGCATGTTATGTGGTGAAGCTGTATTTGAAGCCATTGCTGCTGGTGTGGAAAAAGGTGGTGATCTTGCGATTGCACGTGTTACTGAAGGCGAAGATTTATTCACTAAAGAATTAACTTCATACACTGACAAATTTAACAACAGCTGGTTAAAAGAAGAGCTTTATAGCTCTCGTAACTTTGGCCCAGCAATGCATAAATTTGGTCAGTGGATTGGTGGTGCATTTAACTTTATCGATCAGAATGTCTTTAAAGTGCCATTTACCTTGCATGACTTGAAGCAAGACTTCGCTGCATTGAAAACGGTTGATGCCACTAGCTTTAAGCCAAACTATCCAAAACCAGATGGCAAATTGACTTTTGACCGCTTGTCTTCTGTATTTATTTCAAACACTGTTCATGAAGAAAACCAGCCAGCTCACTTGAAGCTTACGGATCCTTCAATTCCAGTGAATGTGAACTTACCAAAATGGGATGAGCCTGCACAGCGCTACTGCCCTGCTGGTGTTTACGAAATTATGGAAGATAATGATGGCTCTAAACGCTTCCAGATCAACGCAGCGAACTGTGTTCACTGTAAGACCTGTGACATCAAAGACCCATCTCAAAACATCACATGGGTAACGCCAGAAGGCGGCGGTGGTCCTAACTATCCAAATATGTAATATAAAAAAGCCCCGATTATTCGGGGCTTTTTTAATCTAGAAGAACCTTACCCTTTCTGTACTAGATAACGGTATTCTTTATGGTTCTGGTCATCCAGAACTTCTTCTTTGAGCAATAATTCATGCCCTAAATGCATACAAAACTTGGGAATATCCCATGAAGTCGAAGGGTCAGTTGCCAACACTTCAACAACTTCTCCTGATTTTGCCTTACGAATCGCTTGATGCAACATCATGACAGGTTCAGGACAACGTAAACCACGTGTATTAATTTGGACAGTAGGAGAAATTGATTGTTCCGACATGACAAACTCGAACAAATAGAATTTTCATATTTTAGCATAAACACATTACTGACCTGTTAACTGTAACTGGCTTTTACATAACAATATGCGTTTTGTCTTTTAGCTTGTTTTATAGATGCATAAGCATGTTTTCTTCGGTATGATTCAAAGTATTCATTTGATAGATTGAGTCTTTAGGAAAGATCATGCAAGAGGAACCAGGTCCGTCGTGGGGAATGCGCGGCTTACGAAAATGGTTAGGTACAGCACCAGAAACCCGTGATGAATTATTAAAATTAGTCCAAAATTCACGCCGCTTTTTAGAACCAGATACTGTTGCCATGCTTGAAGGTGTTCTTGACCTTCCCGCTACAAAAATTCGTGAAGTCATGACACCACGAACAGCAATGATCAGTTTGCAAGAAGATGATCAGTTACTTGATATTCTTGATGTACTGGTCGAGTCTGCTCACTCACGCTTTCCAGTCTTCTCTTCTGATCAGCCTGATAATGTTGTCGGGATTTTGCTCGCAAAAGATTTGTTGCCGTTTCTCACCGAACCGAATACCAAAGTTGATATTCGAGTTCTTATGCGTCAACCGTTATTTGTTCCAGAAAGTGCGCGTTCAGATCAAGTCCTACGCATGTTGAAACATACTCAGACTCACATTGCCATTGTGATTGATGAATATGGTTCAACAGCAGGTCTTGTTACGCTTGAAGATATTCTTGAAGAAATCGTTGGCGAAATTGAAGATGAACATGACACTGCTGATGAAGATGCACAGTACATTGTTCCTGACAATGACCACACAGTAGCAAATGCATGGATGGTGCAAGCACTTACACCAATCGAACATTTCAATACTGTTTTAGATGCTGATTTTTCTGACGATGAAGTAGAAACTGTCGGCGGTTTATTGCTTCAAGAGATTGGTCTGGTAAGTGATTTACAAGGTCAAACTGTTGAGCTTGGAAATTGGTTATTTACAATCGTTGAAGCAGATGCCCGCACTATTCATCTGATTCGAGCTGTACGTCAATGAGAGCATACTTTGAAAAGCTGTTAGATTCTTCGCAACAACAAAAACAGCTTCCTTTAATTTTTCCTTTACTCATTGCTTTATTTTCAGGTGCCGTATTCAGTTTTTCACTGGCACCTTATTATTGGTGGTGGCTGGCAATTTTATCTCCAGCCCTACTCTATGCATCACTACATAAACGCTCAGCTAAACAAGCATTTGCGATTGGTTGGAGCTATGGCTTCGGCTTATGGTTTGTAGGCGCTTTTTGGCTCTACACTTCAATCCATGTCTATGGTGATACTAATGCGTTTCTAAGCGTTTGTATGATTGCAGTTATGGCCCTTGTGATGGGCTTATTTACCGCGTTTCAGACTTGGGTTTACCGACGTTTCTTCCCTGAAACACCACTGACTTTTGCACCACTCTGGATTGTTTTTGAGTGGGCAAAAACTTGGGTATTTACAGGTTTCCCATGGCTGTTTGTAGGTTACGCTTTTACTGAACGTTTACTCGATGGCTATGCGCCTCTATTCGGTATTTATGCAATTTCCTTCGTTGTCATTGTATTAGCCTGTGCTTTAGTTGAAGTTTTACGTAAGCGTATTTTCTGGGTTATCCCATCTGCCCTATTGGTTTTAGGCGCATGGGGAGCATCATATATACAGTTTGTAAAACCTAAAGCTGCTAAACCACTTAGTGTTTCGCTCATTCAAGGTAATATTCCACAAGATTTAAAATGGTTAACTGAATATCAAGTTAGAACATTAGAAATTTATGCTGGTCTGACTCAATCTGAATGGGGCCGTGACTTAATTGTATGGCCTGAATCATCAATTCCACTCTTCCAAACTGATATTGAACCGTTTTTGGATGCAATGGATGCGCAAGCTAAAAAGAACCACACTGCATGGGTAACCGGAATTCCTTACTGGGATGTGACCAAATCACATGAAGTGGGTAGCCCGCTGTATTACAATAGCATTATGGCTTCTGGCAGTGATGCAAGTGGTTTATATAAAAAGCAGCGCCTTGTTCCATTTGGTGAATATATTCCACTATCAGGTTTACTCTCTTGGGTATTACCGGCCATGCAAAATGATATTAGCATGAGCGGTTTTTCACGTGGCGAGAGTAACCAGAAACCACTCATGATTAAAGGACATGCGCTTGCTGCTGCAATTTGTTATGAAGTGGCTTATCCGAACCTTACCCGACGTAATGCAAAAGACAGCGACTTTTTAGTGACTGTATCTAATGACGCTTGGTTTACAGGTACTGCTGGGCCATGGCAACACTTACAAATGGTGCAGATGCGTGCTAAAGAAAATGGTCGCTGGTTTATTCGTGCAACCAACACAGGCGTAACAGCGTTTATTGATCAAAATGGACATATCACTGAACAAGCACCGCTCGATAAAGAGTTCGTTTTGAGAGGTGATTTACCTGCCATGCAAGGTCAAACCCTTTACAACCGCTTAGGTGATTATCCAGTGTTAGGATTTGCAGTATTACTGCTGATTTTAGGTTGGGTGTATCGTCCACGTAAAGTTGACGTTTCTTTTAAATCCCGCCGCTAATTTATAATAACTTTGTTCCCAGAGGTACTTCAAACTCTGGGATACAAAGCGCAACATCCCCATCTGCATTGTGAAATCCTGTCACCAAACATTCCGACTGGATAGGCCCTATTTGTTTTTTAGGGAAATTCACTACAGCAACCACTAACTTGCCAATCAAATCATGTGGCTGATAGAGCTTGGTAATCTGTGCACTTGATTTACGCACACCCAATTCTTCACCAAAATCGACATGCAAAATATAGGCAGGTTTTCGTGCTTTTTCGAAAACTTCAGCTTCAATAATTTTACCAACACGAAGTTCTACCTTTAAAAAATCATTCCACTCGATTTGTTCCATTTACTTTTTCTCATGTTCTTAATTATCTGATTTGAAGCATATAATATGTACAAATAAAGAAACACCCTGTTTTTAAGTCCAGTTAAAAAATAAAACGTAGATGTTTAGTCTACGTTTTATCTAAAAATTTGGTTTTAAAATATCATTAAAAAGCGATAGATAGTTCCAAAGATAAATAAGCAACTAGGCTTGATAAAAAGACCATTGGTACATAGCGATAAGCTTTAAAAAGCCATTGCTCATATTGAGTAGAGATTTGTTTAGCTTGCCAGACACTCGCTTTCAATGCTGTAAAGAAGCTTACCATCAACCATGCACTCACAATACTTAATGCAAAGAAGCCAATCATAATTTGACTACTTCCCTCAGTACTCAGCCATAGCTTTAAAAAAACTTCAGCAATCGGCAATAAACCCAAAATCAATAGGACAGACTTGAGCATTACCCAATGAAACTGAGTCAGTTCATCTAATATGAGAAATGCTTTCATTTAATCTCTCCTTTTAATTGAATAAAGTGCTTTTTATTTATTATGCAAAGCTTTCATTTAAATATATAGCTTATTTTTCTCTACATTTTAACTTTCTTGTAACTATTAAATATGGGAATAATTCTTATTATAACTCTCAAATATCATTATTAATTTTAATTTATATTTTTCATATATTTATTATATTTTTATGATTGAGAGAGATTATCAATTCGAATTTATCGGTTTATCTTTTTAACTGAATTGATAATCTCTATTATATTTTTAATTAAGGCTGATAATAAATATCCGCATCATTACCCTCACCACCATCTTTGCCATCTGCTCCAAATGAATACAAATCAAAAGCGCGACCATCTGCCCCAGGAATGACATATTGAATATCATTTTTCCAACTGTCTTTAGGATAACCACCTTTTACATAGCCACCCGGCATCCAGTTTTTTGCTGTTGCAGGTTGATTAACTAAAGCATCTAACCCACCTTCTTGCATGGTTGGGAAATGGCCATTATCTAGTTTGTACTGATCTAAAGCACCTGCCACACCTTTTAATGTAATTTGGGTGGTATCAATTTTAGCTTTTTCACTACGCCCCATGACATTGGGTACGATTAACGCTGCTAACACGCCTAAAATTACAATCACGACCATGACTTCAATGAGGGTAAAGCCTGAGGCCCGTTTCATTCGAGCACCGCTCGAACGTGCCACAAGTCCAAAAGCTACGCTTGAGGAGCTGTCATTTAATACAGAGCTATGCTCGGAATGACACGTTGGCTCAAACTGATTTGAAACCGCAGATTCACTAGGTTGTTCCATCGCTGTTTCGCTTTGAATATTTTTTACTTTCATCATTATCTCTAATATCAAAGTTATTAAATCATATTGTTCATATTTACGATTGGTAGCATAACCGCGATTACAATAACCAGTACAATGCTTGCCATTAGAACCAGCATAAGTGGTTCAAGTAATGCCAGTAAGGTTGAAATAAATGTTGTAACCTCACGGTCTTGCATGGTCGATGCACGTTCTAACATGCGGTCCAGTTCGCCTGATGCCTCTCCACTTCGAATCATTTGTACCATCATTGGTGGGAAATAACCACTGCGCTCAAGCTGTGTACCCAAGTTACCACCTTCGGTAACACGCTCAGCTGCATGGGCAATTGAATCGCGGATGACCCAATTGCTGGTCACTGCTGCACCAATCTTTAAGGCATCGACCAAAGGTACGCCTGAACGCGTCAAAATAGATAAAGTACTGGCAAATCGTGCTGAATTAATACCACGTGACAGTTTACCGAATAATGGCAATTTGAGTGTTAATCGATCAAAAGCATAATGCCCAGCAGTCGTTTTTAAAAATCGTACGAATGCGAAAATTCCCACAACTGCAAAAATAATAATAAACACCCAAGCATGACGGATAAAATCACTGGCTTTCATTAAAGCAACTGTAATCCACGGCAAGGCATCTTTGCTTTGGTCGAATGTTTTTACAATCTCTGGCACAACATAAGTCATTAAGCCCATCACAATACCAAAAGACATCAGCATTAAAATGATGGGGTAAATCATGGCGCCCTGAACTTTCTTTTGCATGGCAAAACGGTTTTCGGTGTAATCAGAGAGCTGATCTAAAATCAGATCTAAATGCCCAGAACGCTCACCTGCTGCGACCGTTGCAATATAAAGGTCAGGAAAACGACCAGATTGCTGCATGCCTTGTGCCAGTGAATGCCCTTCTAAAACACGAGAACGGACAGATAATAAAAGGTTTTGCACATGCGGCTTTTCACTTTGCCTACTCACCGCACGTAAAGCTTCTTCTAGAGGGATTGCGGCTGCAACCAAAACAGAAAGTTGTCTGGTCATGAGTGCCAAATCATAAGCACTGAACTTTTTTTGGAATAATCCCTGACTCTGATGTTTATCTTTTTGTTCAACCGGGTCAACGCTAATTGGTGTCCATGCTTTATCGCGTAATTGTTGACGAATCTGGCGTGCTGAATCTCCTTCAAGCACTCCTTTTTGCTGCTTCCCTGAAGCATCAATGGCAGTAAATTGATATGCAGGCATGGTAATGTTCTAATTTTCCAAAAATAATAGTCGCTGCTGTTGCATCTATGCTACGCAATCATTCATATTCGTTCTATAGCCTGTGTAGAATACCCAAGTCCTCTTCACGACGCTATGCCGTTTTTTAAAATTGACGAAATGAGCCTCTATGACCATAACGCCAAAGCCTGATTCAGTTGTTTATCGAGTGCGTGTAGCCGTACCTGTGCATCTGTACGACACTTTTGACTATACACTCACCGAAGCACAATATGAACGGGCTCACGTCGGCTCACGCGTCGCCATTTCATTTGGACGGCAAAACCTGATTGGTATCATTACTGAAAAAGTAAATCCACATAAGCCATTTACAGGAAAATTTCAGCTTAAAGCCATTTCTGAACTTTTAGATGAACAGCCTATTTTAGATGAACAAGTTTTAAGTTTGTTGACATGGTCCGCACAATATTACCAATTTCCAATTGGCGAGGTCATGCAAACCGCTCTTCCGGCCATATTGCGTCAGGGCAAACCGATGGATGTTTTGTTCCATCTCTGGAAAATTATTCCTTGTGACAATGTTGAAGCCCTGCTAAAGCGCTCTGTTAAGCAACAAGATGCGTATCAAATTTTAAAGTTACACCCTTCCGGAACGACAGAGAATATTCTCAATTTAAGTGGGGTAGAAACAGCTACCCTTAAAGCACTTCAAAAGAAAGGGCTGGTAGACTGTACGCTTGAACCACACGACTTTAGCCCAGCACCTGTTCAATTGGCACAAATGCCACTCACACTCAATGAAGACCAAAAGCAAGCAACCCAACATGTCATAAATGCGCAGCATCAATACCAAGCTTTTTTGTTAGATGGTTTAACAGGAAGTGGTAAAACCGAAGTTTATCTGCACATCATGCACGAAGTGCTAAAGCAAGGTAAACAAGTACTGGTACTAGTCCCTGAAATTGGTTTAACCCCTCAAACCATTTCTCGTTTTAAGTCTCGTTTTAATTGTGACATTGCTTTATTACATTCAGGCTTAAATGATTCCAAACGCTTACAAGCATGGCAACAGGCACAGACTGGCAAAGCGTCTATTATTTTAGGTACACGCTCAGCCATCTATACGCCACTGCCGCGTTTGGGCCTCATCATTTTAGATGAAGAGCATGATCTATCTTATAAACAGCAAGAAGGTTTCCGTTACCATGCGCGTGATGTCGCACTGTACCGTGGTCACTTGCAAAATTGCCCTGTTATTTTAGGCTCGGCAACACCCAGTATTGATAGTTATTATTTGGTTGAAACTGGCAAATTAACTGCACTGCAACTCAACAAACGTGCTGGACATGCACTTTTGCCTAAAATGCATTTAATAGACCTTAAAATTGTCAAAAAGCAACATGGGATTAGCCAACCTCTTATTGAACAAATCAAACATACATTAGCTAGAAAAGAACAGGTTTTAATCTTTTTAAACCGTCGTGGCTATGCACCTGTACTGGTCTGTGAAAGCTGTGGATGGCAAGCCAATTGTCCACATTGTGATGCGCACTTTACTTTGCACACTCAGCCTTATTCTTATTTACATTGTCACCACTGTGGAACTATTCATCGCTTACCGGATCATTGCCCTGAATGTCAGCAAAAAAGCTTAAAAACTTTGGGTGCAGGAACAGCTAAAGTCGAAGAACATTTACAAGAACTATTTCCAGAACATGATGTGATTCGGGTCGATCGTGACAGTACCAGTCGTGTCGGAAGCTGGCAAAAAATCTATGACCGTATTCATCAAAACAAACCAACAATTTTACTCGGCACTCAAATGTTGGCAAAAGGTCACCATTTCCCACATGTCACCTTAGTTGCCATTTTAGATATTGATGCAGGCTTACTCAGTGTAGACATCCGTGCGCCAGAGCGAACCGCACAGCTGATTGTGCAAGTGGCTGGCCGTGCAGGTCGTGGTGAACACAAAGGCCATGTTTATTTACAAACCTTAAGACCTGATCATCCATTACTCACCACACTCATCGAAAAAGATTATCGCGCGGTTGCCAAACAAACGCTGGCTGAACGTAAAGTTGCTTTGCTGCCGCCTTATCGCTATGCAGTACTAATACGGGCAGAGTCTAAAGATCGTGACTATACCTTACATTTCTTAAATGAAGCTGCCGAACAACTTCGTCAAGTCGCTGGTGAAATTGTTGATATTTGGGGACCTATTCCAGCGCCGATGGAACGTAAAGCGGGACGCTATCGTGCCCATATGGTGATTTTATCTGCTGACCGTGCTCGCCTACATTTTTACTTAAGACAATGGTGGTCTCAATTGGTTCAGGCACCAAGACTGCATCAACTCAGGCTATCAATTGATGTCGATCCGCAAGAATTTAATTAGATGATTTGAATATCATGGTGTGAAGAAGCCTTTTTGGCTTTACACTTAAAAGAGACTAATACATTCGAGGCAATGGATGTCATTCCTACTGCAAGCAACTATCTTTCTTGGAGCTTCTCTGATTTTAGTCCCTCTTGGCAAACGCCTAGGGATAGCAACAGTTTTAGGCTATTTATTTACAGGGATGCTTCTTGGTCCTAGTGTTTTAAATATTGCTCATGACCCTGAAGCCATTATGGAACTTGCCGAATTCGGTGTCATTTTATTGATGTTCCTGATTGGTTTAGAGTTAAGGCCACAACGTTTATGGGAAATGCGCGATTCCATTTTTGTGATGGGAAGTCTGCAAGTCCTCATTAGCGGTGGCGTTCTTATGCTGATCGTACTCTTATTATTTCAACAGCAGCTTTCTGTCAGCTTTGTCATTGGTTTTGCGCTCGCCCTGTCTTCTACCGCTTTTGTATTACAGCTTTTGACTGAGAAACAACAACTCAGCACGACCTATGGTCAGCAGTCTTTTTCAATTTTGCTCTTTCAAGATATAGCGGCTATTCCATTACTTGCGATTATTCCACTACTGGCAGGCACAGAGTCAACCCATCATGGGATCGCTTATTTTGCGGCTATTATTGCAACCTTTACGGGTTTGTTTCTGTTTAGTCGTTATGTAATGCGTCCGTTTTTCCGTTTTGTTGCCAAAAGTGGAGCGACTGAGCTTATTACAGCAGTAGGATTATTTATTATTCTTGCTGTTGTCTTGCTCATGGATACTTTAGGAATTAGCACAACATTAGGTGCTTTCCTCACAGGCGTATTATTAGCAGATTCAGAATTTCGTCACGAGGTTGAAGCGAGTATTGCACCGTTTAAAGGTCTCCTGCTTGGCTTATTCTTTATGACCGTGGGCATGACCACCCAGTTGTCACTACTCATTGAAATGCCGTTGCTTATTATTGGGGGAGCAGTCGGTTTATTGCTTATCAAAACACTGATATTGACTGCCATTGCTCGCTATAAAAAATATAGTTGGAACAATAGTTTGCTTTTGGGCACTTGCTTGGCACAAGGCGGAGAATTTGCTTTTGTAATTTTGAGTCTTGCAAAAAGTGAGAAGATTTTAACTCAAGCTCTATTAGAGCCAGTGACTCTTATTGTGACGTTGTCGATGGTACTTACCCCAGTGATTTACTGGATTATGGCAACCAAAGTCATTCCTCTGTTTAATAAAGAACGTCCACCTGAGTACGATGAAATTCCTCAGCAGGATAACCCGATTATCATTGCTGGTTTTGGTCGTTTTGGACAAATCATCGCGCGTATTGCCCGCTTACAACACTTAGGCTTTACTGCAATCGATAACAATCTTCATCAAGTCGACTTTGTTCGACGCTATGGCGGTAAGCTCTATTATGGCGATGTGACCCAACCCGATTTACTGCGTTCTGCGGGTATTGAAAAAGCCAAAGTATTTATTTTAGCGATTGATGATGTTGAAGACTCCATGAATGTAGCACGTCATCTTAGATTAAATTATCCACACTTAAAGCTGTTGGCTCGTGCTCGTGACCGCCATCATGTACATCTTTTAAGAGATTTAGGAGTTGAATATATTTGGCGTGAGACGTATTTATCTTCATTAGGCATGGCTTATCGTGCCTTGCGAGAACTCGGCATTTCTGATGAACAAGCCTATAACAATATCGAAATCTTTCGGGATTATGATGAGAAATTGCTCATACAGCAGCAAAGTATTTATACTGATGAACAGAAGATCTTTGAAACACATCGTAATGCCTTAGCCGAACTTGAACATTTGTTTGAAAGTGATGCGCAGCAACAGGCCACTTCAAAGCATGATGTGAATTTAAAGCGTCATTTACAGCCAAATCGTATCGACATTACACGAGATCATCTGGAATAACTTGAGATTTCAAAAAATGGCTATATTAAGGACTTATTCACATTGCCTAAATAATTGGACAATGGGCATCAATAAGCTGCCCCTGTCCGGCTTGCGGCTTCGCTGCATTCCCTAAGCTTGATTAAAACGAAATAGTTATACTCTGCTTAGGGCCCTGGAGAATATTATGTCTGATTTACGCCAACGCTTTTATATTGAGAACTTTCCAGTTCGTGGGGAAGTAGTTCATCTAGAAGAAGCACTACAAACTATCTTAGCTCAACGTGACTACATGCCTGCGGTTAAAATTCTGCTAGGGGAAATGTTGAGTGCGACTGCATTACTTGCAAGTACACTAAAAATCAAAGGCCGTATCAGCTTGCAAATCCAGGCTAGCGGCACCTTTAAGTGGGCAATGGCTGAATGTAATCATTTAGGTGAAGTTCGTGCTCTAGCTGATTACGAAACAGACCCACGCTTCATTGAAGCAACAGATAGTAGTACGGTTCTTGGCGCTTTAGTTAATCCAGTTTTATTTATTAATATTGAACCGGAATTTGGCGAGCGTTACCAAGGGATCGTGCCGCTTGATCAAGTGACTTTAGCAGGTTGCTTGATGCAGTATTACGATTTGTCTGCACAAATTCCAACTCGCATTGTGTTGGCAAGTACAGATAAGCGTTCTGGTGGTTTACTCATTCAGCTTTTACCACGTCATGATGAAGAAGAGCAAAACTTGGTTGATGAAGATTTATGGCCACGTTTGACGATGTTAACCGAAACATTAAAAGCTGAAGAGCTTACCAACTTAGATGCAAACGAAATCTTATATCGTTTATATAACGAAGAAGAAGTTCGTTTACCAGAAATTGAAGCATTAAAATTTGGCTGTACATGTTCAAAAGAACGTTGTGCAAATGCGCTGATTCAAATCGGTGTAGATGCTGTTCATGAAACACTAGAAGAACAGAACCCGATTCGTATGGACTGTCAGTTCTGTAATACACAATACACTTTTACCGCTGAAGAAGCCTTAGCGTTATTTGGTGAACATTTAAGTTAATTTTTTTAACTTTATAAAAAGGCGGATCTACCGCCTTTTTATTTACCTGTATTTTTTGATGATAATTTTCAACATGTTATTTTAATTAGGATAATATAAGGCTACTTTATAGCCTAATAAATAAGATACCTAAATACCATGAATTATTTTGATTATTTTCTCTTTATTTTTAGCGTAGTTATTATGATTGCGACCCCAGGACCTGTCATGATTTTAGTTGCAAGCGCTGGGCTTAAAGGGGGCTATAAAAAAGCACTTGAAACCATTTTTGGTACAAATCTAGCATCTCTTGTCTTAATTTTTATTTCAGTACTTGTTTTAAAGGGAGTACTGAGTGTTAACGATAGTTACCTCAATATCATTCGGATTTTAGGCTGTCTATATATTGGTTATTTGGGTTTCAGTATTCTCAAAGAAGTCCTTCAAGCACCTCATCCAGAAGCCATACAAACAGTTTCAGCTCAAAATGGGGGCTTTAAAAAAGGCTTTCTCGTCGGTATTTCAAACCCTAAAGATATTATTTTTTTCTCGGCTTTCTTTCCGCAATTTGTCTCTATTACCCCCCAATTAAATTTAAGTCTAACTATCCTTACCCTGACATGGATTATTTTAGATTTTCTGACTTTATCTCTGGTTTATATATTCTTCCGTCGCCTTTCTAACAGTCATTTATATCCAAAAATATTAGGCCTATGTGGTTTATTACTTTTACTTATTGCCCTTTACGGCTTATATCAGAGTTTTATCTAAATCATGGGAGGCATAGCCTTAATTTATCTATGCCTCTTCCTCTCGATTTTATTTCGGAATAGAACAACTCTTATACAATCTAGCTTATTGAAAACTCTAAAAATCGTTTCATAATGAAATAAACCACACCATCGTGATAAAACATTATGGCAAAAAATTATTATGAAGAATTAGGGGTTACACGCAAAGCCTCTGCTGATGAAATTAAAAAAGCTTATCGAAAATTAGCCCGTAAATATCATCCAGACATCAGCAAAGAAAAAGATGCAGAAGAAAAGATGCAGGCGATTAATGTTGCCTACGACACATTAAGTAATGCAGATAAAAAAGCCGAATATGACCAGATGTTAGATCATCCACAAGGTTTTAATAATTTTGGTCAGGGTGCTGCGCAAGGTGGTTTTGATGGTGCACAGTTTTATCGTCAAGGCTTTACAGGTGGTGAGCAAGCAGACTTTAGCGGTTTTGAAGATTTATTTGGTCGCTTTGGTGCAGGATTTGGTGGTGGTCAACAGCAATATCAAAGACAACAGCGTAGTTATCGTGGTGAAGACCAACATGCCAGCATAGAGGTCGATCTTGATATTGCCTATCACGGTTCAACACAACAAATCACCCTGCAAATTCCAACCATGAACGCTTATGGTGAGCCTGAAGTTCAACGTAAAACCTTACAGGTAAAAATACCAAAAGGTATGAAAGAAGGTCAGCAAATCCGCTTAAGTGGACAGGGCCAAAGTGGTATCAATGGCGGTGCCAACGGCGATCTTTATATTGAAATCCAGTATAAAGATACAGACCGCGTTCATGTCGAAGGCAGTGATGTATATTTGACTGTAGATGTAGCTCCGTGGGAAGCTGCACTAGGTCAAGGCATTGAAGTAAAAACACCAGCCGGACCTCTAAACGTCAATTTGCCTCACAATGCAAAACAAGGCCAACAGCTACGTTTAAAAGACAAAGGGATACCAAATAAAACGCCAGGCCATCTCTATTTAATTTTAAATATTGTATTCCCACCTGCACATTCTGAAAAAGAAAAACAAGCCTATCAACAACTGGCTGAAGCTTTTGCTTCATTCGAACCTCGTTCATCTCATTAGGGAGCAAGATCATGACAACCATTCATTATCGAGAAATTGTATATGACGGCCATACCTTTAGCGCGGAGGTCGTTGATGAACAATCTACATTTGACTTACAACAATTCGCTCAAGCTTGTGGTCAAAGCCCTGACTGGATTATTCAGCTCATTGAATATGACATTTTATCAGTCGACAATACACCTGAATCGCACCAGTTTATGGGTGAAGACGTTGTTCGCGCTCGTAAAGCTTATCGTTTGCAACGTGACTTTGACGCAAGTTTAGCAGCAGTTGCAGTGATGTTAGATTTGATTGATGAAGTACAACAACTTAGAAAACAGTTGAAGCATTTTCATTAAGGAATAGCATTAATACAGCATAAAACCCTAGTTGAAATCTGATAGTCGGGAAAGCCATCTGCAACCTGCGTGGTATCAATCAGATAGTGCTTTTGTAATACTGTTATTTAAAAATAAGTATTGAACAGGTTTTGCAGATGGCAATGGTTTTGCCTACTTTTGCCGAAACAAAAGTAGGTCGAACCGAAGGTTAATGACTATATTAAATAACAACTCAGCAAGACCCCAACGTGCAAAAATAAAAATTTATTTCAACCGAGTAATTTTCTCTAATTCCTTCACAGTCTGCTTAATCGGTTCATATTCCAAAAACCAAAACAAATTCATCCGATCTTGGCGATGCTGTTGGGCCAACAAATCAATGACACTTTTTTCACCACGTCCCACCAAATGTTGTCGATAAAAATAGTACAAAAGCAAAATCGTACTCAGTAGCATAACCCCTAACATGATCCAGAAACCAACAGGTGATTTAAGACCTGGAATAAACTCAAAGTTCATTCCATAAATGCCAGTTAAAAGGGTGAGCGGTGCAAAGACTGCCGTAATAATCGCAAGAATCCGCATGTTCTCATTGGTCTGGTTCGCAATAGCAGAAAAATGCAAATCAATTGCTGATTGAATTGCACTACGTAACCGCAAAGTATGTTTCTGAATACGTTCCACATGACTCATTAAATCATTTAAACGAACCAGTAAAATATCTTGAGAATTATGGATGTGCCCGCCAACGACATGATGATAATTTTCTACAATTTCATCCCGAAACTCTTGTAAGGTTTCAATTTGTTCTTCACATAAATTTTCGACCTGTTGAAAGGCCATATTTTCATGGAATAGCTGATGCCACTGTTTAAAACGGCGATTACCCTGCAATAATTGTTGTTGCCAATGCTCGACTCTTCTCGTCAATGGCGATCGAATATCAAGATAACCATCAACCATACTATTTAACAGTCGTAACGATAAATCGACGGGTGAATTCGGCAATTTACGGGTTTTATTTTGTTCTTCTAAAGTTTTACATAAAATATTTTCGAGACGTTGAATATAGTTTTCAATCGACTTATTCCCCTGCTCACGTACACTAATCAGTACATCGGGCGTCAAGATAAAACTAATCGGTGTCGTCGCTAAACCAAAAACACTGTCTTGTGATTCTGCATGTTTAATTTCATCGTCAGGTGTGACCAGTTTCTTAAAAATTAACAGGTCATATTCTTCAAGCGTGTCAAATGCACAGGGATGTTCAATGTTGGAAATATCCCGCATATGAAATTCATTAATAACTACACCTGAAAGCTTTTGAATTTCTTGTTGCCATTCTTCGTTATGGTTAACCACATCCGTTCTGACACTATCAATCCAGAAAAATTCTAAAACATGTTCACTATGCTGTTCGCGGCTTAAAAAGACGTATCCTTCAGCTTGATGGCGATAAAAGTAATAAACCTGCATACCACAACGATCTGTTTTTGTATTACCTGCATCATGCCATAAAAAAAGTCCGCATCAAGCGGACTTTTTCATGTCACTAGAACAATTATGCTTGTTCAATGTCTTTCATAGTCAATTTAATACGACCACGATTATCAACATCAGCAACTTGTACTTTCACTTCCTGACCTTCTTTAAGAACATCAGTTACATTCGCAATACGTTCATTTGAAATTTGCGAAATGTGAAGAAGACCATCAGTACCCGGCATGATGTTTACAAACGCACCGAATTCTACGATACGGATTACTTTACCGTCATAGATCTTACCTGGTTCAACTTCAGCAGTAATTGCCTGAATCTTAGCAATTGCAGCTTTAGCAGCAGCTTTAGTTTCACCAAATACGCGAACTGTACCGTTATCTTCAATATCAATTGCCGCTTTAGTTTCTTCAGTAATTTGACGAATAGTCGCGCCGCCTTTACCAATAACATCACGGATCTTATCTGGATTAATGGTAATAACTTCAAAGGTCGGTGCATGAGCACTAATTTCAGCACGAGCACGTGAAATGACTTTATTCATTTCATTAAGGATGTGCATACGACCAGCAAACGCTTGGTTTAATGCAACTTCCATAATTTCTTCAGTAATACCTTCAATCTTGATGTCCATTTGAAGTGCAGTAATACCGTTTGCAGAACCTGCTACTTTAAAGTCCATATCACCTAAGTGATCTTCGTCACCCAAGATGTCAGAAAGTACTGCAAAACGCTCGCCTTCTTTCACTAAGCCCATTGCGATACCAGCAACTGGTGCTTTAAGTGGAACACCCGCATCCATAAGTGATAATGACGCACCACATACAGAAGCCATTGAAGATGAACCGTTAGATTCAGTAATGTCAGATACAATACGAATAACGTACGGGAAGCGGTCAGCTGCAGGAAGAACTGCTTGAACACCACGACGCGCTAAACGACCGTGACCAATTTCACGACGCTTAGGACCAGTTTCACGACCAGTCTCACCTACAGAGTATGCAGGGAAGTTGTAGTGCAACATGAAGTTGTCAGTTTTAGTACCTGACAATGTATCAACCATTAATGCATCACGAGTATTACCCAAAGTTGTTGTTACCAACGCTTGAGTTTCACCACGTGTAAATAATGCAGAACCGTGAGCACGATCTAATACACCAACTTGAACGTCGATACCACGAACAGTTTTAGTATCACGGCCATCAATACGTGGCTTACCTGACAAGATGTTGTCACGTACTGTACGGTATTTAAGGTCTTCGAATAATTCGTTTACTTCGTCAGCAATACCAGTTTCGTCATTTTCAGGAACGAACTGAGCTACAGCTTCTGCATAAAGTGCATCAAGTGCTGCATAACGATCTTGCTTAACTGCAATCGTATATGCTTCAGAGATTTTAGCTTCGAAAGCTGCTTTTAATTGCTCAAGAAGTGCTTCATTTTTGCTTGGAGCAACCCAAGTTGATTCAACTGCACCAGCAGCAGCAGCAAATTCTTTAATTGCTTGAATCGCGATTTGCATTTCGTCATGACCGAAAAGCACAGCACCAAGCATTTGGTCTTCTGAAAGCTCTTTAGCTTCAGATTCAACCATTAATACAGCAGATTCTGTACCAGCAACCACAAGGTCAAGGTCACTTTCTTTCAACTGTTCAAAGTTCGGGTTAAGAACATATTCACCGTTGATTAAACCAACACGTGCGCCACCGATTGGACCACGGAAAGGAGTACCAGCAATAGACAATGCTGCTGATGTACCAAGCATTGCAGCAATATCAGCATCCATAGTTTTGTCAGAAGAAACAACTGTTGCTGTTACTTGGATTTCGTTGAAGTAACCTTCTGGGAACAATGGACGAATTGGACGGTCAATAAGACGTGAAATTAAAGTTTCAGCTTCAGAAGCACGGCCTTCACGCTTACCGTAACCACCAGGGATACGACCAGCTGCATATTGTTTTTCTTGATAGTTAACTGTTAACGGGAAGAAGTCCTGACCCGCTTTTGCTTTAGGTTGAGCAACAACTGCAACTAAAACAGTTACGCCACCCATTGTGATTAAAACTGTATTTGCTTGACGTGCAACGCGACCCGTTTCTAAAACGACTTGATGTTGACCGAATTGAAATTCTTTACGAACGATATTAAACATTGACATGTATTCTATTTTCCTAATTTTATTCTAGTGAGACCCCTAAGGTTTGGCATTCAGACTACAACTATTGATAGACAAATGACAAAGCTTAGAAGCCATCACACTAGGCCAAAAATTTTAAATAATATTAAACGCAAAGAAGGAGCGCACAAGCGCCCCTTCTAAAAATCACTTAACCTAAAATTAAGTGAAACTCTCTTTTCAGCGATAAAGCATTGCGACATGCGAAATAGCGAAAACAAAGTGAAAATCGAATTAACGACGTAAACCTAAAGCGCCGATCAAAGCAGTGTAACGACCGTGATCTTTACCATTTAAATAGTCAAGCAATTTACGACGTTGGTTAACCATACGAATCAAACCACGACGGCTATGATGGTCGTGTTTGTGAGCTTTAAAGTGACCTTGTAAATCATTGATTTGAGCAGTCAATAAAGCTACTTGTACTTCTGGTGAACCAGTGTCATTTTCAGCGCGAGCAAATTTAGCAATGATCTCTGCGCGGTCTGCATTAGTTAAAGCCATTCGATTTCTCCGAGATGCTTAAAAAAGTAAACGATATGAATCAGTTGAGGCAACTGACTGCCGTGCATCACTACAGCAAGTTGCCTATTTTAAGGTATCTATAGGTGGATTGCAAAATAGTTTTCAGTAACTTGTCATTTTAGACACTGACATCAGCATGTTAACCCTGCACACTACCCTTGAATAAAAAGAAAGAAGCGCGAGGGACGTGTGAAATTTTTTTCAACCAACACTTGTCCAGTACCGGACAATCTTGAGCAAGTTATTCATCGTAAGGATGAGGTTGCTGCTGAACAGGGTGGAATGACTGAACGCCAGATTCACAAAATCTGGAACAGTGTAGAAGCATTATATAAAACTGGAAATTATCCACTCATTACCTTCTGCTTACGCAGACAAGGTAAAATTTTGCTGAACAGAAGCATTGGATATGCTCAAGGGAACTCTCCGACAGGACTACAAGAGAATGCGCTGATTGCGACTCCAGATACACCTGTTTGCCTGTTTTCAGCATCAAAGATGATCACCGCCATGTTAATTCATCTATTAGATGAAAAAGGTGAAATCAATTTGCTTGATCCAGTGAGTTACTATATTCCGGAATATGGCGTAAATGGTAAGCGCCGTGCGACTATCTTTCATTTATTAGCACACCGTGGTGGCATTCCCTATATTGATGGCGATGTCACACCCGAACTACTATTTAATAAAGATGAAATTTTAAAACGTTTATATGCTGCCAGACCGGTGTCTCCTGCCGGAAACCATCTTGCCTATCATGCCGTTACGGCGGGTTATATTTTAGGAGAAGTGATTGAACGGGTGACTGGGCAAGATTTACGTGAGTTCGTGCATCAAACTATCGAAAAACCGATGGGAATGCCTTATTTCAATTATGGTTTAAAACCAGAATACCGCTCAGAGGTTGCCTTAAACTGTGCAACGGGTTTACACCCTCGCCTTGGGACAGATCACTACCTGAACCATGTATTGGGTGGAGGGTTGCAACTTGCAGTTGATGTGACGAACGATAGTCGTTTTATGGATACAATTTGCCCAGCCGGAAATATCTATACCAGTGCAGAACAAGCTGGGCGCTTCTTTGAAATGCTTTTAAGTGGAGGAAGCTATGGCGGTCAGCAAATCTTCAGTGAGAAAACGATTTTCAGGGCAACACTGCCGACCACAGGCGTTAACATTGATCGTACTCTATTAATTCCAATGCGTTACGCTTTGGGGCCAATGTTAGGTAGCAATCCAATTGGTTTATTTGGCCCAATGACAGGTCAAGCTTTTGGTCATTTAGGGTTCTCCAATATTTTATGTTGGGCCGACCCTGAAAGAGATATTAGTGTGTCTTTGTTAACCACGGGCAAATCTGTGGTTGGAACGCACCTGCCCGCTTTAGCCAACCTGCTTTATCAGATTTCAACACAATGCCCACGCATCCCTAGAGATCAGCGCCGATCTTTGTTTGGTAGCGACTCTCATGAAACTAACTTAGTGTAAAAGCAAATAAAAAACCCAAGCATTTCTGCTTGGGTTTTTGGCGCTGTAGTTTTTGTTTATCGTGTTATTTCTGTTTTTATTATCGTTGGTGAGATGCTAGTCACATCCTTCTTGTTGTTTTAACTCACTTCCGTTGTTTTTTTCTATTTCCTTATGTGATGCATTGTGACACATCCAATTATGAAGAAAAGTAGTATTTTTCTTATCATCATGTAAGCAAAAACGTACAGGTCTGTCTAATATTTAATAAATCAAGGTTTTTAACATTTAACGTACAGTTCTGTATAACATATAACTTAACAATTCACAGGAAAAATGGCCGTTTAAAAATCATATTACAGATAAATATATTGATATTATTGATATAAATTTTTAAGAAAAATCTCTTTCAATAGAGGCTTAAATCTGGAATTCGCTAATAACTGTTAGAAGTAAATAAAATCGAGAATATAAAAAAGCCCTGTAGTCTCTCCCAAAACTACAAGGCTTAGCGGCTGTAAGTTTCCTCTTTATACACCTACATCATTGTAAGTTCGCAGTCTCTCGACTTAAGTTATTATTATTGTGCGATTTTGCCCGACATTCCGTGCCAAGCTCGTTGTGCGTTTATAATCTCAAAAACGTAGGGTGTACTCTAGCAGCAAATATCTCGAATCTATGTAAGCTTTTTCTTACAAAGGTAAAAATATTAAGTTTGGCTTAACGAACTAGCCGATTAACTTTTTGAACTAAACCACTTTTTCGTGTAGTACGAACTGTAAACGACTGCAGTAAAGCTTCTGGATGAACTAAAAGACTTACTACTTTTTTAGCGCGTGTAATTGCCGTGTAAATAAGTTCTTGGCTTAATAAATTCTTTGCGGCCTGATCGAGAACGACAGCTGTGTGGGTAAATTCAGAACCTTGCGACTTATGAATTGTTAAAGCGAATGCGCTTTGGATACTTTTAGGTAGTCGGTTTGCTGCTACCCATTTATTTAGACTTGGAAAATATACTTCAAATTGCTGTGGCTGAGTTCTATGTTCAAAACACAGACCAATATCTCCATTTGAAATACCCAGCTGATAATCGTTATAAGTCATCATTACAGGACGGCCGATATACCATCCTCCGAGAGTCACTATTGAAAGTTGTTGCTGCAACCAACGCTGTGCATATTGATTTAACTGCTGCAACCCAAATGGGCCATGACGAACAGCCGTTAAAATACGGTAGTCATCAAATGCTTTTACGACGTTTTGGACCTGTTCAATCGAGCGTTCTTCTTTTAAATAATTTTTTAGACTCTTTACATATCCTTGGAAACCTAACATGAGTTTCTGATAGTAAGTTTCGACTTCTGTATGATTCCCTTCTGGCAAATACTCAAGCTGAACCACATCTGGCATGTCATTTTGTAAAGCTATAGGCTTTAATTCAGAAACCTGAACAATATCAATTTCAAACTGCTGCAAAACCTGCTCATGATTGATCTGACTGGTTTGCATTTGAATAAAACGTGCCACCTGCCCAATCAACGCCCCTTCAGCAAAACGGCGACTGGTTTGTAATTGTACCCTGTTGTCAGCTAGTGCCTGTATTTGTTGTAAGTCAGCGAGTACCGCTCCGACGTCGACGGAAGCGAGCTGATTTGCATCACCTAATAAGATAATCCGGCAAGACTCTGGTACGGCCTCAAATAAAAGAGTTGCCAGATTTAAATCCAGCATGGAAGCCTCATCCACTACAATCACATCATAAGGAAGCGGTTGTTTTTGATTAAATCGTGGCGTTTGACTATGCCCCATCCCTAATAATCGGTGAATTGTTTGTGTTCCCTGATTTCTGAGCTCTTCGCTAATTAATCCGGACTCAAGCAATTTAGGGTCGTTAAATGAATTTTGTAAGGCTTCTTGCATGCGCTGCGCTGCTTTACCTGTTGGAGCGGCCATCGCAACACGAATATGTGGAATCGCCTGTCCGAGCACAGCAATAATACGTGCAAGTGTATAGGTCTTACCTGTACCCGGCCCACCAGTAATAATACTCAGGCTCTGCCGAGCAACCATTTGTAAAGCTGCCTGTTGATGAGGGTCTGTGAGTAGGCTTATATAGTCATCACAAGATACAGGTTGGATTAATTGTTGTTTTAATCTACAAATTTGTTCTGCAAGGCGTTGCTCTAGATGCCAATATCGGTATAATGCCAACCCCTGCTCATCGTAGACGCAAGGGGCAACTTTCGAAGTTGCTTGATCAGCAGATATCACAAGCTGACCAAGTGCTGCAATTTGCTCAGAACTGACATCGATATAGCTATCGCCTTGTAAGCTCGCTTCAATCAGTTGCTGCAAATAAGAAGTGGCTTCTGGCACTTGCGATTGCTCAGTAAATGGAGCCTGATTTAAGAAGTTACTCCACGTTGTTAACCAGCTTAAATCCGCTTGTTCAGAGCTATTTAGATTGTCCACACACTTATCCACCTAGTTTTCCACACGCTTGTCCACATGGTTATAGACAGGCTTATCCACATGCCAAATATTTGTTAATAATACAATTACATACTTTATCAGCATTTTTCACGCTATTTTATCCTCAGCAAAATACCCTAAAATGGCATCAAGACGAAGAATAAACTCGATACTAGGTTGCCAGTAATAATACCCTTGCTCAGTCTCACCATTCATGCCGCGTAAATAAAGATAAGTTGCCCCACCCAAATGTTGCTCAATTTGATAATTCTGCATTTTGACTTGCAAATAACGATGTAATGCAACGAGATATAAACCTGCTTGTAGCCAGTAACTTGCTAAAGACATGCTTTGGGCAATGCTATCGCTACGATAATCTGCAAGATTATCACCTAAGTAATTACTTTTATAATCGGCAATGTGGTAACGCTGCCCATCAAAATAAACCAAATCGATAGAACCATTAAGGTAACGCGCTGAACGAGCCTCAAGCAGTTCTGGCATATGCAAACCGTATTCAGCAAAGAGTTGCTGAATACGTGTCATGGCTAAAACTCGATCTGACAGTGCCAAATAAAAAGGAAACTCTGACAAATACTGCTCTGGTTGAAGTTGGTTCAATCGAAAACCTTGATAAAGCGGCGTTCGCAAAATATCTTTCAGCCACTCTGCAACTAACTGATAAAGCAGATTTTCGGCGTCTTCTTCCTCTTCGGGGAAGCTCTCCTTATAATTATTAAGTAAATCTTGCCAAAGGCTACTATAGTCATTTTTAAAACGACGACGTATTTCTATAATCCATTCATCTGAACATTGAAAATCGATATGCTCAAATATTTCATGTAAGAAATTACCAGCAAGCGTTCCTCTCGGAAAATTACTCTTTATCCAGTCAATTGACTGAGCACTGATTGTTTCAACAGTGTTGACCAAGTCCAACTCATCTTCTGCCAATACAGCATCATTGCTCTGACTTGCCAATAAATCTGTGCCAGCCTTATGTTTTAAATGCTGTGCCAAATAACTAAAACTGGTTTTCCCTCTAGAATAAAAACGTTGTTCAGGAAAACGCTGCGCTTCTAATTCAATAACAGTTGATTGTTTAGCTAAATGAATTGCCTGAGGCATCTGCTCCAAAACCATTTCATCCGTACAACAACGGTGTTGAAAGGGTTCAGCTCTATTTTTCCAAAACGCGAGACCCGATACTGACTTACCATCAAGATCTTGTAAAAGTGCATAAACACGATGACTTGCTCGCGTGAGCGCTACATACCAAAGACGATTCTGTTCAGCGAGTGCTCGCTCTTCGTGTTGTTTCAGTTCAATTTCATTCAAATATGTCTTATCAGCAATCGCAACGACTCGTTGAATTAAGGTCTGATTGGATTCAGGCAAGGTTATATCTTGAGTCGAAAAATTGAGAGTTTTATTAGTTTCTCGAAAAGGCTTGTCTGCACCTAGTAAAAAAACAATCTTAAATTCCAGACCTTTTGACTGGTGAATTGTCATGAGCTGAACGCCAGCTTCACTCGACAATTTACGTTCTAGCTCCCAGTCACGGTCAAGAGGAGAACGCAACTGTTTGAGATACCAGTGATAAAGGTTCTGAGCACCTGAGTATTTTTCGCTGTGCTGACTCAAAATTTCAGTTAAATGACGTAAGTTCACCACAACGCGTTCGTTATCTTTACTTTGAGCTGCAACCAAATTTTGCCATATATCAAACTGGATGAGGCATTGTTGCCAAGCCACTAAAAAGCCTTGAGCGGACCACAATTCTCTAATAGCATCAAAACCAGTCATAAACCGGCTTAACCCTTCGGCTGTCTGCTCAAGCTGCAATAGTTGCTTTAAATCCATAGCAAATAGACGACTAATTAAAGCTCGCTTCACTTTTGCTTCATCGTAAGGATGAAGTATGGCAGTCAACAAAGCACCAACGTCTTGAGCAATCGTGCAATCGAAAACACTTCGTTTTGATGGCCTGTTAACCCGAATTCCTAAACGTTCTAGCTCAAATTGAACTTTATCCAGCCCATCATGATTACGAGACAATACCGCAATATCATCTTCGTTTAAGGTTTGAGTCTGTGCATCTTTTTGAAAATATAGCTCTCCAGCATGTGACTGGTTAAGTAGATCTCGAATCTTCCATGCAACTTGCTGAGCCTCTGTTTCTTTATCTTTGAGCATTAACCAGCGCAAAGGATGAGGATTATGATTGTTCTGCTCAATCAGTACAGGATGAGGCCGAGTTCCTGCTCGAATTGGGTCATATTGAACCTCTTCGCCAAAGTCGATTTGCCTTTGAAATAAGGCATCGACCACTTCAACCAAATCAGCAACAGAACGATGGTTATGAATTAACTTATATTCACGACCATGTTTGGCTTGAATATCTTTATAGGCATTTAAAAAGGTGAGCATATCCCCACCGCGGAAACCGTAAATCGCCTGTTTACGGTCACCCACCATAATCATGCAACCTTTTTTGTAGCGCTCTGGATGGCGCCAAATGCTCGCCAGCATGTCATCTTGATCTTGGTTGGTATCCTGAAATTCATCAACCAAAATTAAGGGATATCGAGCCTGCACAAATACAGCAAAACGTTGCCCCTGCTCACCCTTTAAAGCTTCAGAAAGTGTACGAATTTGCTGAGAAAAAGTAGTTTCACCTTTATTTTGCAAAACCTGTGGTAAGCGTTTTTTAACTTCTACACATAAATAGGCTTTTAAATAAATATGAAGCTGGTCGAACTGCTCGGCGTAGTTTTTCAGCACACCAAACAGCTTCTGAATTTGCTGAATACAGGAATGCTGATAGAAACCATCTGAAATTTCAGCAGGACATTTCTTAAAAACTTTTTGATCGGCAAGTTGACCTAAAAACTTAAAAATAAGTTCTCGTTGTGCGGCTAACGACCCATCAAAAACTAAAATAATTTCGCTTTGCTTTAGAACTTGTAGTAGCTGCGGTAAACATTCACTAAATAGTTTATTAAATGCCCCATTTCTAAATACTGTCCCGTTCACATGTTTATAGTGCTCGCCATCAAGCAAGTAATATGCTTCTAAAAGGCTGATATCAATTTCTGTCGCTAATTGTTTGAGCTGCGTAAGTTGTTCAAATTGAATGGTTGGTTTTTCGGGAAGTTTAAAATGAGCCGAACTAAAATTAAGTGAGTCCTCGACCAGTTTAACAAAATTATCAACACTCTTAAGCTCACCTGCCAAATACAACGCATCAATCACAGTCTGAGGTTGAGACTGTATCCATTCACGCAGTACATCATGGATCAGTTGCCGACTATAGATTTTGGCATCATCGGTAATTTGAGCGCGCTCAATTTTGCCACTCTCAAAAGCAAACTCACGTAATAGTTTTTGGCTAAAGCTATCGAGTGTCCCGACAAATAACTCGTCTAACTGATCGATGACCAATTTTAAACGTTCACACGCATAGGCAATACGCGTCGCAAAATGCTTTAGAATATGCTGGAGTAATAAGTCAGGCTCTTGCTCTGCCTGCGTAATTAATTCTTGTTCTGTAAAACTACGCTTGGCATCTAAATAACGATACGTTTCAACCAAACGGGCACGAATACGGCTTTTTAACTCAGCAGCGGCAGCTCGGGTAAACGTGGTTGCAATCACTTGTCTAGGCAAATACTTTTCAAGAAAAATACGGACCATCAAGCTCGATAAAGTATAAGTTTTTCCTGTGCCCGCCGAGGCTTCAATTAAATGTAATCCACTAAAATCAATATCAATAATAGGTTGATAAGACACCTGTACTCTTGAGTTCATGTCTTACTCCGAATGTTGAAATTGAAAAACTGGATGATACAGATCATACGCAAACTCATCACAAGCATGTTGAAGCAAAGCTTGCGCATCTTGTTCTTGTAAAATAAAGCTCCAGTCTCGATGCAACTTGCAAGCTTCATTTTGAGTCATATCCATTGTGGTAAATGACCCTGTTTCATTCCAGTATTTTAACAGCTCAGCGTAGCTCTTCTCATCCAGTTTTACTTTTTCTGCCTGATTTACTGTTTCCCACTGATATGCTTTGGCTTTTTCTAATGGTTTTAATAATAAGGCTGCTGGTAGAACCAAGGGTTGTTGCTGTGCGTGGCGCCAGATTTTAAACCATGGCTGTAAATATTGCCGAGCTTGCTCAGAACTAACCCCACTACAAATCACAGTTTGATCGCTAAAAACTACAATACGACGTTTTTCAGCGCCTGCACTTCCCTCATTCAAATAAGCTAACCAAAGTAAGTGTTCCAACCAGACTTTAGCGCGTCTTTTTGCCCGAGCGCTTGAAGGCTCCATACAGACCCAATCCTGAGTTTCAGACTTCGGAACCGTAATATTCATATGAAGCTGTTTAGCAATGCGCCAAATACGCTGAGTCGTTGGTGTCACTGCTGGCGCATAATGATGAAGGCGTTCAAGCAAACATTCTTGCTCAAACACACCTTGTTGCCATGCGCTATATTTGACTTTACCTACAGGCAGCTGATCAATTAATACTTCAGGTTGTGCTTGCTGCTCAGATTGCTGTAAAAAATGTCGAATCGCATAACGCCCTAAACCATCTAATAATAACGGTTCATTTTGGTCGAGCACTCCGACACTTCCTAAATTTTCTACCCCTAAAGTTTTCAAATATAACCGTGCTGGGAATGTCACATCCTGTATCCACTGCTGGCTATCTAGAACCAACATATCAGGCGCTTGTAGCGGATAGGTCGTATTCGCCCACGGTTGTCTGTTTCCTGAGACTTGCTGAATTTGTGAAGCGACCTTAAACCAGTGATCTTGGTAACGAATAACACTTTTTTCTACAGTAAAACCTTTCGGGTCGAAGGGCTGTAAATCATGTAAGTGATAGAGTTGTTTTAACTGTGAAGGAATCTCGATTCCTTCAATAACTATATTTTCAGTTACGTCAGTTTCAGCTTTCACAATTAAAGCAAGATGCTCACGGAACTCTTGAAGAATGCTGGAAGGTTCTCGTACCTCGCCATCGTTCACATCAAACCCGTTATAAAACAGCCATAAATTGTCTTGGGCTAATAATAAAGCATCTAAAAAAGCACCTTGGTCATCTTCAAGTCGAGAGCGATCGCCTAACTGTTGGCGCAGTGCATCCATCAAATCAAATGGAACATGCGTATCACGGTTTGGGAATTGCCCTGCATCCAGATTTAGCATGACCATTAAGCGATAAGGTAATGGTCGAATATGTCCAATTTGGGCAAAGGTAATCTGCCCAGTCGGTTCAGCTTGTGCACTTTGGCTTTCTAAGGTGCGCTGAATTTCCTCAATAATATAAGGTAGAGGCAAGGTAATTTTACGTAAAGTTCCTGTTTCTGTCTCGGCGTAATAACTTGCGAGCGTCAACATTCGTTCTTGTTTTTTAACAACTTCCCGAACAGCTTTTAAAGCAGCAACACCAACTTGCTCAAATTCAACAATATCTTTACCGAGTATTTGAAGCCAATATTCAACCGTGTGAACTTTCCCCTGTTCATGTAGGGTTAACCAATCACGGCGCTCATTCAAATCCTGATAAATCTGAATGAGTGTACCAATCAGCTCAAAATCATTCGGTTGAACTTTGGCATAACTCAACACCTGATTAAATGTCGCATGCACAGGCACGGCAATCCCAAGAGCCAATCGCTCTAAGGCAAATTTAAAGCTATACCGATAATCGTCATCACCGTCACACAAACTGCGCTTGAGATGTTCTGCATCAAGCCCTCGTTTAAAGCCTGCATCGGCAAGTAAATTTAAAATTCGCTCGACCTGAACATACTCAAGTTCGTAACGTTGTTGGGTCGCATGCAAACTTAACCAATCAGCAAAATCATCAAAGCTAAAACGTCCTTGCATCAGCTGAATACGCCCAATTACGGCACGCCAAGCATTCAGTGCATCGAGTGATACAACACCTGCGATTTTCACTGGCAGATGCACGCCCTGCTCAGTGGCAGTAGCGGGAAATACACTTCGAATTAAAGGCTCTATATCGGCCAAATTAGGAACTAAAACTAAAATATCGTTTGGACGGCGCGGCTGTTCATGCGGTTTAGCCAACCAACAGATTAATTGCTCTTTTAATACCTCAAGCTGACGTAATGTCGAATGACAAACATGAATCTGAATAGAATCATCATCTGGGGTAAGCTCGTATTGCTTAGCCTGAGGTTCCACCAAATGCAAAATATCTGACTGAACTTTACCGAGTAAACTTTCTGGAAAATCATCTACAAAAGCATCAACCCACTTACCTTCTTCACCCGTAGATAAATTTGATAATAGCGAAAAGTGGTCGCGGGCTTGTTTACCCAATCTGGTTAAAAGCGGATGTCTGGACTCACGCGCTTCAGCATTAAAGTTGAGTGTAAATTTATTAAAGAAATCGTTAATTTCAGCATCTGTTGCCTTGGGGTTTTTCGCAATAAAACGCTCTTTCACCCCTAGGTCATAACGCTGCTTCCACAGTGGATCGACACTATCGGCCCAATATTCTTGTGAGGGGTTATAGTGCAAAATCAGCACATCAACGTATTGCCCTAAGCGACGTAAAAACTGTAACTGGCTTGGCGGTAAATCTAATAACGTAAAGATCACCACTTGATTAGGTAATCTTGAAATAGCACGCTTACTGCGGTCCGGATGCTCTAATTCTTGCCAAAACAACGCATCAATTTGCTGCATCTGCAAAAAGTCATCATGAAAATGTTGTTGCCACAACCAACGCTGCCAGCGTTCTAGCTCTTGCGTTTGATGTAATGCAAAAGCAGTCACATCTTCATCTTTTTGTACAATATATTTTTCAATATCTAATGATCGGCCCTGCCCCCAAGCAGACAACCAGTTTTCTGGACAGGTACAACTATTTTCACACCCACGCTGGCACTGTCCGCGATAAATCATATAGTTGCTAAATAAATCGGCAACCTGCTCAGCGACCCAATACAGCATTTTTTGTTTTTTTAACTGTTTATCTATGCCGTGTTCGAGTCGATCTGCGCTGTCATAAATACGCTGAACAATAGAATGTAAAGGATGCGATGTATCAATGCTCATCGTGTCAGGTTGAATAAATTCGTGCAAAGCCTGATGCACCCGCCATTTAAAAATCAAACGCGGAATGTTCGCTTTACGAACCTGCTCTTTATGCGCAGTTAATACTTGCTGATAGGCAAACCACTGGAAACCTCGTACCCGTTGATGAAACTGGTAATTGGCACTCATGCCCTGCTGTTCTGCAAGTTTTTGTATCAGCCACTGCTCGACCGCAGGACTTGGAACAATAAAATGTTGGGTTTTCAAAACCTGTAATGGATGCGTTGAAGCTTGAGATGTAGACGCTAATACACCTTGCAACAACACATCAATACGTTGACTTTGAATAACATGAATCCCCATTTATTTCATATCCTGCTTGCATAATTTATGCACAAAATCATAAACATTCATTACTATACAACTGAATCTGACTATGTCACGTTGGTTTAAACACAGCATAATTTAACTTTAAGTGTCACTTACACTTGGTTTGAATGACGCCATCAAGAAACTCATACAGGTAAACATTATGAAAATTGATAAGATTCCTGACTATATTGATCCTAGCTTAAATCTGGAACAAATTCGCGATGAGTGCCATGACCTCATCAAAAAAAGAGCTTACGTCTCAGCAGGAGCGGCAATTGTACCGATTCCTTTTTTTGACGTGGTGATAGATTTGGGAATATTGTCGCACCTGATTCCAGATATCAATTCCCGTTTTGGCTTAGCACCTGAACACGTAAGTGTCTATGACCCAAAAACCAAAACAATTCATTGGGATGAATTGCGTAAACGCGGTTTTGAATTTTCAGGCTTTGTGGTAGCACGCACGACCGTTAAAAAAACATTTAATGGCTTTTTTGGCAAAATCGTAACGAAACAGGTGACTAAATTTATACCGCTAGGCGGGCAAATTGTAGCAGCAAGTTTAGGCTATTTCATGATGAAGAAAATAGCAGAAACTCATCTAAATGACAGTTACAATCTTGCAAAACGTATTCAGCAAAAAAGCCGTGGCACAATTGTAAATTAATATGTGCATTTTAGCTGAGAGCTTAGTCTGCTCTCAGCTGTTTTAAAACTGCTCTTAATACCTCTAAACGTGCCGTATATTTATCATCAGTTGCGACAATATACCAAGGTGCATAATCAGTACTGGTTCGCTCGAACATATCTGCTGCGGCTTTTAAATAATCATCCCATTTATCACGATTACGCCAATCTTCTGCGGTAATTTTAAAACGCTTATGCGGTGTTTCTTCTCTGGCTTTAAAACGCTGCTCTTGCTCATCTTTGCTAATCGCTAGCCAAATTTTTACTACAATTGTTTGACTATCAAATAAATCTTTTTCAAAACGATTAATCTCGTCATAGGCACGCTGCCACTCTAAAGGCGAAGCAAACCCTTCAACACGCTCAACGAGTACCCGACCATACCATGTTCGGTCAAAGATCGTAATTTTTTCGGCCTCATTAATACGATTCCAGAAACGCCATAAATAAGGATGACGTGCTTCAAAGCGTTCAGGTGCACCAATACAGTGAATATCATATTCACGTGGGTCTAAATTTTTAACAATTCGCTTAATTGCACCGCCTTTACCCGCAGCATCCATTCCCTCAAAAGCAATCACAACATTCCGTTTATCAAAACGCATAGCATCAGCAATTTTTTTACTCAGTTTATCGAGCTCTTTTTTATATTCAGCTTTGTCATACTGCTCCTGAGCGGGTTTTAATAAACTCTCTGGAATTTTTGCTTGCTGCCATTTTCCTTTAGCTACCGTTTCATGCTCTGGAAGCTGACGCATGTGTTGTAAAAGGTACTGAGCAAAAAATTGATCGCGCTGCTTTTCATCTTCGCCATCAATAATGTACCAATCGTCTGTAAAACGGCGGCGTAACTTTTGCAAAGTGTCATATTGTTTTTTATTACGCCAGTCTAAGCCGTGGAGCTTGTGCCAATGCTGCTCTGACGGGTCAATTTTGTCTAAACGTTTTTGTAGTGATTTCCACGAAAGATCAAACCAGACTTTAACCACATCGACATAATTATTTTTTAAATCTTGTTCAAATGCCCGCATATTTTCAACATAAGCATCAAATCGTGCTTCATCTAGAGGTTCGGTCACATGTGTTGCAGTGACAAGCAAATCGCTATACCAATTGCCAAACATCACCACAATTTGGCCTTCAGTAGGAATAAACTCCGAATAAGATTGCCAAAATGCTTCTGTATCTGTCAGCACACGTGGCGCATCTGCTTTTACTCTCAAATATCTTGGATCTAGCCACTCGCGAAGCTGCTTCACGGCTTCCCCTTTCCCTGCCAGTTCAATACCACTCATTAATATCAGTGTGCTTTTAGCATTTGGTTTGCCTCGACTTTCTTTTAAAGCATATTGTGCTTCAATCAAATCGACTGAAAGCTGTTCTTCATCTCGAATTTCAAATTTTGGTTGTTGTTCACTCATAGTCCACAGCTCTAATATTTTATTGTTTAATTTCGATGATCTTTAACTTATGCGGTTAAATGATGAATTGCTATACAAATTATGTCATTGCGACCAAATTCCGTCTAAAAATTGACGCATGAATCATTTTTTTTACATCTTCTCGCCATAGTACAAGGTTACAATGCCTCTTATGATTTTTTGTAAATAGCCCAATATTAGAGTCTTACATGTCTAAACTCGCTGCTTTTGATGAACTTTTACAACAATATAAAACATTTAATTATCACGATAATCCAGTGCTTGCCCAACGGTTGCAAGATGTACAAACATGGCTAAAAGAACGGATGAAAGATACGCATCACGAATTTTTCAACTTGCCTGAACACAAACTCATGGCACAGTATTTTTTAAATCGTTTATATGGTGGTCCAGAGTTTGATGCACTTGCAGCACAAATTGAACGTCTATTGAAATATGCCCATAAAGCAGAAAAAGTATTGCCTGAGAATGCAATTAAAACTGGAACTAAATCGGTCAGTTTAGCTGTGCTTGCAACTCAACTTGATGAACAAGTAGCGATACAGCTTCTTGAGGACTATCCGGCAGATACAGTATTAACCGACGAGATTATGCGCTTAACCCTCACCAAACTTGATCAGGCAGAAGCGCGTTATCAACAGCTTGCTCTTCTTGATGATTTAGGCGCAGCACTCGATAAATATATGCGTTCATTCATGATGTTTACGGCGTTTAAAATGTGTAAAGGTATTGCCCAAAAATATCACTTCGAATTGATGTATGATTTTATCCAAGATGGTTTTAGCGCGATGAAACCGTTAAAATCAGCCGAGAACTTTATCAAGACTTTTACTGAAAAAGAACGCCAAATTATTGAAAATGTACATTCAGGGCATCCGAATCCGTTTAGAGTGTGATAAGGTCGGCACAGAGAAAAAATCAACCTTACGAAGTTGAGATTTTATTCATTATATTTGCATGATGATGCCTGTAAAAATAGACAAAATCTGTCATCATGCAGAACTTATTCCGTTTCACTTGAGTTTGAGTCTAGGAGAGACAATATGTCTAACGAAAACCAAAAGCCAACATCTCCAACTGAGCAGGCACAAAGTTCAGACAAAGTTAGCCCATTCCTAAGCTCACCTTTACCGCAAGGTACCCCTCAAGGGCAACAACAAACTTTACAGCAAACCTTAACAGACACACCTGTGAATGGTTCTGTACCGAAATACAATTTACCACGTGGTGCTGGCAATACTGGCAACGTGGGAGAAACCACACACTTCGGTTTCTCAACTGTTAAAACTGAAGATAAAGCTCAAAAAGTTGCAGAAGTATTCCACTCGGTTGCAAGCAAATATGACTTGATGAATGACTTAATGTCATTTGGTATTCACCGCCTATGGAAACGCTTTGCAATTAACATGTCTGGCGTACGCCGTGGTCAACATGTGTTGGATATTGCTGGTGGTACAGGCGATTTGGCAAAAGTATTTAGCCGCGAAGTGGGCCCTCAAGGCCATGTCGTTCTCTCAGACATTAACGAATCTATGCTTAATGTAGGTCGTGACCGTCTAATTGACGCAGGCTGTACCAATGTTGATTTCGTACTTGCCAATGCAGAAACGTTAGAACCTTTTGCAGATAACAGCTTTGACTTACTCACCATTAGCTTTGGTTTACGCAACGTGACAGATAAAGATGCAGCGCTTGCATCTATGTTCCGCGTGTTGAAGCCAGGTGGTCGTTTACTTATTCTTGAGTTTTCTAAACCTGTATTTGAGCCATTCTCAAAACTTTATGACCTCTATTCATTCACTGCTTTACCGATTATGGGTAAATTGGTTGCCAATGATTCAGAAAGTTATAAATATTTGGCTGAATCAATTCGTATGCATCCAGACCAACGCACCTTAAAAGGTATGATGGAAAATGCTGGCTTCCAGAACTGTGACTATCACAACCTTACTGCTGGTATCGTTGCTGTTCACCGTGGCTTCAAACTGTAAGGGATAACGATATGTGGTCGATTCTGGCACTCGGTGCAGTCGAACGTATCATTCATCATCTGATCGATCTGGATGCGGTTACACGCATTCAGCTTAATCAGTTACAGGACAAAATGTTGCGTGTTGTGATTGATAGCCCGCAGCTTTCTGTCGATGTATTCTTTGACCAAGAAAAAGTACGTCTTGAACCTACTGCAACAGGGCACAGTGAAAAGCCTTCTATTTTTGAACAACGCCCTTTTGATGCGCAATTCAAAATTTCTGAAGCAACAGCAACTTTGCATGTTAAAGATGTGGTCGAACTGATTAAATTATTGGTCAGCGATCCAGATCAGATTGGTAATATCCCATTGCAAGGTGATTATCACCTGTTACAGGATATTCAAAAGATTATGCAGCAAGCTGAACCAGATTTAGCTGCGCACTTATCAAGATGGGTGGGTCCCCAACTTGCCCACGAAATTGGCAAGATTCAGCTTGTACCTAAACATTTAAAACGCTCGGTGCAAAGCCATCTATTTTTTGCTGAAGATGCATTAAAAGAAGATAGCGGACTATTTGCCCCTCGTTGGGAAATGGACGACTTAACTCAAGCAACTCGCAAGCTCAATCAAGACATTGATCGTCTAGAAGCAAGATTGCAGCAACTCAACGCACAACTACAACCCTCTCAAGATTAGGTAAGACCGTATATGATTCCGCACGTTTCACGTTTACTCGAACTTTGGCGTATTGCAGCGCACTATAGACTCGATACGTTGTTCCCTGCGGATGAATTACCAGTTAAAGCTCAACATGCATTAAGCATTATTAAAATGCATCCGGCTGCATGGTCTAGTCGCGAACGTAAAAATCCTTTAAAGCTAAAAGAAGCTTTAGAAGATATGGGACCGCTCGCAATTAAGCTTGGACAATTACTGTCAACTCGACGTGATCTGATTCCACCAGAAATACTTGCTCAATTGGTCTTACTTCAAGATCAGGTAAAACCTTTTGATAGCAATGTCGCCAAACAACGCATTCAAGACTCGTTAAAAGCTGATGTAAATACCTTGTTTGCTCGCTTTGATGACCAGCCCTTAGCGGCTGCTTCAATTGCCCAAGTTCATACTGCTGCTTTGCACGATGGTCGAGAAGTTGTTGTTAAAGTGACTCGCCCCGACATTCGCAACCAAATTTTGCAAGACTTTGAAATTTTGGCATGGTTAGGCAACACACTAGAAAGTCGCCTTGAAGCGGCTCGTGCCTTACATCTCACTGAAATTATTCAAGACTACCGCCAAATCATTTTAAATGAGCTGGACTTGAGTATTGAAGCAGACAACACCCGTCGTATGCGCCATTATTTTACTGGCTCAACCATGATGTATGTGCCTGAAGTCTACATGGACACCAAAGATGTCATGGTAGCAGAGCGCATTACAGGTGTTCCTATTTCAGATACGGCAACTTTTGACCGTCTAGGCATGGACCGCGCACAACTTGCAGAAAAAGGATTAACCATTTTCTTTACGCAAGTATTCCGCGATAACTTTTTCCATGCCGACATGCACCCCGGCAATGTCTTCGTAGAAACAATTAACCCAAGCAATCCACGCTTTATTGCACTCGACTGTGCGATTATGGGTGAGTTATCTAAGCATGACCAGATGACAATTGCCCGCATGTTGCTTGCTGTAATGAACAGCAACTTTATGCAACTCATTCAAATTGTGCACCAAGCTGGCTGGATCCCACCGGGTACAGACCAAGATGCGCTATCACGTGAAATGCGACGCACCGTTGGCCCAATGGTGTCTAAACCAATGGATCAACTTGATTTTGCTGGCATTCTAATTCAAGTGATGGATATTGCCCGCCGCTTCCATTTAGAAATTCCACCGCAGCTCATGTTGTTGCTAAAAACTTTAGTGCATGTTGAAGGCCTAGGTACAGATCTTTATCCACAGCTCGACATCTGGAAATTGGCAAAACCAATTTTGACTGAATGGGTCAAGGCCAATATGAACCCAGTCAAAAATATAAAAGAGTTAGGACAGCAACTACCAGACCTGCTTTTAGGTGCTCAAGATTTTCCAAGCTTAATTATTGATAGTTTAAATGGTTTAAAAAATCAGTCTGCTTGGCAAGACCGTCAGTTACGCGAAATTCAGCAACTTCGTTTACAAATGGAACATCAACAACGCCGCAGTTGGATGTTCGGTAGTAGCATGCTGATTTTACTGACCATCGCGATTATTAGCCCATGGTTTGTTTCTATTATTTTAATTGTGCTAAGCAGTTTATTGGCACTTTGGCGCATATTGAAATAACTTCTCCTTAGCAAAGGTTATTCTTAGTTTTAGCATATAAATGTTTAAAAAATAGAAGAATAACCTTTGAAAATTACCGATCTTGATTATTCGGTTTTAACCGTCGCAAATATCTGAATAACATACTGACAAGTAATGAAGATAAGTCGTTCTTTAGCATGACAGAAAGAAAAAGCGCAAAGAATTTCTCCGCAAAACGACGCTGATGCCGTACACTATACAAGCTATTTTTAGCATCTGACTTAAATCAATTTATAGTTCATATTTCTTTGGTGATTCCTCATGAATAACGCGCAATGGCTCGATGAAGTAAAATTTAACGAACAAGGTCTTATCCCTGCCATTGCTCAACATCATCAAACCGGACGTGTTTTGATGGTGGCATGGATGAACCGTGAAGCACTCGCGTTAACAGCAGAAAAAAATCAGGCTGTCTATTTCTCTCGCTCTCGTCAAAAACTCTGGCACAAGGGTGAAGAATCAGGTCATTTCCAAACAGTGTATGAAATTCGTCTGGACTGCGATGGCGACGTGATTGTGCTACAAATTGAACAACACGGTGGTATTGCATGCCATACAGGTCGTGAGTCTTGCTTCTATCGCAAACTTACACCACAGGGTTGGGAAATTGTCGATGCACAGTTAAAAGACCCTACTGCAATTTATGGCGAAAAAGCTAAAACTGAAGCACACGATCATGTACAACCCACAGAACAAGTCGACGTACTTGCTCACTTAGGTCAATTGATGCAAGAGCGTAAGCAAGCTGAAGCAGACACTTCATATGTTGCAAGCCTCTACAAAAAGGGTATCAATAAAATCTTAGAAAAAGTCGGTGAGGAAAGTGTAGAAGCGATTATTGCTGCTAAAGATTTTGCCGCACAGGATTCAGAAGCTCACTTAAACGATCTCGTTTATGAAACAGCGGATTTGTGGTTCCATACTATTGTCATGTTGGGTTATTTCGATATTAATCCACACGTTATTATTGAAGAATTAGCCCGCCGTCAGGGTTTATCTGGTTTAGTTGAAAAAGCTAACCGCAACAAGGTATAAAATCACTCAGTGTCGAATATTGAAAAACCTAAAGCCACCTATGAACAAGCCATTGCCATAGATAACGCACGTCTTGGGCAGTCATTTAAAGTGATTGCCTATGCTGGCACAGGTAAAACCACCACTTTACAAATGATTAGCGATGCCATGCCTGAACGGCGCGGTATGTATCTCGCATTTAACAAAGCTATTGCGGGTGAAGCACAAAACAAATTCCATCGTAATGTGGACTGTCGTACTTTTCACTCGCTCGCCTTTCGTAGCGTGCCCCGCGGTGTAACTGACAAATTACGCCTACCCCGACTAAGCCCAAGTTTTATTGCGAAAGAATATCGACTAGCACCTATTACGCTACGACGTATGATGGGTGGGCGTTACGAAAAATATGTTTTAATGCCAAGTCGCCTAGCGAGCCTTGTCGCAAATGCAGTAAGCTATTTCTGCTCAACGAGTTCTCAATATCCGGCACCTCGACATATTCAGGCGCCCAACTGGTTGCATCCAGATGATATTATTGAATTACAAAATCATCTTTACCCTGCTGTGGAACGGCGCTGGTTAGAGTCGATTGACCAAAACCATCAAGCTGGTATTGGACATGATATTTACCTCAAACTTTGGGCATTGTCTGAACCAAACATTCCTACTGACTATGTATTATTTGATGAAGCACAAGATGCTGACCCTCTAATGCTGGGCATTTTGCTTCGCCAAAAAAATACTCAAGTTATTTATGTAGGTGATGCGCATCAACAAATCTACGCTTGGCGTGGTGCAATTAATGCCATGCAACAATTGCCTTTGCCGGAATCTCGGTTAACCACTTCTTTTCGTTTTGGTGAGGCTATTGCCGATGTGGCCAATGCACTGCTTGGCGGATTAAATGAAACTGTGCCCTTGCTGGGTAATCCAAACCAGAAATCGAGCGTCGTAAATAAACCGCATACTAAAATGCGTGATGCGATTTTATGCCGCACCAATGCTCGTGCAATGGAACTTTTATTAGCAGGTTTGGTTCATGGCGATAAAGTGAGTTTGCAAGCTGACCATCAAAAACTAAACCGTTTTGTAGATGCTGCAAGTTTCTTAAAACAAGGCAAAAGGGTCACGGACGTTCCTGAGCTAGCATGGTTCAATTCATGGCATGATGTTCATGAATACTGTGAAACCAGTGAAGGAAGCGACATTAAACCTCTGGTTAAACTGGTTGATGATCACGGAACTGAACCATTAAAAAAAGCACTTGCAAAGATTACACCACTTGAGCAAGCTGATTACGTCATCTCGACGGCCCACAAAGCGAAAGGGCTAGAATGGAACCGCGTTCATATTGAAGATGACTATCAATTTAAAATTAATGGCTTAGAACACAAGATTACGGATGAAGAATTAAGATTACTTTACGTTGCCTGTACTCGTGCTAAAGTAAGTCTAAATATCCATCATCTTTATGATCTGATACAACAATTAAAACTCAGGGCGCCTTTAAGTCTTCGTCAATCGGTTGGTTGAAGCGCTCATACTTAGGTGAGCCTATGAAACTTGAATCTATCCAATTTAAACATATTGCTCTATTTCAAGAACTAAAAATACAGTTTCAATATGAAAAACAACCTATTACCCTAATTTTAGGTGAGCAAGCAACCGGTAAAAGTATGTTATTGAAACATACTTATCATGCTTTAACTTGGTTCCCTGCTCGTCTTAAAGATTTACGTAGCCCCGGTATTGTTATGCCTGATCAGGACATTACCCAATCGCGGCTACAATCAAAAATCGAAGTCACCCTTCAAGTTCCCCCAGAAATTGGCTCTTTACCAGAAAGCACCTCTGCTCAAGAGGTGGATTCTTCTCTTTGTAGCTGGAAACTTTTTAAAACCCTAAATGCAAGTGGCATTGGGACCAGCCAAGTCGAAACTCAGCAACTTGATCAGACGATGGCACTTTACCAACAGGTTATCAAAAAAGATCCATTACAAGGATTGCCCTTAGTCGCTTATTATCCAGCCGAGCGATTTGTAAATGATATTAATCTGCTCAATAAAAATTTACCCGGCATTACTCAACCCATTTCAGCCTATGATATTAGCCCAGTTCCATTTACAACCTTCACGCGTTTTTTTGAATGGTTACGTGAAATTAGCGATATCGAAAATGCTCAAGCTGCACATCTCTTACAACGCATTAAATCTAAGCAATCAGATCAACAAGATCAGACAGAACTATTAAATGAGCTTCAAAAAGAGTTATCTGGGCAGCCTAAACAGCTTACCTCTCCGAATCTCTACGCACTTAAAAATGCATTAAATATTGTTTTGCCAGAGCTCAAAGACATCTATTTACAATATCAGCCTCGGCTTCAACTCATGGTTGACTATGATGGTCAAACCCTGCCGTTTCAGCAGCTTTCCAACACCACAAAAACATGGATTGCTTTAGTAGGCGATATTGCCCGCAGAATCTGTTTACTCAATCCGTTAAGCTTAAACCCGTGCCTTGAAGGGGAAGGAATTTTACTCATTGATCAGATTGATGCGCAGCTCGACTCGACACATTGCACAGAAATCTTAAATCGGCTTCACCAAGCATTCCCACGCTTACAAATTATTGCAACTGGAAGTCGTGAGGAGTTACTGGAACATGCCTCGGCCTATCAATGTTTAAAACTAGAGCATGGTAAAATTAGCCATCTTGATTTAAATACAACCAAGCAACAGCTTGAACATATCTATACATTACTTCAAAAAAGCGATTCCTTGGTTTCTCATATAGAAACACCGCCTCCGAGCTTAATAGACCCTATCCCGTCTCCAGCACAGATTGATATTTTATTTCAACAGATTCAGGGTTTAAATGAACAACAAAAGAATGAATTGCTACGCATGATTCATGCAGGAGATACACCCGAAGAAAGTCCTTCAATTTAATT
The DNA here is from genome assembly GCF_025630795.1 of Acinetobacter sp. AYS6. NCBI lineage: Bacteria > Pseudomonadati > Pseudomonadota > Gammaproteobacteria > Moraxellales > Moraxellaceae > Acinetobacter > Acinetobacter sp. AYS6. Next base: position 294,326 of record NZ_JAOTNV010000008.1, read on the forward strand.
TTTATGACTCATTTATTCTATTTTTAGAATGAAATTCGGTGTCGCACAATATATAGTTTAAACAGGATTTTTAAGCTCTAAAATCACTAGATGTTGTTACTACATGTAATAACATCAGATTTTTACTGCTTTTTTAGTGTACAATAAATTTCATTTTGCGTTTTAATTCTTCAAGTTGCGCAATACAACTTGTTTCTCGCTTTATTTTTCTAATTTGGTTGGGCTTTCAGAATACAAGCCTTGGAACTCTCTTTGAATTCCTATCTATTCTGAAATTAAAATTTCACTTTTAGGCTTCGGCCTAAATCACATATGGATACGAGTGTGCTACCGATAATTATCTTATTACCGTTAATATTAGGCACCACCCTTGTTTCATTGCTTCAACGGTTCTCTCGTGGAGTAACGGCTTTAGGGGCGATTGGAGTCAGTTTAACCAGTTTTGGTTTATTACTGACTCAAGCTAAAACTGTGCTTGGTGGTGCAAGCATTCAACAAAGCTGGGATTGGTTACCTCAATTAGGAATTAATCTAAGCTTCAGACTCGATGCTCTTGGTTTATTATTCTCTCTACTTATTACCGGTATCGGTACACTCATTTATATATACGCCTACTACTATCTTGGCCCTAAAAATTCTTTAAGCAAACTCTATTCTTTACTCATGCTGTTTATGGCAGCAATGCTGGGTATTTCGCTCTCTAATAATCTTATTATTTTATTAGTCTTTTGGGAGCTCACCAGTATTTCATCTTTCTTGTTAGTGGGTTACTGGAGTCATTATGAAGCTGCTCAACGCGGCTCTCGAATGGCACTGACCATTACAGGGATGGGTGGTTTGGCGTTATTGGGTGGATTTGTTCTATTAGGACAAATCACCGGGACCTATGAAATTAGTGACATCATGGGCATGAAAGACGCCATTCAAGCCCATGCTCTATTTGTTCCAATGTTATTGCTTATTTTGCTTGGCGCATTTACGAAGAGTGCTCAGTTTCCATTTCATTTTTGGTTACCAAACGCGATGGCAGCACCAACCCCAGTGTCTGCCTACCTACACTCTGCGACCATGGTAAAAGCCGGTATTTTTCTACTTGCCCGCTTACTGCCAATTTTTGTAGGCGCTGCGCTCTATCATAATATTGTGACATTTATCGGCCTATTTACACTTTGTATGGCAGCATGTTTTGCCATTTTTAAAGAAGATTTAAAAGGTTTACTTGCGTACTCAACAATTAGTCATTTAGGACTTATTGTTTGTTTACTTGGTATTGGTTCGCCTTTAGCAGTTGCTGCTGCTATTTTTCATATTATTAATCATGCAACATTTAAAGCTGCACTCTTTATGATTGCAGGGATCATTGACCATGAAACTGGTACACGTGATCTACGAAAACTCAGTGGTATTTGGCAATTACTTCCTTTCACTGCCACATTAACCATGATCACCGCTGCTTCTATGGCAGGTGTACCACTCACTAATGGCTTTATTTCTAAAGAAATGTTCTTTACCGAGCTATTGGCGAATCTTTCAGGTTCAGCCGTTATTTTTGCCAGCATCATTGCAACGCTTGCTGGTATTTTTGCAGTGAGTTATTCAATTCGCTTAGTGCACGGTGTGTTTTTTGACGGTCCAATTGGTAAACAAGTGCCAAATAAAGAGGCTCATGAACCGCCTATGGGCATGCGCGCACCTGCTCTTCTTCTTGCTGTGCTATGTATCTTAGTCGGCGTTTTACCTTCTTTGTTGGTAGAGCCACTCGTAAATAGCGTAACGAGAGCAAGCTTGATGCAACCAGAATTTGCAGGAACCCATCTTGCAATTTGGCACGGATTTAACGCTCCTCTTGTGATGAGTATTATTGCTTTAGTGGGCGGCACACTGTTCTATTTTGCTTTAGCAAAAGATGGCATGATTCGTAAAATTGACCTTGACCCGCGTCTCGGCAAATTACAAGGCCGCATTTTATTTGATTTATTTTTAAAACATCTGTTGCTCACAAGCCGAAAAATCAAACAAAAAACTGAAAATGGCTCATTGCAAAGTTACTTGTTCTTGATCATTGCTTTTAGCATCATCATGGTCACCATGCCGTTACTCAATCAAGGGCTTAGTACAGGCACACGAGAACTCACTCATGCACCATGGATTGCCATTGTTCTTTGGCTGACTTTATTCTCAGGTTGCTGGATGATGCTGTGGTTCCACCATGAACGTATTAAAGCAGTCCTTATTAGTGGTGCAATTGGTCTGGTTGTAACGATGGTATTTGTCACCATGTCAGCACCAGATTTAGCTCTCACTCAAATTACGGTAGACGTTGTAACCACTGTTCTTCTATTAATGAGTTTATCTTTACTTCCACAGCTAACGCCGTATGAGTCTCTTCGTTCTAGACGTTTAAGAGATGCTGCTTTAGCAATTATTGGAGGTTTAGGAATTGGCTGGATTGCGTGGCTGATCTTAACCCGTGATCATAATTCGATTTCATGGTTCTTTGCCCAACAGTCTTTACCACTTGGCGGTGGCTCAAACATTGTAAATGTCATTTTAGTCGACTTCCGTGGCTTCGATACCTTCGGTGAAATTACGGTACTAGGCATTGCTGCTATTGGTTCACTTTGTCTCATGGACGGTATGCGTGTACACGGTACCACCATAACCCAAGGTCTCACCTACCGTTTTAATCCATCTCCACTCATGTTTCGTATTACAGCCTCTTGGGTATTGCCATTAGCGCTTGTCGTGAGTGTGTATATCTTTATGCGAGGCCATAACTATCCGGGCGGTGGTTTCATTGCAGGTCTAATTACCTCAATGGCGTTAATTATCCAATATATTGCGCTAGGCCAAGACCAAACTGAATACTTACTCAAAGCAAAGTCTGGTCGTCTTTACGAAATCTGGATTGGTTCAGGTTTAACAATTGCTGGTCTTACTGGTATAGCAGCATGGTTCTGGTTACGTCCATTCCTCACCAGCGCGCACGTGTATGTTGAATTACCTATTCTAGGAAAACTACATTTGGCCTCTGCTGCGAGTTTTGACCTAGGGGTTTATATCACCGTTGTTGGCGCAACAATGTTGCTCATCTCGGTACTAGGAGACTCTCGCCACTCAAGTATGTCTGGACCTGTAGTACCACATCGGGAGGAATCATCATGATCAGTTTAGAATTCTTATTGGCTTCTGCGATTGGTTTACTTGTTGCCACAGGTATTTATCTGATTTTACGTGCTCGTACTTTCCCTGTCGTACTTGGATTAGCTGTAATTGGCTATGCTGTAAACCTATTTTTATTTGCGATGGGCCGATTACAAATTAGCTCACCCGCAATTTTAACTGAAACAACAAAAATAACCGATCCACTTCCTCAAGCGCTGGTGTTAACAGCCATTGTGATCGGTTTTGCAACCACCGCTTTTATTGTACAACTGGCGCTGCGTAGCCGTTATGAGTCAGGTAGTGATCATGTTGATGCTAAAGAAGACATCTCTCCAACATACGACCCACGCGAGGATGAGCCGTAATGTTTGATTTTTTATCTTTCTGGCAAGAACATGCGCCTATTTTTAGCATTCTCATCCCAGCATTTACTGCTTTTGTATTATTACTGCTAGGCAACCCCGGTGCAGGTGCTTTAAACGATGACTGGCGTCAACCATGGCGACGAGGCATTAGTCTTGTTTCCGCAATTGCCGGATTAGTTACCGCAATTGTATATTTGAGCTTTGCAAGCACGGGGCAGATTACCACTTACCAACTGAGTGAATGGACAGCACCGTTTGGTATTGTGCTCGTATTAGATCGTCTTTCTACTTTTATGCTGGTACTCACCTACGCGTTAGTTGTTCCAGTTTTATGGTATGCAAGTGACAATTGGGATACCCGTGGTCGCTATTTTCATGCCATGGTGCATTTCTTGTTAATGGGTATCTGTGGAGCATTTTTAACAGGCGATTTATTTAACCTTTTCGTCTTTTTTGAAATCTTGTTAATGGCTTCGTATGTTTTGCTTTTACATGGACAAGGCAAACCTCGTTTTCAGCTTGGCGTTCACTATGTCATTATCAATCTTTTAGCCTCTGCCCTATTCTTAATTGGTCTTGGTATGATTTATGGCAGTGTGGGCAGCCTCAACATGGCAGATGTTTCACGCCTTATTCCCACACTCGAAGCAGATCAACACAAATTAGCCGTAGCAGGTGCCTTACTTTTATTTGTAGTGTTTGGCATTAAAGCAGCCATGCTTCCTGTAGGTTTTTGGCTACCAAAAACTTATGCTGTTGCAAGCACGCCTGTAGCTGCAATTTTTACCATTATGACCAAGGTCGGGATCTATTCGATTTTGCGTGTAAATGGAACAGTATTTGACGATGCGCTTAGTCAAGACATCTTGAAAAGCTGGCTACTTCCTATTGGTTTGATTACTTCACTCTACGGGGTGATTGCAGCAATTGGAGCAGATCGGTTACGTCGCTTCGTCGGGTTTATGGTGCTTTCTTCAATTGGTACATTGCTCACAGCAATTGCCATGTCGAATACACAAGCATGGTCTGGCGCATTATATTATTTAGTGCACAGTACATTGATTGGAGCAGCTTTTTATCTATTTTGTGGATGGATCACCTCACAACGTGGAGATTTTAAAGATCATCTAAAAGTTGCCCCAAGAATCAAACAAGAAAAAGCCGCTATGCTGACTTATTTCTTAATTGCCATGATGCTCGCAGGTTTACCACCTTTTAGTGGTTTTCTTGGAAAAGTATTTATTTTACAAGCGACAGTTGAAACCAGTTATCAAGGCTGGATTATTGGGGTAGTACTTGTTGTCAGCCTATTAAGTATTATTGCTTTGACACGTGTTGGTTTTATTTTGTTCTGGCGAGCAAGTCCTCCAGAGGAAGATCCAATTCATCCAGCGTATATTCTTTATCGGGCCTTACCAGAGCGAGCACCACCACGTAATGATCAAGTCATATATGTGTTACTTGCTGGCTTAATGGCTTATGTTGTATTTGCTGCACCTATTCAGCATTACACATTAAGTACTGCCCAACAGATTCAAGACCATGCGCTTTACCAACGCACTATTCTCAAAGTAGATAAAAATGGTGAAGCTATCAGTGTGCAACCATTTGATCCCTCTTATCTACCAGAAACCAAATATGGTGGTGAAGTCGAAGATCATAACGCGTACCTTGTTCCAGATGTTATTTCGAAAGATACCTTCAATGGTGAACATATTTCAGAATATAAACATCGGCAAATACAACAACAGGACAAACTACAAACCCCTACCATTGTTGATGAAAGTCAATTGAAACCTATGGAGCCATAACAATGCAGTTATCTCATTTGCTTGAACGTTGGTTTCCACATCCATTTGTTTCCGTTCTTATCATTTTATTTTGGCTGATGTTGTCACATAGTCTTGATGCTAGCGACCTTCTGACGGCAGTGCTTTTAGGTTTAGTCATTCCTCGTTTAGTCCAACCATTTATTACCCGTACACCACATATTCACTGGAAACCAGCTGTTAAATTATATTTTGTAGTTCTTTGGGATATTGTCATTTCTAACTTTCGGGTGGCAAAACTCGTTTTAGGGCCTACCAAAAATTTACATCCTAAATGGTATCGTGTGCCCTTAGAAACGGAACATGAGCAGGTTAATAGCTTACTGGCAATGATCATTACCACAACACCCGGTACGGTTTCTGCGGGTATTGATCAGGAGCGTGGAGATATTCTGGTTCATGCGTTAAGCACGGATAACACCGAATCTGATATTCAAGACATCAAACAACGTTACGAAATGCCACTTATGGAAATTTTTGATGTAAAAAGCAAAACGGAGACAAGTGTATGACGATCCTACCCTATGCTCTAGGTATTAGCTCGATTGCCATAACAATCTCTATGCTACTTTGCCTTTTCAGATTGGTCATTGGCCCATCAATTGTAGACCGACTTTTAGCACTCGATACGCTTTTCTTAAATGCAACTTGCCTGATTGTTGTTTTAGGCATTTATTGGATGACGACCTCTTTATTTGAAGGTGCCCTACTGGTTGCTATGCTAGGTTTTGTATCTACAGCAGCCTTAGCACGCTACTTCACAACCGGTCATGTTATCGATTAAGGAGAGATCAAAATGCAGTTTGTAATGGAAATTATTGTTTCGGTCTTTCTGGTTTTTGGTGCTTTCTTTATGTTAGTCGGCTCAATTGGGATGGTACGTCTACCTGACTTATTTATGCGCTTACATGCACCCACAAAATCAAGTACGTTAGGATTAGGTAGCTTCTTGATCGCTTCTATGATCTTTTTTGCTTTCCAAGGCCGCTTCGGTTTTGCCGAGCTACTGATCACACTGTTAGCTTTTATTACCGCACCGGTTTCTGCCAATTTAATTGCTCAAGCTGCGCTACATTTACGTTTGCGTTCGCTGAGTGGAGAAGTTCCAGAAGCAATTGAGCGCCCCCTGCCTTGGGACCGTTATAAAATTGGACAGCGTTTCTCACAAAATAAACCGCCTATGGACCCTCCTAAAGAGTAGAGAGAAAAGCCAATCAATAAAAAAGCCACCCGAAGGTGGCTTTTTTATTATTAATTTATATTACTGTTCGTCATCTGACTCGCGTTTCGGTAAATCATTTACCGCTTTCTCGATCAGACCAAACATATAGTTACCATAAGCATTCGTCTTGTCATAATGGAAACGCAATCTTGGCGTAATACGTGTCTTGATACGACGACTCAATTCATGACGCAAGAAACCAGAAGCTTTATTTAATACTTCTAAAGTTTCTTTATTTGCTGCTTCACTTTGCTCATCGCCAAGTTCACGTCCCATTACAGTGACATAAACTTCAGCATAACCCATGTCTGCACTGACTTTCACCGCAGAGATGGTCACTAGACCACCTAAGCGAGGATCTTTAAGCTCCTGACGGATCAGCTCAGACAACTCGCGTTGCACTGAATCCGCCATGCGCTTTAAGCGTTGGCTACCCGCCATTAAAGACTCCGTTTAATCAATTGAACATCATAGACTTCAATTTTATCTTTCACTTTGATGTCTTTATAACCTTTCACCGCAAGACCACATTCCATACCGGCACGAACTTCTTCAACCACTTCTTTATAGCGACGAAGAGATTCAAGCTCACCTTGGAACACAACCACGTCATCACGTAATACGCGAATCGGTTTATTACGATGCAATACACCTTCAAGTACCATACAGCCTGCTGCTGCACCAAACTTACTTGAGTGGAATACTTCACGTACTTCAGCAACACCCAAGATTGTTTCACGATGTTCAGGAGCAAGTTTACCGCTCATGGCATCTTTCACATCATCAATTAATTCATAGATGATGCTGTAGTAACGAATATCGATACCGTCTTGATCACTTCTCTGACGAGCAGTCGTATCGGCACGAACGTTAAAGCCTAACAATACAGCTTCTGAAGATTCAGCAAGAATCACATCAGACTCAGTAATCGCACCAACACCCGAACTAATTACACGAACTTTTACTTCATCAGTAGATAATTCATGTAAAGCTGCATTCAATGCTTCTAAAGTACCACGTACATCTGTTCTTAAAACAACGTTGACTGTAGGAACATCTTTTTTGCCCATTGACGACATGATATTTTCAAGGCGCATTGCACTTTGACGATCAATACGTTTTTGACGTTCACGGTCAGCACGAGCATCAGCAACTTCACGTGCTTTCTTCTCGTCATTCACAACAAGAACTTCATCACCTGCCATTGGAGCATCTGGAAGACCCAGAATTTCTACTGGAATAGATGGTCCTGCTGATTTAATAGGCTTACCATTTTCATCAGACATTGCACGGACACGACCATATGATGAACCTGCAAGAACAAGGTCACCAATATTTAATGTACCGTTTTGAACAAGAATAGAAGTTACTGCACCACGGCCTTTATCAACACGTGCTTCAATAACCACACCTTGAGCAGCACCTTGAGCAGATGCTTTTAATTCCATCAATTCTGATTGAATAAGAATTAAATCAAGAAGTTCATCAATACCTTGTCCACTGTGTGCAGAAACCTTAGCAATCGGAACATCACCACCCCATTCTTCTGGAACGATTTGTTTCGTTGTTAATTCATTTAACACACGGTCTGGATCAGCAGATTCTTTATCCATTTTGTTGATAGCAACAATAATTGGAGTACCCGCTGCACGCGCATGGTCAATTGCTTCTGCAGTTTGTGGCATTACACCGTCATCTGCTGCAACAACCAATACAACGATATCCGTTGCTTTAGCACCACGTGCACGCATTGAAGTAAATGCAGCATGTCCCGGTGTATCAAGGAATGTAATAATTCCTTTGTCTGTTTCAACGTGATATGCACCAATATGCTGGGTAATACCGCCTGCTTCACCTGCCGCCACTTTCGAACGACGAATACGGTCAAGCAATGATGTTTTACCATGGTCAACGTGACCCATAATGGTAACAACTGGCGGACGAGTTGTTTGCTCACCACGTGCTTCTTCAGCCGCTTCAAGCAAGTTATCTTCCGCTTGGGTATCAGAAACTAATACAGGGTTATGACCCATTTCTTCAACAACAAGTGCTGCTGTATCTTGGTCAATAGCTTGTTCCTGATTAACCAACTCACCCATTTTCATAAGTGTTTTGATAACTTCACGTACTTTAATCGCCATTTTTTGAGCAAGATCGGCAACAACAATGCTTGAACCGATTTCTACATCATAAACTTGCTTTTTAACTGGCTTTTCAAATCCATGCTTATTTGCCTGACTTGATTTTAAACCACGTTTGTTATGGTTAACAAAGCTTTGCTCTTCTTGACCACGACGACCACCTTTTTTACCCGCACGTGGGTTAGTGGTTGCGCCACCGCGTTTAATTTCACGGTCTTCTTGCTTAAATGAATCTTCATAAGCTTGGCCAACTAGACCTGAAGCAAGTGGAGAATCATCAATCACACGAATTGTCGTAGTAGCCTCGTCATTTGAATACTTAGACGCCATTTTGCGCATTTGTTCAAGTGTACGTTGCTGAGCTTCTTCAGCCGCTTTACGACGCGCAGCTTCTTCAGTTGCTTTTAACTGAGCTGTTTGTGCTTCACGCGCTTTCTTTTGCTCTAATGTTTCTGCTGGTTTTGGTGCAGGTTTTACTGTACCACCACCACGTTTTTTCACTACTACAGCAGCTTTAGGAGCTGTCTGCGCAGCGCTATCTTGTTGATGAGCAGCACGCATAGCATCTAAAGTTGCTTTTGCTTTTTGCTCTGTTTGAAGACGCGCGTTTTGCTGTTCAGTGTCACGCGTTTGCTGTTCTACACGTGTTTTAGCTTCAGCTTCTGCACGTGCTTTAGCTTCAGCTGCAATTTGTTCAGGGTTTGGTTTAGCAAAAACCTGTTTTTTACGTACTTCTACGTTAATTGTTTTTGCTTTACCTGAAGTACTTGCAACTTTAGCGGTACTGGTTGTTTTACGTTTCAACGCAATTTTTCCTGTGTTACCACTTTCCTGACCATGCACTTTTTTCAAATGATTGACTAAAGTATCCTGTTGTTCAGTGGTAATAATATCGTCTGCTGTACGTTGAGGCAAACCTGCTTCACGAGCCTGTTCTAGGAGCTTCTCAACAGGACGTCCTACACTGAGAGCTAACTCTTTAATCGACTTGTCCGTCATATTTCATCTCCTAGTTAAACCATGATTCGCGAGCTTTCATGATCAATTGACCTGCTTTTTCATGACCAAGTCCTTCAATATCAGAGATATCGTCAGTAGCCTGATCTGCCAAATCATCGACAGTAATAATACCGCGAGCGGCAAGCGAGTAAGCGATCTCAGAAGTCATGCCTTCCATAGTTAGAAGGTCTGCGCTCGGTTCTTGAATATTTTCTTGCTGTTTCAAAGCATCAGTAAGTGCTGCTTCTTTTGCACGACTTTGCAATAACTCAACCAATTCAGCATCAAGCTCAATTTCGTCAAAAGTTTCAGCTGGAACATAAGCAATCTCTTCTAAAGAGGTAAAGCCCATTTCTACCAATGCCATTGCTAAATCTTCTTCAATATCGAGACGTGATACAAACATGTCAAGATATTGCTGAGCTTCATTTTGCTGACGAGCACGATACTCTTCTTCAAGCATCATGTCGAGTTTGTAGCCAGTTAAATCAGAAGCCAAACGAACATTTTGGCCTTGTGAGCCAATCGCACGAGCCAATTGATCGCTGGTTGCAAAAATAATATCGGCACTTCTTGCATCTTCATCAAGCACGATGCCTGAAACATCAGCTGGTTCTAATGCACTTGCAATGTATTGAGCTGGATCATCAGACCAGACCACTACATCAATACGTTCACCGTTTAACTCTTGTTGTACCGCTTGAATACGCGTACCACGCATACCAATACATGCACCTACCGGGTCAATACGATGGTCATTTGTTTTCACTGCAATTTTAGCACGAACGCCTGGCTGACGTGCCGCCGCTTTAATTTCAATAATTTCTTCAGAAATTTCAGGAATTTCTTTCTTCATTAAAGCAATTAACATTTCAGGCTTAGCGCGCGATAATAACAACTGAGCGCCACGACCTTCACGGTTAACATTATATAAAATCGCGTTCATGCGTTGTTTTGGACGAAGAATTTCTTTAGGAATCATTTCTTCGCGCGCAAGATAAGCTTCAGCGTTGTCACCTAAATCGATAATGAAGCCATCTTTGGTTTGTTTTTTAACTTCACCGTAGATTAACTCACCAACTTTAGACTCGTATGCATCAGCAACTAAAGCACGTTCAGCTTCACGAATTTTTTGTACAATAACTTGTTTTGCAATTTGTGCAGCGATACGACCGAACTCAATAGATTCCACTTCGAGTTCACGCACATCACCAATTGACCATTTAGATGGGTCAAGGTCAGAAATCGCATCTTGGCAAGCTGGCATTTCATGATCTTCATCTGCCACAACAGTCCATTGACGGAATGTGCGGTAATCACCAGTTTTGCGATCGATTTCTACACGAAGCTGAGCTTCTTCAGCATGCGTACCTTCGTAAAATCTTTTCTTCGTTGCAGCAACTAGAGCTTGTTCTAAAGCCTCGAAGATCGCTTCACGACTAACACCTTTTTCATTACTAACCGTTTCAACAACGGTAAGAATTTCGCGGCCCATAAGTCACCTACCGATTTCTTATAAAATTTAATAAATTTAATCTTGATAGATCAAGTTTGCTTTATCGATATTGTTGCTGTCGATCTCAAGCACGTGCTTCCCATCAACTTCAACCTGAATTTCTTCATTTTCAAGATCTACTGCGATAAGTTTTGCTTGAAATTTACGACGGTTTTCTACTGCTGCAATCAAACGTAAAGCTATTTGTTGTCCAATGTAGCCTTGTAACTGTTCTAGTTGAAAAAATGGACGATCCCAGCCCGGTGAAGAAACTTCTAATGAATACTCACCTGAAATTGGATCATGGACATCCAGCATTGCGCCAACTTGTTGTGTTACACGCACACAATCTTGTACACCAATACCACGGCCTTGTTCTACTTCGCCATCTTCATTAAGTACAGGCTCAGCATCTTCACTTACCGCTTTATCGATATAAATACGCAATAATGAACGTTTGCCTTGTGGGAGAAACTCGATTCCCCAAAGGTCGACACCACATGCTTGTACTGCAGGAACAATTAAGTCATGCAATGCTTGGGATTTATTTGATAATTTCATTTACTCTCGTCATTCTCGTGCGATTCAATCGGTTGTTTTAACCGACACAGACCTACTATAGTGAAGCATGACTATTTGACCAATTGATGTCGAAACTACACGATAGCGATACGATAACCAATAAAAAAGGGCGTTAATCGCCCCTATCTTGCACAGAAAACAATAGTCCACTGTGCAAAAAGGCCCACTTGTCTGTGAGCCTCTTTTAAGAAACTTGGTAGCGGGAGCTGGATTTGAACCAACGACCTTCGGGTTATGAGCCCGACGAGCTACCAGACTGCTCCATCCCGCATCAACGTGCAAAAATTATATACAAATATCAAATAAAGTCAATGTAAACTTTCTCGATACTGTCTGATTAAGTTGCACCTTAATCAATTTGGTAGCGGGAGCTGGATTTGAACCAACGACCTTCGGGTTATGAGCCCGACGAGCTACCAGACTGCTCCATCCCGCATCAAAAAACTGCTTGCACTCAACTTTCTGGTTCAAAGTTGGTGCGGAAGGGGGGACTTGAACCCCCACGCCCGAAGGCACTACCACCTCAAGGTAGCGTGTCTACCAATTCCACCACCACCGCAGCTTGTGGGACGCATTCTAGTGCTTCCAACTGCAAAAGGAAAGCCTTATTTCGAATTATTGACTCGTTTTTGGTGCATTTGGTGAAGTTTCAGGCGATGTTGTTTGAATTGGTGCTGTTGTTTGTACAGTTTTCAAACTATATGCCTCAGTAGTCTGTTTTTTCGCAAAAACAGCTAAGGTTAAACTCGTCACAAAAAACAGTGCTGTTAAAACAGCAGTAAGGCGAGTAAGGAAATTAGCTGAACCTGATGCACCAAATACAGTTGCTGCTCCGCCACCACCGAAAGAGGCACCAGCGTCCGCACCTTTACCGTGTTGCACTAGAATCAAGCCAATCATCAGTACCGCTAAAATAATATGTACGATCAGTACAAAAGAGTGCATACCCTATCCTCGTTATTTACTTTGTGCAAAGGCTTCTACGATTTGATAGAAAGAGGCTGCATTTAACGAAGCTCCTCCTACCAACGCGCCATTAATATCTGGACATGCTGCCAACTCGACTGCATTTTCAGCTTTTACACTACCGCCATATAAAATCGCAATGTCTGGACCCGCAGAGGTAATCTGACTTAAACCTTCACGGATTTTAGCATGCATTGCCTGTGCATCTTCTGGTGAAGCAGTTTTACCTGTACCAATTGCCCAGATTGGCTCATAAGCAATTACAATTTGCTTTTGCCACTGCTCTGCGGTCACTACAGGAGCTATATCACAGATTTGTTGCAATACAACCTGCTCTGCCGAACCTTGTTCACGCTGTTCGAGGCTTTCACCTACACAATAAATGACAGTTAAGCCTGCATTTAAAGAGTTTTGGAGTTTAGCCTTCAAAATTTCAACGTTATCACCTAATAAATCACGGCGTTCAGAATGACCCACCAATACAAAATTAATTTGGCTATCTTTTAATAATTCTGCACTGACTTCACCCGTATAGGCGCCCGTACCTGCTACACGAGAAACATCTTGTGCAACTGTATATACTGTTCTTGCAGCATCTTGCAATTGTGTTTGTACCATTGCAAGTGCAATAGAAACCGGAGCAACCCCGACATGACAGCTTTCATCTGTAATTTCGTTTTGTTGCAATAGTTGTTTAAATTCTTCTATAAGTTGTTTGGCATTGGCACGCATTGGGTTCATTTTCCAGTTGCCAACTACCCAAGGCGTAATCGTCGAACCCGACATACGGCTCACCTTTCATCAAAAATGCAGCACATTCTACACGCATTTCTACAAATTTCAGATACTTTTCTTTAACGGCTTTACTCATATCTTTTCTACTATTTGAAAACAGTAATAAAACTTTATTGAACCAAAAGCCGCACCTTTTAAAAATTAATGAATAAAAACTTCGACTGGTTCAAGCTTTAACAATCGGATCAAGACGAGAGCATCATTTTCTCAGGTAGTAATTTTAGATAACAAAAGTATAATTTTTTATATACCAATTATAAACATATGAGCATAGGTAGGCAGATGTCAGTCATACATACATCTCCAAAATTTTCGGGGTTTTTTCGACGATTAGTCGAAGAAAAACATGTGTCGGCAGCGACCATGCAAACAGCATTAGATGCAGCAAAAAGAGCTAAGCGGGATACGGTTGCGTACCTGATTGAAGAGATTCATCTATCTCCTTCTTTATTAGCTGAAACAATTTCTATTGAATTTTCTGAACCATATTTTGATCTGGACGTTTACGATCCCAGCCAAATTCCCAAAGATTTGGTCGACCAGAAACTGATTTTAAAACATCGGGTCTTACCTCTTATACAAAGAGGACAGATTTTATATGTTGCGACCAGTAATCCCAGTAATATTGAGGCTATTGATGCTATTCGGTTCAACAGCAAGCTAATGGTTGAGCCAGTTATTGTCGAACATCATAAACTTGAGAAAATTCTGGCGCAGCAATTTACTGAAGAAAGCAATTTCGAGTTTAGTGATGAAGAATTTGATCTTGATGTAGATCTTGATAATTCAACTGCTCCAGAAGAGGATGAAGATACTCCGCAGGGCGATGAAGCACCTATTGTTAAATATATTAACAAGTTATTAATTGATGCGATTCGTATGGGAGCTTCTGATTTACATTTTGAACCCTATGAAAAATCGTATCGAGTCCGTTATCGGGTTGATGGCGTTTTGCGTCAAATTGCCAATCCGCCTTTGCAACTGGCTAATCGTTTAGCTTCACGTTTAAAAGTAATGTCCCAAATGGACATTTCCGAAAAGCGTGTCCCTCAAGATGGTCGTATCAAACTCAAGTTATCGAAATCTAAAGCAATTGATTTTCGTGTGAATTCACTTCCGACCTTATTTGGTGAAAAGCTAGTTCTGCGTATCCTCGACCCATCGAGTGCCATGCTGGGAATTGATGCTCTAGGATATGAAGAAGAGCAAAAAGCGCTCTTTATGGAAGCATTAGATAAGCCACAAGGTATGCTTTTAATCACAGGTCCGACGGGTTCCGGTAAAACAGTATCTTTATATACAGGGCTCAATATTTTAAACACTGAAAGTTCCAATATTTCGACTGCTGAAGATCCAGTCGAAATTAACCTTGAAGGTATTAATCAGGTGAACGTGAACTCTAAGGTAGGCCTTACTTTTTCGGCTGCGCTTAAATCATTTTTACGTCAGGATCCTGACATTATTATGGTTGGTGAGATTCGTGATTTAGAAACAGCTGAAATCGCGATTAAGGCGGCTCAGACGGGGCATATGGTGATGTCTACGCTCCATACCAACAGTGCCCCTGAAACACTGACTCGCCTACGCAATATGGGAGTTCCCTCTTTTAATATTGCGACATCGGTCAATCTGGTCATTGCTCAGCGTTTGGCACGTCGATTATGTTCACAATGTAAAATAGCTGCGGATATTCCTAAACAGAGCCTATTAGAAATGGGTTTTACCGAACAAGACCTCACACATCCCGATTTTCAAGTTTTTCAGCCAGTCGGTTGTCCAGAATGTCGTGAGGGTTACAAAGGTCGAGTTGGTATTTATGAAGTAATGAAAGTCACACCTGAGATTTCCAAGATTATTATGGAAGATGGCAACGCTTTAGAAATCGCTGCTGCTTCTGAAAAATTGGGGTTTAGTAATCTGCGTCGCTCAGGTTTAAAGAAAGTCATGCAAGGTGTTACTTCTTTACAAGAAGTCAATCGCGTGACCAGTGAATAAAAGACAATTTAAAATAAGGATAATGTCATGACTGTCAAAAAGGCACAATTGATGCCGACTTTTGCTTATGAAGGGGTTGACCGTAAAGGCGTAAAAATTAAGGGAGAACTTCCGGCTAAAAATATGGCTTTAGCCAAAGTCACCCTACGCAAACAAGGGGTAACTGTCCGTAATATTCGGGAAAAGCGTAAAAATATTCTTGAGGGTTTATTCAAGAAAAAAGTATCAACGCTCGATATCACGATTTTTACCCGACAACTTGCAACCATGATGAAAGCTGGTGTTCCATTGGTACAAGGCTTTGAAATTGTAGCGGAGGGTTTAGAAAACCCAGCTATGCGCGAGGTAGTGCTTGGTATTAAAGGTGAAGTTGAAGGTGGTAGTACCTTTGCCTCTGCTTTAAGAAAGTATCCTCAACACTTCGACAAATTGTTTTGCTCGCTTGTAGAGTCTGGCGAACAATCGGGTGCGCTTGAAACCATGCTAGACCGCGTGGCAATTTACAAAGAAAA
The DNA here is from genome assembly GCF_025630795.1 of Acinetobacter sp. AYS6. NCBI lineage: Bacteria > Pseudomonadati > Pseudomonadota > Gammaproteobacteria > Moraxellales > Moraxellaceae > Acinetobacter > Acinetobacter sp. AYS6. Next base: position 310,392 of record NZ_JAOTNV010000008.1, read on the forward strand.
AAGTGAATTACTCAAACAGAAAATTAAGAAGGCCATGAAATACCCGGCCACAGTTGTTGTGGTAGCCATAATCGTTACTATTATTTTGATGGTTAAAGTCGTTCCCGTTTTCCAAGACCTGTTTTCTTCCTTTGGTGCGGATTTGCCTGCTTTTACTCAAATGGTTGTCAACATGTCGAAATGGATGCAGGAATACTGGTTCATTATGATTATTGTGATTGGTGCAATTATTGCCGCATTTCTGGAAGCTAAAAAGCGCAGTAAAAAATTCCGTGATGGTTTAGATAAACTCACTCTTAAATTACCCATTTTTGGTGATCTGGTTTACAAGGCAATTATTGCCCGCTACAGCCGTACTTTAGCCACCACCTTTGCCGCAGGTGTTCCGCTCATTGATGCGCTTGAATCAACGGCTGGTGCAACCAACAATGTTATTTATGAACAAGCTGTAATGAAAATTCGTGAAGATGTTGCAACAGGTCAACAACTCCAATTTGCAATGCGCGTTTCAAATCGTTTTCCATCGATGGCTATACAAATGGTCGCAATTGGTGAAGAATCTGGTGCACTAGACAGCATGCTCGATAAAGTTGCCACTTACTATGAAAATGAAGTTGATAATGCCGTCGATGGCTTAACTTCAATGATGGAACCTTTAATCATGGCAATTTTAGGGGTACTCGTAGGCGGTCTGGTTATTGCTATGTATCTTCCAATTTTCCAAATGGGCTCAGTCGTATAATGCAAGAAATGATTGCTTATTTTATTCAAAACTTAACTGCACTTTATATTGCAGTTGCTTTATTGAGCCTGTGTATTGGTAGCTTTCTAAATGTGGTGATTTACCGCACCCCAAAAATGATGGAGCAAGATTGGCATCAAGAATGTCAAATGTTGCTCGATCCTGAGCAGCCCATTATTGACCATGGAAAACTGACATTAAGTAAACCTGCTTCCTCATGCCCAGCGTGTCACCAGCCCATTCGCTGGTACCAAAATATTCCTGTCATAAGCTGGTTGGTTTTAAAAGGAAAATGTGGGCATTGTCAGCACCCTATCAGTATGCGCTACCCAGCCATTGAACTACTCACCATGGCATGTTCACTGGTTGTGGTCATGGTATTTGGCCCAACCATACAAATGCTTTTTGGATTAGTCCTTACTTGGGTTTTAATTGCTTTAACCTTTATTGATTTCGATACGCAGTTATTACCTGATCGCTTTACTCTGCCTTTGGCCGCACTTGGTTTAGGCATTAATACCTTTAGCATTTACACCAGCCCCACTTCAGCCATTTGGGGTTACTTAATCGGTTTTTTATGCCTGTGGATTGTGTATTACCTGTTTAAAGTGATTACTGGCAAAGAAGGCATGGGTTACGGCGACTTTAAGTTGCTTGCCGCTTTAGGCGCATGGATGGGGCCATTGATGCTGCCATTAATTGTGCTATTGTCATCTTTACTGGGTGCAATTATTGGCATCATTTTACTAAAATTACGTAATGACAATCAGCCCTTTGCCTTTGGGCCCTACATTGCCATTGCAGGTTGGGTTGCCTTTTTATGGGGTGACCAGATTATGAAAATCTATTTGGGAGGTTAAGATGGCTTTTATTCTGGGAGTCACAGGTGGAATTGGTAGCGGAAAATCTGCTGCAACACAATGGTTTGAGTCCCAAGGAATACAAGTCGTCGATGCCGACATCGTTGCTCGCGAAGTGGTTGAAAAAGGCCAACCTGCCCTGCAAAAAATCCAACAAACTTTTGGAGATTGGGTGCTTCAACCTGATGGAAGCCTAGACCGTCGTGCTCTACGCGAGTATATATTTCAAAATCCTGAAGCAAGAAAAATACTTGAGAAAATCACACATCCAGCCATTCGCCAGTCTATTATTCAACAGCTACAAAACCCAAAAAGTCCATATGTGATTTTGGTTTCACCGCTACTTTTCGAAACCAACCAGCATGAATTGGTTAACCACACTTTATTAGTTGATGCGAGTGAACAAACTCAAATTCAGCGTGCCAGCCAGCGCGATGGACAAAACCAAGAACAAATTCAGAAAATTATTGCCGCACAAATGCCACGTGAGCGTAAACGCGAACTTGCTAATGACATTGTGTTTAATGATGGATTACTCGAGCATTTATATCAGCAATTAGAGCCCTTACATCAAAGCTATTTGAAGCGCACCAACTAATCTTGTTTATTTTGCTGCTTAATTTGTTGTGCCAAGCTGTCTTGTCGAAACCAGCGCCAAGGTTGTAAGGCACCGATTCCCATTCCGACCAAGCCCACAACAATAGATGGGCTTAATGCTTCACCGAGTAAAGGTACAGCTAAAATGGCAGCAATAAACGGCGCCAAAGTTACAATACTTCCTGTTTTAAAAGCGCCAAGTCGCTGAATCGCTGCTACATAAGTCAGAGTCGCAATAATAACCACAAACACACCGTGGAAAATGCCTTGTATCGCTAAGTGGACAGGACTGACTTGCATGAAATGCTTAGGCAAAAATAAAAGATAGATGGGCAAATAAATAATTGCAGACCAAATCGCAACACTTGCCATAGAGTGCCATGCAGACAGTTTCCACTGTTTAAGTAACACAGTAAAAATGCCCCACCAAATCGCACTAATAAAAAGGAGTAAATCACCTACTCCAAAAGCAGAAGCATTACTTTGCAGCATCAAAGCGCTCATAAGGGCCAAAGCGGCTATCATGATTGCAAGACTCACCCATGTATGTTTATCAAATGGCTGCCTAAATAAAATGTATGCTGCAAACGCAGTACAAATTGGGATACAACCATTTAAGAAAATTGCAGCGTGTGCCGCGGGCGCATAGAGAAAAGCAGTATAGACGGTAAGACAATAGATGACGCCGCCAATGAGTGCCAAAATAACCGCATGCTTACTCCATAAAAAAGCGAGATCTTTCTTATAGATCAGAATAGGCATTAAAATTAAGAAGGCTAAAGCGAAGCGCAGTGCGGCAATGTCCCAAGCACTGATGTGCCACTGTGCATTTAAACGGGCAAAAAGTGTAAACCCGCCCCAAATGCACATGGTCACCAATACAAAGAAATAACCTTGCTTACGGGGAGACATATCAAGACTTAAAAACTAGAAAGGCAGCTAAATTATACCTCAGAACGCTGACGGCAAGCCTCATAAAGTGCCATACCCGTTGCCACGCTCACATTGAGACTCTGTAAATTTCCAGACATCGGAATATAAACTTTATGATCACACTGTGCCTGTGTAATTGGGCGCAAACCTGTATCTTCTGCTCCCATTACAATCACAACCGGGCCAGAAAAATCACATTTTTGAAGTGGTAACGCGCTTTCATCAAGCATGGTACCAATCACACGTACATGCGTAGTTTCTTTAAGATGAGCCAATGTACGGGCTAAATTTGTGACTTGAATGAATTTAACTTTCTCGGCTCCACCGGCTGCAACTTTACGAGCAGTCGGCGTTAAACTTGCTGAGCGATCACGAGGCACTATGACTGCTTGCACGCCCATCGCAGCGGCGGTACGGATACAAGCCCCTAAGTTATGCGGGTCTGTCACCTGATCTAACGCCAACAACAAGGCATCTGGAGTTTCACTTAAGATTTTATCAAGATCTTGTTCATTTAAGACAGGATGCGGACGCACTGCTGCAACTACGCCTTGATGAAATGGTAGACCTGCAAGTTTTTCAAGACTATCGCGGCTTGCTTTTTGTACACTGATTCCAAAAGGCTCTGCCAATTGCAAAATCTTTTGCAAACGCTGATCATCCCGTCCTTTTAAAGTAAACAGGGTTAGCACACGCTCCGGCTCAAGCTCTAACAATGACTCCACTGAATGAACGCCATAATAATATTCCTGTTTTGCCATGCATGACCTCTAACAACGTTTGAGCAAAAAAATAAAAATCCTGCAAAGCCAACTTCGCAGGATTTCTTTGGGCATAGTGTACCCGATTTGAACAGGAATTTCTTAGCCTTCTAAATGGCACACGTAATCGAGCACTTCATCAGTTTCGATTTTGAAAACGCTATTTCCAGGCACATAAAAAGATTGGCCTGCACGAAACAATTCGCTTTCATTACTGTCTGCAATTTTTACGCGGCATTCACCTGAAATAATTTCCATACGCTCAGGTACATGCGTTTCAAAAGTTAAAGGTTGCTCAGTCGGCAAAATAACACCTAGTGTTTTTTTCGTTCCATCTTCAAATTGCACAGTATGGCTGATACATGCTCCACCAAAATAAACGTTTGATTTTTTGATGACCGTTACATGATCAAATTGGTTTGTACTCATGCACACTCTCCAGATAATGCCGTATTTATATAAATTATGATGAATGTAGTTTAATTGTGCCTAAATAACTAATCAATCAGTTTTCATACGGATAGACTTGTAATTTCCACTGCTCGGCCTGAATTTTTTTGGCAAAAGCATGAGGTAAGTTAATCTCAATATTTCGACTATTCGACACAATTGCATCGTATCTGCAAACTTCGACCTGATTTTCATCGAGGAGCACCCAACACACTCTTTGAGCTGTTGGATGGGTAACTGCTGTAGCAATTACTGGTGAACCGTCATTCATTCCTACATGAAAATTTTCATTGTCGCTTTGCATTAACGCCAGATCATAAGCTGGAAAATCGATACTATCTGAATCAAATTGTTGGCTATCGTGTATCAGCACGCTCTGTTTTAAAGTCGGCCAAATACAATAACGCAGATAATGTTGATCCATCACCCGATTATCCAAATAACGTCCGGTGACAACATAATCCCTGATATGTGCTTCAATATTATGAAAAATCCCCGTACATCCGCCCCACATTCCAGCCAGAATTAGCTCAGTATGAGAATAGTTATCTCGCATTAAGTGAAACCACTTATCACTTTTGAGCCATGCATCTACAGCAGCCTTTTCACGATGCGACACAATAGAGTCGGCATCACGTATCAGAAAACGCTTAATTGTCGGATCATCCATCACCAAAAAGCGCCAAAACAGGCCAGATAGTTGTTTCTGAGAATCTGTAACCTGAATAACTTGCGCGCCCTTCTCTTTTAAGCGCTGTTGGATAGGTACTGGCACACTTTCATCGACATAAAATCGGCACGTCCACTCTGGATAAATCTGTTTAGCTAACTCAGTATTTAAAATAGAGGTTTCACAATAACGTGGGTTTGCTCCAAACAATGAAAAAGCAATAATATTTTCTTGAGGGTTTGAACTAAACTCGGGTGGTGCATGATTTGGAATCGGCAAAACAGGCTCACTCTTAGCAAGTTCTTTTTTTGTTGTAATTGCCAAGCGTCCAAATTTGATTGTTTCTTCTTTTTTATTTAAATGATGACAAACTTCTGTAAGTCCATCATATAAATTTGTATTTACAGCAGGACCGCTGGCCTGAATCGCTTGTAAATAATGTTGATAGGCATCGTTATAACGGCCTAAGCGTAGTTCGGTATAAGCCAAGTCAGCTAAAGCTCCCGGATGTTTAGGAACTAAACTAACAGCTTGTTTAACATGTTGATAAGCTTTGGCATAATCGCCTTGTGCGGCAGCTTGTTTAAATGCATTAAAATGTTGATTTAAAATTTTATTCATTTCCGCAGGATTGTTTTTTTTGTGACGATTGATCATCCCTATGGGCGGTTTCGGTAAGCTTAATGTTTTTTTCATTGTAAATATCCGCAATCTTGCTGTTCTATAATTTCAGTTAGAATAATAGATCACTTGTAGCAAATTCAAAACTTCTCTATCTTTAACCCATAATTTGGCGCGTTGGATGCGTTTATGCTCACACATTTAACTTTAATTAATTTTGCATTAGCTGATCATTTAGCTATTGATATAGAACAGGGATTTAATGTTCTAACAGGTGAAACAGGTGCCGGAAAATCATTATTACTGGATGCACTTTCTGCCTGTCTAGGGGAACGTACCGATACGAATTATGTCCGCTATGGTTCGGACAAAGCGGATATCACCGCTGTTTTTACCTATCAAAATAATAGCCCTGAAGCAAAATGGCTACAAGAACACGAGCTAGATGATGATTCTGGGGAAATTCATTTACGTCGTGTTATTTTTGCAACTGGCCGTAGTAAAGCATGGGTCAATGGCCGCCCGAGCAGTTTATCTGAACTTAAAGAATTGGGACGCTTGCTGGTTCAACTCTATAGTCAGCACAGCCAGCAGCAACTTCTTGAACCACCTTATCCAAAACATTGGTTAGATCGTTATAACAATTTTTATGTTGAAGCGAATGATGTACGTGAAGCCTATAGCACATGGCAACGCACGATTCGTTTGCACCAAGCAGCTTTAGATGCGCAAGCAACCCGTTTACAACGTATTGGCACTTTAGAGCATCAAATTGAAGAACTCGAAGAGGTTATTCAAACTGACTATAAAGAAATTGAGCAAGAGTTTGATCGCCTTAGTCATCATGAACATATCATGCAAGACTGTAGCTACAGCTTAAATGTTTTAGATGAAGCCGAGCAAAATATTACTCAAGAAATGTCTTCGATTATTCGCCGACTAGAGTCCCATGCTGGGCGTAGCGAACACCTTTCTGAGATTTATAATTCTTTATTGAATGCTCAAAGTGAAATAGATGATGCAACAGCAAACTTGCGTCAATTTATTGATCGACAAAGTTTTGATCCAGAGCGAATGGAAGAGCTCAACTCTAAACTTGAGGTTTTTCATCGTCTGGCACGCAAATATCGGACTCAACCAGAAACGCTCAAAGAGGAATATGAAGCTTGGCAACTTGAGCTTGAGCAGTTACATCAACTTGAAGACCCAGAAACTCTAGCAGAGCAAGTTGAAAAATCGCATGAGGAGTTTTTAGAAAAAGCTCAGCATTTAGACAATATACGTCGTGAAGCTGCCGCTCCGCTTGCGAAACAATTAACTGAACAAGTGAAACCTTTAGCGCTACCAGAGGCACACTTCGAGTTTAAGTTCGAACCATTAGAGCAACCAGGTGCAGAGGGTTTAAGCTTTATTCAACTTTTATTTACTGCCAATAAAGGTATTCCTCCACAACCATTGGCACGTGTGGCTTCAGGTGGTGAGCTTTCTCGTATTGCACTCGTGATGCAAGTCATGAATGCAGAAAAAACTGAAGCCGAAGTATTAGTGTTTGATGAAATTGATGTCGGGATTAGTGGTGGCACTGCAGAAGTTGTAGGACGTTTACTTGCCGATTTAGCACAACATGTTCAGCTCTTATGTATTACTCACCAAGCACAAGTTGCTGCACAATCTGATCAGCATTTATTAGTGAAAAAACAACAAACTGACCCAGCCAGCAGTACAATTGTGGAACTTGATGAAAATCAAATCATTTTCGAGTTAGCTCGCATGTCAGGTGGTGTGGAAATTAATGAAACAACCTTGCAGCACGCAAAACAATTACGCCAACTTAAATTTCAGGCTTCTTCAAATTAATAAAGAAAATGAGAGAAAAAGATTGGCGAAATCCGATTAACTCTTGTATGTTGATAAAAAGAACCTATATAGATAAAAGGGTCGAGAGGCCCTCTAGTGACATTTTTTGAGGGAGAACCGCTTAGGTGACCAAACAATATCTGACTCACCGTTGTCTGATTGCCCCGCCAGAAATGGCAGATGACTTTTTCGCAAACACTGTAATTTATCTTGCCCGTCATGATGAAGAAGGTGCCCAAGGCATTATTATTAATCGTCCTTCTGGTATTCAAATTAAAGAATTACTCAATGATCTCGACATTGAAGCAGACAATGTAAATCCACATGCGGTTTTACAAGGTGGCCCTTTACGTCCTGAAGCTGGATTTGTTCTTCATACTGGACAACCGACATGGCATTCATCTATTGCTGTGGGTGAAAATGTTTGTATTACCACCAGTAAAGATATTCTTGATGCGATTGCCCATAATGAAGGTGTAGGTCGATATCAGATTGCTCTAGGCTATGCGAGCTGGAGCAAAAATCAGTTAGAAGACGAAATTACGCGTGGTGACTGGCTCATTTGCGATGCCGATATGGACCTGATTTTTAACCTGCCTTATGATGACCGTTGGGATGCAGCTTATAAAAAAATCGGTGTAGATCGTGCGTGGCTAGCATCTGAAATCGGACACGCTTAATGACCGATACACCACCAAAATCGATTATGGCTTTTGACTTTGGCACTCAAAAAATGGGAATGGCGATTGGCCAATCTTCAATTGAAAGTGCCAACCCTCTCCCTCTATTTATCATGAAAGACGGTATCCCGAACTGGGATCAGCTCTTAAAAATCGTGAAAGAATGGCAACCTGATTTATTTTTGGTTGGCCTACCATTAAATATGGACGATAGCGAGTCAGAACTCTCTACCCGTGCTCGCAAATTTGCGAGACGTTTACGTCATCAAACCAACATAGAAACATTGATGGTGGATGAGCGTTTAACTACACGTGAAGCGAGAGAAGAGCTCGGTTTTTACCAAGAGCAAGGTCGAGCGAAAAAGCTATCAGCAGATAGTTTTGCCGCGGCACTACTTATTCAAAGTTGGTACAGAAATCCTGTAGGTCTTACGCCATAAGACAAAAAAGCATGTAGTTTTAACTACATGCTTTTTTTAAATTAAATCACTTCGATTTTATTTTTCAACGATATGTACAGTCGCTGTTCGTCCAGAAACAAAAGCAAGCTGATTTTTCGGTGTTTCATCTAACACAATCTTCACAGGTACACGCTGCGCTAAACGAACCCAACTAAAAGTTGGATTTACATTAGCAAGAAGCTTAGAGCTACTTGAACGCTCACGGTCTTCAATACCCGATGCAATACCTTGTACATGGCCTTTAATTTTCTGGTTATCACCCATTAATTGCACAGTAGCCTGATCGCCTACATGAATACGGTTTAACTTCGTCTCTTCAAAATAGCCCACCACATAGAGCTGTTTACGATCAAGCAATGCTGCAACAGCCTGCCCCACTTGAACATAGTTGCCTGGACGCATATCAAAGTTAGATAAAGTCCCATCAGCGGGAGCAATGACTGCGGCACGATGCATATTAAGTTCGGCTAAATGTAAATTGCTTGTTGCAACCTCAATGAGAGCCTGTTGTTGCTTAACCGTTGCTTCAGCCTGCTGAATTGCTGCTTCTAGCTGCTCATGCTCTGCATGGGATTGATCACGTGTTGCAAACACTTGGTCTTGTTCTTGTTTAGAGATAGCCCCATCCATTAAGTTTGAATAACGACTGGCATTTTTCTCGGCCAATTTGATATTGCTGGCCGATTTAATTAAGTTTGCTTTTGCTTGAGCTAAGCCTGCTTCTGCTTGAGCAAATGCTGCTTTCGCTTTTGCTAAATCAGATTTTGCTTGCTCTACATCTAAAGCTCGGCGAGAAACATCAATTTTAAAGAGTACCTGACCTTTTTTCACAGTCTGGTTATCTTGCACTAATACTTCTGTGACAAGACCTGCTACATCTGAAGATACTTGAATAACGTCACCACGCACTCGACCATCGCGTGTCCACGGCGCTGCATTATAGTAGTTCCACAAATGCACAATGGTATAGACCGCGACCATTAATGCGACAATCAAAATTACTGGACGGATGACCTTTTTCAAATCCACCTGATTCATTTCACTCACCTAACTCAATCTTTAATTTCGCATTCATCTCTATGCACCCACCCCAACAAAAATTTGATGTATGACCAAAAGCAATAAAAGGTAAAAACACAAATTAAAAATACTAGGTAATGCAATCCAGCCTTGTGCAATCCACTTATTGGTCAAAGGACTTAACCCACGAAAACATATATATGCCAAGAGCGCTTGAACGAGCAAAGAAGGCACGTAAATACCATAAACATTAAACTCACCCATTTGCTGTGGCTCCTCTTAAGGTGCTGTTTTCATTCATTTGATCTGATGAAACATGACACATGCTATAAGCAATATTGTTAAGTGAAATGAGTAATCTTTGTCGCATGGTCATATCTTCAATATTTGAAGCAAGCTGTTTTAATTCAAATAAGCCGTGATGGATTTGCTCAACCAAAGCCACCGTATTATCTACATCATTTTCTTTAGCTCTAAACAGTTCATCTAAATTTTGTTGCAAATTTCCGATGTGATGAGCCAGTTCCGAATTTTGCGGAGTCTGATTTGCCAGTTCTTGTAATCTACTTAAATCGACAATACTACTCGATTCAATCAATGCTTGATGAATTGAGGTTTTAATCTCATTAGATTGCACTACTTTACTGTTAAGAATTCCAATTCGGTCCAACATACTGCGTAAGTGAACTTTAAAATCAAGACCATAAGGCAAATAGATCGCTTGTCTCATGGCACGATAATGCAAGGCCAGAATACGGCTGGCACTCGTGTCTGGAGACATTGCACGAACAACGTCGATGACAACCAACGACACTAAAACGCCTAAGATCATGGCAAAAGAACCATCAAGATAAGACACCGCATCCATGCTATAAGCATTATGTAGATTCAGGCCCATCATGGTATTAATACCCAAAACCATGCCTACTGGCATAAGCATTTGATTGGCCATCATAGACACAGCAAACAGGAACATCGGCAATAAAACCAGTCCAAGCTCCCAGAATGTGGTGACATGAGGGAAAATACCAAATGCATAAACGAAGACTAAAACTGCTGAAGCAATACTGCCCCAGATAAAAATACGCAAAACTGGAACAGGGTTATCTAAGGCCGTTAAAATACAGGCAGTTACTGCACCCATTTGCGCCATCATAAATCCAGCTTTCCACCCCGAAATAATCCAGCCCCCAGTCACAATAAATGTAATGAGGACTGCACTAATACCACCTCGTATAGCTACCCCATGGTCACGGTGTAAACTTGGATATTTGGTGGTCATCGGAGTAATGTTGTCAGGGATTTCTTTATTACCTTGCTGAATTCGTTGCCATAAAACTTTAACTGCTAAAACATTGCTAATAAAATGCCGCACGTCCATTTTCATGGCTGCCACCAAAACTTGCTGATGTGTAGAAGCAGATTCCATTAAACTCAAGAAATCACTTTCAAACTCGTCTGGTAACTGCAAAATATTTTCATCAATAATCAGATCTTTTTGCTCCAGAAAATGTACAACATGTGCTGAAAGCTGTTGCAATTTTTCTGAATGAGTTTCGATAAACCGAAGTTCTTGAAGCTGCTTAATACGCTCAGATAAAGCGACCAAATTAGCAACGACCATTGAAATTTGATGAAGCATTTCCTGCAAAGGTTTGGTCATGCCATGCAACTCACCCTTTTCATAACTCAAATGTACTGCCAAAGCATGAATATCGGTGGTGTCGCGAGTAATGGTCGCTAAAAGTTGAGTATTGTTCTGCTGCGGATCAGCAGTTAATAAATTAGCAAACAGATTCTCTGTATCTTTAAGCGTTTTGATGACGCGCTGCTTAATCGCAGAACCAATATGCATTGGAAGAACGGTGGCAGAAACCACAGCGCTTGAAATCACCCCAATCGAAATCTCAATGACCCGAGCTAAAGCAATATCAAAAATATTGTATTGATCAATATACGTAATCGCATTGAAGACAATCATGGCTGTCGAGTAACCCGCCAGCATAAAAGCATAACTACGTGGAGTCCGGTCGAGTAAAGACACATAAAGTGCAAAACCCACCCACAACGACAACACCACGGTAAATAACCAAGGTGTATTAATGAGATGTGGCGTTAGCGTTAAGGCAACCACTGCCCCACCCATCGTTCCTATAACACGATAGACACACTTAGAGGACACCATTCCTGAATAAGGGTTGGCAATAATCAGGACTGTACCAATCGACCACATTGGATTAATCAGATCTAATTCAAATGAAACAAATAACGCCAGCATCCCGGCAATAAATGTTTTGATTGCAAAGATCAGATCAAGCCTACTCGGGCGAAACGCCAGTATTTGCTTTAATAACATGAACTCATCTCAAATACAGATTTGAACTGATGAGCATGCTCGTCAATGTTAAATTGTCTTTTCTAAAGACAACAAAACTTTGTCATTTGCCTAAAAGCAAATGAGATGAGGAGCATCCTTCAATACAATGATTTTTCCACATCCTGCCTGATTGGCCCAGATGATTTCAGTTGGGACGTTATTTAAACGGCCAAACTTTGGAAAGAAGAGGTATCAAGAAATTCGCCTAGAACCGACTAATTTCTCGATTAGATATTTTGTTTGGCAATTTTTTCAAAATAAAGCGATTTAGTCAACTAAAATATCTCTATTTGATAATTTGATATGTTTTTTAATAATCGTATATGATGTATGAGCCAAGAGAAGTTTTCTCTTTGTCAGAGTAAAATACTCAAATCAGGCATTTATTTTAGAATTGAGACAAATTTTCTTTTTTTCTGTTATAAAAACTCAAAGATGACTCGTTGTTAAAGGATACGAACAAGACACTATGGCAATTTCAAGTTTTGGCAAAATTTTAACCGTACTGGACCTATTTTCAGTTTCGCGTCCAGTGATTAATGTCGATATTATTTGCGAAGAACTTGGCTTGTCTAAACCAACCAGTTACCGTTATTTAAAAGAACTGGTGTCTACCGACCTATTAAAACGCATTAATGGGACCTCTGGCGATTATACCTTAGGCTCAAAAATTGCAGTTCTTGACTATGTATCAAGAACAACAGATCCATTGGTTCAGATCAGCACACCGTTTATGCGCAATATTGTAGAGCGTACTGAACTGTGTTGCTTGCTCACCTATTTAAATGATGACTATTGCATTGACATTCATCATGAAATATTTAAAGACACCGAATTACTTTCATATGGCCGAGGCTGCCCAAGACCTATTTACGTTGGCTCATCTCCAAAAACGATGGTTTCGCATTTAAGTAAACAACGGATGCAGGACTACTATCATCGTTACCAGCAAGAATTAAAACAATCTGGTTTTGCAGAAGATGAACCGAGCTTTATTCAGCGTATGCGTAAAATTAAAAAACAAGGGTTCTATTTCTCACAAGGTGAGATTGACCCGAATGTTTCTGGCCTTGCCGTTCCAGTTCGTTTTTCGAACAAAGAAGTGCCTTTAGCTTTAACTTTAGTGGCTTCTAAAAATCGTTTTGATTTTTTAAATATTGAAAAGCTCATCGAAATTTTACAAGAAAATGCAGCACTTATTGAACAACGTTTTATGGAGTTATCTGAAAAAGGTGAAATCTAAAACCCTACCTTATGATAATTTAAACTTTTCTTACACTTTAAAACATTGAATATCTCACAATATTCTCATATTATGATTTTAGCTCCTATTGATGATTCTTTTCATCAGCAGCTCATCAATAGAAGCATCCCCCTCAGAGGAATAAGCTCATGTTGCCACCATGGGCTTTTTTCTTGCCCAATTTTTAATAAAACTCATGAAAACTGAAACTGCCTGAAAGTAAGATTGATACGCGGCTGTAAAATCTTGGTTGAGCGATTTAAATGATGTTGCCAATGTTGTTGCGTCTCGCCACGCATCACGATGAGTTGACCTGGTTGTAGCCATAATTCAACTTTCTCTTTACTCCGAATGTGTCTAAAAGAAAATTTACGGGTAGCTCCAAAACTTAAAGATGCAATCGTTGTGGTTTTTGCTAAAGACACATCTGAGTCGCTATGCCACCCCATACCTTGAGTCCCATCTTCATAAAGGTTTGCCAAGCAAGAATTAAATTTTTCTGAAAGTATTTGCTCTACCTGTTGTTTTAGTTGGGCAAGTGCTTTATCCCAAGGCAAAGAATCACGTGCGACACCAGAATATTTATATTGATAATAATTATCTCCATACCATGCAACTTTTCTGGGGGTAATAAAGTGCTTGCCATATAACTTAGCCTCGTCATGTTTCCATGCGAGGTGCTGGTAAAGATAGTGAAAATATTGTTCAGCTTCTTCAGGGCTTAAAATACAACCATAGTCCTGAACTTCACCATCGTAGGGTAATAAATTCTCACAAGGTTCTGGAGAAAATAAATCCAAGGTCATACGGTCTCTCCCTGTTGCTTTGACATCTCCCAAGCTAACAATGCCAATTTACGTCCTTTTTGCCAATGATATTCTCCGACCATTCCTGTTGCGCGGATCACTCGATGGCAGGGAATCAGATAGGCAATCGGGTTTTGTCCAATTGCGGTAGCAACAGCTCGAACAGCTTTAGGTTTGCCAATTTGCTCAGCAATATCTTGATAAGTCCGCAATTGCCCTTCTGGAATGGTGAGCAAGGCTTCCCATACTTGCAGTTGAAATGGGGTTCCAGCCAAATTAAGAGGAAGTTTTTGCTGTAAGCGTTCTGAAAAATCCTGTCCGAACCACTCTGCCACTTGTTGATGCCAAATCGGCGAGTGATTTATCAATTGAGCTTTTGGAAAATACTGCTTAATTAAATCTTCAATATTCTCACGAGTCTCGATAAAACGAATCGAGCATATGCCCTTTTCACTACTTACAACCGAGAGCTCACCAAATGGGCTTGTCTCAACCGAATAATTCAGAATAACGCCTTCGCCTTGCTGTTTATATTCACCAGGCGTCATCCCTTCGAGCTGAATAAACAGATCATGTAAACGGCCAGTACCCGACAAACCCGTGTTTAAAGCAGTTTCTAATAAGCTTCGCTTTTGCAACAGATAATATTTAGCCTGTTGCAAACTCATATATTGAACAAATTTTTTCGGGCTAATACCCACCCATTCTTGAAACTGACGTTGGATATAACCTGAACTTAAATTCATATGACTTGCTACATCGTCCAGACTGGGTTGCTGGTCAAGATGTTCATATAAATATTCAATTACATTGGCAATTACAGCAAATTGCCGAGAAGAAAGCATTTGCATGTGTCACCTCCTTAGCACTTATATCTTACATTAAAGTAGCCAAAGCTCGGTGACGACCCGATTCTTGCACTTTTGAAAATAAAAAAGCCTTTCATGATAGAAAGGCTTAATCATTCAATATGCGCTTAAGGTTGCTTTAAATATGGCCAAGCCGCTTTAAGGTAAATAAACATTGACCATAAAGTTAGAATGACCGCTGTATATAACAACGCGTAAGCCAACATTTCTAAAGGTTGCCAGTTGAGTAAAAACACACTAATGGCAATCATTTGAAAAGCTGTTTTATATTTGCCTACTGTCGATACAGCCACACTGGTTCTTGCGCCAAGTTCTGCCATCCACTCACGTAAAGCAGAAACTGTAATTTCTCGTGAAATGATAACAATAGCCGCAAAAGCCATTGATATGGTTGGATTCCATTGCACTAAGACAATAAGTGCTGCCGCCACCATGAGCTTATCTGCAACTGGATCTAAAAAACGGCCAAATGCTGAAGTCTGGTTTAAAGTTCGTGCCAAATAGCCATCAAACCAATCGGTAATAGCAGCCAACACAAAAATAGCAGTCAAGATAATATGACGACTCATATTTCCTGCTTGCTCACCAATACCCATTGCAGGCGGCCAATACACAATCACCAAAAATACAGGAATAAGCGCGATACGCGCCAATGTTAGGATATTTGGGATATTCAGGATTCGCCCTGTGGTCATAAACACCGCCAATTTAGTCTTCATGCATCTTGTAACAGACAAAAATACATTCTTCAATATTGTATCTATCTGTAACAGCCACTTTATACGAAATATATGAATCGAGGAAGTAGACTGCTTAGGTAAATACCGTAACAGTTTGCCGTAAAATTGCAATTAAATGATCATTTTGGTCCCAAAGATGGGCATATTCTGTGGAATAACCTTCACCGGCATATTCAGTCACCACTTTATATTTAAACCAGTCACACAACTGATGTCGAAAAGGGTGGACATAGGTAATGTGCCACGTTAAAGAACTTGCAGGAGCAACTTGTTTAAACATCGGCAATACACCAGGCGGCCAAATATCCATCAAAACAATTAAATCTGGCAATGTCATTTGACGATTTTCATGCTTCTCTGGAGAGAACCTTGCCCATCCTCCAAAGTCAGGATATTGACTTCCTGTAACAGGATGATGACCTTCTGCCCAGCATACATCAAAATGTTGATAGCATTCTGGCATTTGTCTAGCAAAAGGAATCGGTTGTAAATCTTCTGGTTGCGCATATGCAGGAACTATAGGTTCTTGGCGTACTTCTATATTCGAAGTGCGAGGTACACCAAAGCTTGCGACCAAAATGGTTTGTACCGCGCCATCTTGCCATAAACGGGTTTCAAGCGTAGTGACCGACTTTCCTTCTCTTAAAATTTCAATAGTCAATTGAGCGGGCCCCTGCTGTACAGGACCCACAAAAGTAATACTACAACTTAATAATCTCTTATTGGAGTCTTGAATATTGCAGCATGCTTTTTGCATCAGCAGTCCTGCAACAAGACCTCCAAAAACAGTCCAACCTTGTAACCACCCTTCAGGTATTTCAATCCATTCCTTTTGTTTTATTTCTTCAAATAATTGCAGCAATGACATTCCTTTCCCTAAAATGAAAGTGTGATTAGGAATGATCTTTCATCATTTTGATTGGAATGTGAATGGTCAATCATTGAGTAATTAGCGAGTTATTTTGTCAGTCGACCTTTAAACTGATGCTTACTCATGCAGAATTTTATAAATTGTTCTGGCCATCATCTCACCAAAACCAGGCACAAGTGTAAGCTCTTTTTCAGATGCTTTTAAAACACCTTGAATCCCACCAAAATGGGTTAATAAATCTCGACGGCGTTTTGGTCCCAACCCCGGAATTGCTTCTAAAACAGAGGTACTACGGCGTTTATCACGTTTAGCTCGGTGTTTAGTAATAGCGAAGCGATGGGCTTCATCACGCACCTGTTGAATTAAGTGCAATGCTTTATTGTCTTCTGGTAATTGAATTTTTGTGCCATCTGTAAAATGGAGTGTTTCAAGACCCGGTTTACGCCCTTCACCTTTAGATACACCCACCATAAAAGCGTCAAGCCCAAGCTCTTGCATGACATCCATCGCCATATGAAGCTGACCTTTACCACCATCAATCAACAATAAATCAGGCAATATGGCTTTTTTATATCGTCGTGTTAAGGCTTGGCGCATAGCAGCGTAATCATCGCCACCAGTAATATCTTGAATGGCAAATTGGCGGTAGTCACGCTTACGAGCACCACCTTGGTCAAACACCACACATGACGCAATTGGAGCTTCACCCATGGTGTGACTAATATCAAAACATTCGATACGATCGACGGGCCTTCCAATCACTTGTTCTAACTGATGGAAACGCTCATTGAGTTCTAAATGGTTACTCAACTGCCCTTTAATCGCATGTTGAACATTCATTTCGGCGAGCTCTAGCCACTCGGCACGAGTTTCTCGCACACTACTCTTAATTTGAACTTTTTTGCCAAACTGCTGTACCAATGCTTCTTCTAATTCTTTACGGTCAGGCAATGCAATATTCACGATGAGTTCATTTGGTACTTCATCGGCAACCTGAAAGTAAAAGTTAGCCATAAAATCACTGAGCATTTGACCAAGATCATCACCGAGCATGTCCGGGAAATAACTTTTGCCACCTAACATTCGTCCATTGCGAACATACATAATCTGCACGCATGTCACGCCTGCTTGATATGCAATTGCCAGAATATCAGCTTCACCTTTGACTTTAAAAACAGCTTGTTGCGCTTGAACTTCACGAAGTAAAGATAATCGGTCACGGTAAAAAACAGCTTTTTCAAATTCGAGTTCAGCTGCCGCTTGCTCCATTTTGGCAATTAACTCTTGATTGAGTTCTTTGGTGTCACCTTGTAAAAAGCGAATACTGTTATTCACATCTTCTTTATAATCTTCGGGTGAAATCAGGCCGACACAAGGAGCTGAACACCGCTTAATTTGATATTGCAAACACGGACGCTTGCGCTGTGCGAAGTAGCTATTTTCACACTGCCGTACATTAAAAAGTTTTTGCAGAACCAGTAAAGTATCCCGAGCGCTATAGGCGCTTGGGTAAGGACCAAAGAACTTCCCAATTTGATGCTTTCCTTTACCACGACCACTAGCAAGCCGAGGATAAGGTTTATCTGCTGAAATAAAAATATAGACATAGGACTTATCGTCCCGCAGCATGATGTTATAAGGCGGGCGATGTTGTTTAATTAAGTTTTGCTCAAGGAGTAGTGCTTCAGTTTCTGAACGAGTGACTAACGTTTCAATATTATAAATTCGTGCAACTAAGGCTTGAGTTTTAGGATGTTCAATCGTTTTAGCAAAATAACTCGTTACCCGATTTTTTAGGTTTTTTGCTTTGCCCACATATAATAATTCACCCTCTTTACCTAGCATTTTATAAACGCCTGGAAGTTGGGTCATGTTGGCTAAAATTTTTTCAATATGGGGACGAGCGTTTTGATTCACTATTGGCATACATGGCTTAATACTGAATACCTAATGTGATGTTTTCAACCCTACTTTTCAAGTGCGTTACTGTGCCAGAACCTAAATTTGGACAGAGATTTTGACAGGCTCCGACAAACTATGTCGTACTCGCTTAAGAATCGAGACGATAATAGCTATATTTCACGTCTTTGTCTTTATACACCGCATAGGTTTTTTGGCGAAAATCTGAGAACCATCCATTCCCTGTATATCCCGCAATATGACCATATGTGTGACCATTTGTCCGCTCAATAATATAAATATCGCCTTCTTGAGGACGATTAAAAGCAGGTTTAATTTTCTTATAACCGTTCTTCTCGAGTGTATGCCCCCAGTCTGAAGCTGCTACCGGATGCTTAGACACATCGGCGCCTGCTGCTTGTAAAGCAATGCGAATATTTTTGGCGCATTTCTCTTTACTATGGTTGGCAGATATACTTTCAAGTTTACTTGAGAACTTATGCAAATTAATATTTTGATCTTCAGATTGATGTTTTTTCGCATCGGATTTTTTATGTTTTTCAGGCGTCGAAGCTGCTTGTCTTAACATCACTTTCATTTTTAAATCATCTTGAGAGCTTTCTTCTTTTCTCTCTTCGATATGATGAACATGTGCATGAACTGCGTGATGAGCATGAGCCATTTTAAAACCTACTTCCGCTAACCAGTCTTCGAAAAAACCGCGCCATTGTAGAATCAAAATTGCTTATTGGTTTTTAATAGTTGTAACAAATTGCCAGCACTGTGAAGTGAGTCACAAAATCTATTAAGTACTGTATAGCATAAAAAAAACGCCCTTTCGGGCGTAATAAAAATACTTATTTATATATTATTACTGGGTTAAAGATTCACCTTTCCAAGCCTTAAGCATAGCATCCGCAGCATTTTCAGTGACAAAGTCACAATATTTACCTGCATAAGGTGGAACATATTCGTCAACACCAGACTTATGATGGTACTGCCCAGAATATTCGGTATCGTTTATTGTAAATTTCATTGCTAATAATAACTCATCGCGCGACCAGTTAATACCTTGCCATGTTCCCATTGCAGGCGCAGTAGCATTTGAATCAACATATAAAGGCGCAGTACCGTCACTAGAGAACCCTATATAATCTTTATTGCTGTAAGTTTTATTAATCATCCAACAGGTGGAACCTTTCGGAAACTTCACTGAATCTTCTTCTAATAATGCCTTGTAATAAGCTTCAAAAAAGCCCTGTTGACTAAGAGGTAGTGATTCATAAAGCCACTGGCCTAAATATTTAGTCACTGGTTGACCTGAAATATCAATTTTAACTAAATCTTGATATAGAAATAAATTATCGCCTTTCACTAAGTTGGCTGGTTGATAATTTAAAGCTGTGTCAGAAAATTGGACTTGGGAACCCAATAAATACCATGTCCCATCAGTTGTTTTAATCGGTTCTAAAGTTACGCCCTGATCAGTGAAGTAATGTTGACTAAGTTCATACCCTAATGGATGATTATCAGGATAGCTTATATAAATTTTATTATCCTGAATCTTATAATTTTTCTTCTCAAGCATTGGATTCCCAGCGATCTGACTCGCAGAAAAACCAACCAAAGTCTGCGCTGGTGTTACTGACGTATTCTGTTCCTGATTATCAGATTCATTACATGCTGAAAGTCCAAATGCACATAAACATGAAAGTATTAACTTTTTCATTATGTTCCTAAATTATTAATATAATGTAATCTGTATTATCAATAATTTGCTCTTTTTGGCAATGTAAAAATTAAATAATTCAGATGAGAGGTACTATAGTTTTATTAAGAATTATTCTATAAAACTTAATATCAAACCAAACAAAATTATTTAATTAGAGAAGATATCTCACTGCTATCATCTTTTTTTCTAAATTATTTTATAGTCTTTTTTATTTTTACTTTTAGAAAAGAGAACTAAAATTTTCCATGCTAAATTAATCTAAAAGTCTTCAATATTAAAATTTAATTAGTAACATCATGAACCTTTATAAAAGTTTTGTGGTAATTCGAATAACAGGTTAGATCCCATTGAAAAATCCCCTATCCCTACAAGAAATGATATCAAATATTGAATATATTTCTGATGAGCAAACCATCTATGCTGAGCAACCTTGGGCTATTACATCCAAAGCAGTTGCTCTATCAAATGATGAAAAGATGGAGGTTATTATCAAGGATAAGTGCTATAGCTATTTTCTTGAAGTATTTATTATCAAAGAGTTAATAGAAGACTTTGATAACTCATTAAATAATCAAGACCTTGTATTTAAGATCATTCAATACGCAATAAATGATGCATGATGAATATCATTATTTAAAATAAAAACGCCCTTTCGGGCGCTTTAATTAAAATACATATGGTCGAACAAAAATCAGGAAGAAAATCCCAAGCATTAATAACCATTTTAAAAAGTAATACAACTTACGGTTTTTAGCTTTTAATGCTTTAGCTTTAATGCGAATTTGGTAAACATAACCAAAAGCTTTATTTAAGCCACCTGTTTGGTCACCTGTTTCATTCGGTGAACTCGCCGCAGTCATGACACTACGACCAAACCAATGATTAAAACGTTCCATCCATTTCACTTTCATTGGACGTTCAACGTCTGCAAAGAAAATGATACGGTTTTGATCAGTCTTATTTTCAGCATAGTGAATATACGTTTCATCAAACACGACACTTTGACCATCACGCCAAGAATATCTTTCACCATCGACATCAATAAAACAACGGTCATCATTTGGTGTAATTAAACCCAAGTGATAACGGAGTGATCCTGCATACGGGTCACGGTGTCTTACCAAACGGCTGTCAGGTGCAAGTTCAGTAAACATTGCTGCTTTAATTGTCGGTAATGTTTTAAGAAGTGCAGTAGTTTTCGGACAAAGCTCAGCAGCCGATGGATGGCTTGACTCGTACCATTTTAAATAAAAACGCTTCCAACCTGTTTTAAAGAATGAGTTAAAACCTAAGTCATTATATGTACTTGAAGCTTTAATCCCACCTTGGTCATATAATGCCTTCGCTTCATCACGAATCATTTCCCAATTTTCATCCAACACTTTTAAATCTTTAAAATGCTGTGTGTCGATATAAGGTTGATTTGGCACCTTTGAAAAGATGTACATTAAAAAGTTAATCGGTGCGAGCAAGGTTGAATGGTCAAAAAATTGACGATAAAACGAGTGCCGCACTTTGCCGCGATGCTGGATATACAATGCTGATATCACAAAAATCGCTAATATGATCCACTTAATCATATAGTTACTCGCATTTAAGCATCTTTAAAGATACTTCGAAGGAATTTGAAATTGAGGGAATAATAACAAAGTCTCGAAGAAAATTCAGACCTAGATCAGCAAGTATTATTTTTTGACTAAATTGAAATCTCAAAAATAACCATTTTTGAGATTTCTCAAACTCAACATTCAAAGTTAGTCTTGGTATGGTTTCCAATCTAATCCAGACAGAGAAACGAGTGCTTTTGCAGCGGTTTCATTGTAGGCATAACAACCAGATTTCAATTGAGCAATTGTTAATTGGGCAAAACGGAGCTCTTCAGGATCATCTGTATTTTTTAAATATATTTCCCAATGCTTAATCTCTTGATCAGCAGTCCAAGCAATGTTACTCGTATAATTTGCTTTATAGAGCTTACCTTGATATTGCACCGCAACACCATCACCAATAGCAAAACCTAAAGTAGTATCATAAATCGTTGTCCATAGAACATTTTGCCATGATCCCTTAACTGCTTTATAAGTAAAACCAAATGGATTTGTTTGATTCAAATAATTAAGATAGGGACCATTTTCAGCATCAAACTGATCAAAACTTTGATTAATTTCATAGTTTTGATCAATATTAAATGCAAATGTTTCTTGATTAGATTTTTTTGAAACTAAACGATAACAGCTACTTCCTTGAGGGAATTTATTCTGTCCATAGGTAGTAAGAAATAGACGCCCATTAGTCGTACTTTCATCACTTACTGAAAAGCCTAATGCTCGATATCCTGGCAAGACAGTATCAAACATATTCTTATCAGATAAATCAACTCTTTGAAATTTCCAATCCTCTTTAACATCTCCAATGATGTCTAATCTCCAATCTGTCATTGAATTAAAATTCATGACATTGAGTGCTTTATCAGTAGGGAAATAGAGTTTTTTCTCTGTTAACAAATACTCATTTAAAGCTTGATTAGAGGAGCCATCTATTGATTTTTTATTAAAAATTTCAAAATAAGCATTATTTAGCTCATCTGTTTTTTCATTAGTATTATAATCCATAAAATAATAACGCGTACCATCCGCAATAGAATCTTGTGATGTACCACTTTGGTTGTTATTCGCAGAATTATTATCACTAGAACCACCACCACCTCCACATGCACTCAACATAAAAGGAAGGATGGCCAAAATCATAAATTTATTTTTTAACATAATAGATACTTTATTGAACATTTTTATAACACAAAGTTTATCTAAAGATAAAAAAATAGACAATACTGTCTGTCTAATAATTCACACAAAATATCAATTTTTATTACTAGACCAAAAATAATTTATTAATTGTCTAATACATTCCCCAGCTTTATCTTGCCCCTTCTTAACAAGAAGCTTTTACAATTAAAAATATTTTTTTCATAAATATAGATTAAAAAAATTATTTAAAAATAATTGATGACCCTTGCGTCACGGCTTGATACAACTTGTCAGGTTTTTTTTAGATATAGTTATCGTAAGATTAGCGAAGCATAAATGTGTACCTAAGCTGTGCACACGCTTCATAACATCAATTTAGAAGTCCTCCAAAACCAAGGAGATCAGGCATGATCCACGCTGGCAATGCCATTACCGTCCAAATGCTTTCGGACGGAATTGCAGAATTCCGCTTTGACTTACAAGGTGAGTCGGTCAATAAATTTAACCGTGCAACAATTGAAGATTTCCAAGCTGCTATTGCTGCGGTAAAAGCAAATAATGATATTAAAGGCTTAGTGGTTACCTCTGGCAAATCGACATTTATTGTTGGGGCAGACATTACCGAATTTGGTGAAAACTTCGCTCAAGGTGAAAAAGCGATTGTTGACTGGCTTATGCCTGTTCACGAAATCTTCAATAGCTTTGAAGATTTAGAAATTCCAAAAGTTGTTGCTATTAACGGTATGGCGTTAGGCGGCGGTTTTGAAATGTGTTTAGTGTGTGACTATCGTGTGATGTCAGAAGCTGCACAAGTGGGCTTACCAGAAATTAAACTTGGTATTTACCCAGGTTTTGGCGGTAGCGTACGTTTAAGCCGTCTTATCGGTATCGACAACGCGGTTGAATGGATGGCGATGGCTGCTCCGAAAAAACCAGCTGCTGCACTAAAAGATGGTGCTGTAGATGCGGTTGTAGCTGCTGATAAATTACTTGAAGCTGCAACTGACTTAGTTAAGCAAGCAATTTCTGGTCGTTTGAACTGGAAAGCAAAACGTCAAGAAAAACTTGATGCTGTAAAATTGAACCCACTTGAACAAATGATGGCGTTCAACACAGCAAAAGGTGCTGTACTTGCTAAAGCAAATCCGGCTCAATACCCTGCTCCAAAATTATTACTTGATTCATTACAAGCAGGTGCAAGCCTTGCGCGTGACGAAGCATTAAAAGCAGAAGCTGAAGGTTTTGCTAAAGCTGCGATTACTCCACAAGCTGGTGCATTGATTGGTTTATTCCTCAATGACCAAGTTGTTAAGAAAACTGCTAAAAAACATGAAAAAGGTGCTCATCCTGTAAACCAAGCAGCAGTACTTGGCGCTGGTATCATGGGTGGTGGTATTGCTTACCAAGCAGCAAGCAAAGGCACTCCAATCATCATGAAAGATATTGGTAACCCACAACTTGCACTAGGTATGTCAGAAGCGAACAGCTTGTTAACTAAACAAGTTGAACGTAAGAAAATGAAACCTGCGCAAATGGGTGAAACCCTTGCACGTATCCGTCCTACTTTAAGCTACGATGAGTTTAAAGAAGTCGACATCGTGATCGAAGCGGTTACAGAAAATCCAAAAGTTAAAGAAATCGTTCTTGCAGATACTGAAAAGCATGTTCGTGAAAACACGATTATTGCATCTAACACGTCTACAATTTCAATTACACGTTTAGCGAAAGCATTACAGCGTCCTGAAAACTTTGTAGGTATGCACTTCTTCAACCCAGTTCACATGATGCCGCTTGTAGAAGTCATTCGTGGTGAAAAGACTTCTGAAGAAGCGATTGCAACTACTGTTGTGCTTGCTCAAAAAATGGGTAAAACACCAATCGTTGTAAACGACTGCCCAGGGTTCTTGGTTAACCGTGTATTGTTCCCTTACTTTGGTGCGTTTGACCTTCTTGTAAAAGACGGTGCAGACTTCCAGCAAGTTGACAATGTAATGTCTAAATTTGGCTGGCCAATGGGTCCTGCTTACCTTATCGACGTTGTTGGTATCGACACGGGTGTGCATGGTGCAGAAGTCATGGCTGAAGGTTTCCCAGACCGCATGAAGCCAGACTACAAAGGTTCAATCCAAGCAATGTACGAAGCTAAACGTCTTGGTCAAAAGAATGACGTTGGTTTCTACAAATACGAACTCGATAAGAAAGGCAAAAAAGCAAAAACTGTTGATCCAACAGCGTATGAAATCATTGCTCCTTTCGTTACTGGTGAAAAACGCGAGTTTGATAACCAAGAAATCATTGACCGCATGATGCTTGCTTTCTGTAACGAAACAGTTCGTTGCTTAGAAGACAACATCGTTGCAACTGCTGCTGAAGCAGACATGGCAATGATTATGGGTGTAGGTTTCCCTCCATTCCGTGGTGGTCCATGTCGTTATATCGACCAGACAGGTGTTGCTGAATATGTTGCACTTTGCGACAAATATGCACACTTAGGTAAGGCTTATGAAGCGCCACAAATGTTGCGTGACATGGCTGCTAACAACAAAAAATTCTACGGTTAAGGAGCAACGTGAATGGCTACTTTAAATCCACGTGACGTTGTCATCGTTGATGGCGTACGTTCTGCAATGGGTAAAACCAAAAACGGTATGTTCCGCAATGTACGTGCTGACAGCTTATCTGCTGAGTTGGTTCGTGCACTCGTTGCTCGTAACCAATTTGACACCAATGAAGTTGAAGATTTGATCTGGGGCTGTGTAAACCAGACTCTAGAGCAAGGTATGAACATTGGCCGTAACATTGGCTTATTGGCTGACTTACCAAAAACTGTAGCAGGTCAAACGGTAAACCGTCTTTGTGGTTCTTCTATGCAAGCGCTTCATACTGCTGCTGCACAGATTGCAACCAACCAAGGTGATATCTTCATTATTGGTGGTGTAGAGCACATGGGCCACGTAGGTATGATGCATGGCATCGACTTAAACCCAGAAGCATCTAAGCACTATGCAAAAGCATCTAACATGATGGGCTTAACTGCTGAAATGTTAGGTCGTATGAATGGCATTAGCCGTGAAGAGCAAGACGCATTTGGTGTTGAATCTCATCGCCGTGCTTGGGCTGCAACTCAAGAAGGTCGTTTCAAAAACGAAATCGTTGGTGTTGAAGGCCATGATGCAAATGGCTTTAAAATCCTTTGTGACATCGACGAAGTAATTCGTCCAGATGCAAACCTTGAGTCGTTCAAAGCACTACGTCCTGTATTCGATCCAAAAGGCGGTACGGTAACTGCTGCTACATCTTCAGCGTTGTCTGACGGTGCTTCTGCAATGTTGCTTATGTCTGCTGAGCGTGCACAAGCGTTAGGTTTAAAACCACGCGCTGTAATTCGCTCTATGGCAGTTGCAGGTTGTGATGCTGCAATCATGGGTTATGGTCCAGTTCCGGCAACTCAAAAAGCACTTAAACGTGCTGGTTTAACGATGGCTGATATTCAAACTATCGAATTAAACGAAGCATTCGCTGCTCAAGGCTTATCAGTAATGAAAGGCTTAGGTATTTATGACAAGCAAGACATCATTAACTTAAATGGTGGTGCGATTGCTTTGGGCCACCCACTTGGCTGTTCTGGTGCACGTATCACCACTACGTTGTTAAACGTCATGGAACAACAAAATACTCAAATCGGTCTTGCGACTATGTGTATCGGCCTTGGTCAAGGTATTGCAACAGTGATCGAACGTGTTTAATTAACACCAAGATAAAAAAATCCCCGCTCAATGCGGGGATTTTTATTTTATCGGCCTTTTAAGCCATCTTGAATTTGCTGCTGTAAATTTATAAGGTCAGTAATATTCACTTTCATCGTACCCTCACGATAAGCATCAACATTACTTCGGTTAATGTTCAATGGTCTTAACATTTCAAAAATACCGTTGGTTGGATCAGAAGACTGTATTCCACCTGCTACCGCTAAAATGTATTGTTGTAAGAATGGAGAAAGCTGGGACAAATCAGGTTGTGCCATAACAGGCTGATAATCTACCGTAGTCATGCCTTCAGGGACTAAAGCATTCTGAATATCGTTATGAATTTTATACTCACGATGTTGCAGAGCCTGACGCACTTTTTTATCTTCTTGAAAAGGCACAAATCCCACCTCTTCACGTAGCTCAGATTCAGCCATAACACGAATTGTTGGTAAAGTCGCTACTTCCTCTGCTTGAACAGTCGGTAAACCCATAAAAGCAAATGCAGCAATCAAAGCTGATTGTTTTAGAAAGTTCATAACTTGCTCCAAAAATCAGTCATCCTATTTCAATTAAAAGATGATGATTAAATTAAAAGTATCTATAAATAGGCTACAACAAAGTCAAATTTGATTCAGTAATGCTCAGATAAACGGTAAATATAATTAAATTTTTTAATGTAATAGTACGGCTCTTCTAGTTATTAAAACTGCATCCTATAAGGCACTCTATAACTTGAACAAAAGTGTTCAGATTATAGAGTGCTATTCATCTTATAAACTTTATTCGCTCTCTAGCATTTCTTTTAAAGAATCGACCAATTGAGGAAATGCCGTATAACCTTCTCGTCCTAAAAAGTGCCCACCATTAGGTACTGTAATGTACGGCGCATCAATTTCTTTCGCCAATTGAATCGTCAGTTTAGGCGGAACCAAATCATCATTATCAGACAAATACACCAGCTTTTTCTTTATACCCTTAAAGTAATTCGTATCGACTTTACTCTTTGTTATATAACTATTAAGAACAGAAGAATCTGAAATGAAATCAGAAAATCCAGATACTAAAATCATTCCTCCAATATTTTGATAATCGTGTCTTTGCAAAAAGTGCAGTAACGTAATCACCCCTAAACTGTGTGCAACAAAATAGGTATTTTCATCCACATTTGGGATCTGTAGATCTAAAACCTTCTGCCATGCATCTACATCCGGATTCTCAGAATCTGGAAATGGAATTAGGGTAACAGAAGTGTGTTCATCTTCTATTTGATGCTTTAAATCTTGAAACCAGTGATCATTTATAGAAGCAGAATAACCGTGAAGCACAAATATTTGATGCATGTTGTTCTCCTGAAGTTGTAGTGTTTTGGCATTTGTAACAAATGTCATTAATCCGAATAACACCAATAAAATGAGTTTTCTGAACATGAAACAAGTACCATTTTGAAAGATAAAAACATGCTAAACTATGACACCACTGTTAAGGTCAACCCCATTTTATGAACTTAGCTAAAGTTGCCGAACTCACAAAAGTAAGCCCTCGTATGCTACGTTATTACGAAAGTTTAGGCCTTATACAACCTCATCGGGCAAGCAATAACTATCGCAGTTATACGCAAAAAGACATTGAAAATATTAAGAAAATTAAAATATTAAATGATGCAGGAATGAACCTAAAAGATATTCAGGTTTTGTTACCTTGTTTTGATTTAGATGAGCGCGTATTTACGCTGTGTCCAGTGGTTCAAGAAAAGTTACAAACCGAGCTCATGCAGGTTTCTCAGCAGTTAATCAAACTACAATCTTCTCAAAATTTATTACAATCTTTTTTAACCAAAGGAAAAGCTGAGAGCACCAAACCATAATTTTTTGATGCTCACGTAAAATTCATTCTTTTAACTCTCCTTCTAATGAAGCTACATTCTTTTTCTTAATTTTTTCAATTTTTGCATTTAGCTTTAAAACCTCTTGATACAGCCCATTAAATTTTTTGACCTGAGCATTTTCATGAAAAAAAATCATCTGATCTTTCTTCTGCCATTCATAATTTTTTAGAAGTTTAAACATTTCTTCTGCTTTATCTAAAATTTGTAGCTCAATCATAAAAATTGCATGATCTTGATCAGCTTTTTGTTGAGTTCCCAATTTCATTTCAAGCAATTGCCTCATTTCTGCATCAACAGATAATTCTTGAACCTTTGCTAAGAAAGTTTTATGAATTTTTTCATATTCAGTTTGATATTTATCTGAAGCCGTACGAACATCGGCTAACATCTTTTCTGTTTCTACATACTTTTGTTTTTTATCAAGATCTAAACGGTCAACATTTAAAAAAGTATCCCATTTTGCCGCCTTTAACTCTCTTAAATATTCATTACGGGCATTTATATTTTGAATCCAATAACTTAAAAGAAATTCTGAAATTTGCTTATAGTGTCCTGCCAAACGCTTATCATGAATATCAAGCTGGACGGGTTTAGACCAGTCTTGTGCTTGTTCATAAAGTTGGTTCATTTTTTCAGTCATGACCACATCAAACATTTGACTACTGTCTTTAGCCTGTTGCTGTTTAATATGTTGATAGCTGAAAAAAATAATGCTTGTGATAACAATCAGACTTGCAATCGCAATCAAAACTCGGCGCATACACACCTCCTATTTCCATTCTTATAGTTTTGCTCTTTATAGTTATAAAATAGAGCTTATTCTTCTTTATATGTCATTTATTTCACAATACGCAACACTGTATTCGCTACTCAAAGCTTTAAATCCTGATCCATCATCCCTATTATGATGGGTAATTAAAATTTATGAGATTCTCCCATGCGTGTTGATGTCTGGTCTGATGTAGTTTGCCCTTTCTGTTATATCGGCAAAAAACGCCTTGAACATGTAGCTGCTGAAGCAGGTATTGAGCTTGAAATTCACTGGCATAGTTTTGAATTAGATCCTGATGCGCCAGCAAAACATGACACATCAAATACAGAACGTTTGGCTAAAAAATATGGCCGTACCTATGAAGAGATGGAAGAAATGGAACGCAATATTGCTGCCATGGCTGCCTCTGAAGGTATTGATTTCCAATGGCAAAAGGCGAATTCTGGCAATAGTTTCAATGCACACCGTATTATCCACCTTGCGCAAAGCAAAGGCTTAGGCAATCAAGCAAAAGAAGCTTTTTTCCATGCTTATATGACCGAAGGTCTGGCAATTGGTGAACGTGAAGTTGTAGAAGAAATTGCGTCTCGTATTGGTCTTGATAATGCAGAAGTTGAATTTGTATTAGATACCAATGAGCTATCTGACTTTGTTCGTCATGACGAAAAGATTGCTAAAGAGCAGTTAAATGTTACGGGTGTGCCATTCTTTGTATTTGATCAAAGAATTGCACTCGCTGGTGCCCAACCACGTGAAGTCTTTTTAAAAGTTTTAGAGCAAGCACAACTTAAAGCAAATGCTGAAGCAGTTGAGCAAGAGGATGCAGCTGTTTGTAATGATGAATCATGTGATATTCCACAGAAATAAATCAACACAATTAAAAGTGTGATTAAATCGTATGTTTTATCACCATTTTAGCAATAGAGCGTTCTAAAAAAAGAACTATCCAATTGTTTAAAATCAGTTTATTATTGCCGCTTAGAATATTCGCGCTGTAATGTTCTGTTTTTTATGTGTTTAATGATCGGAATTTGAAGTTTCCTTGATCTATCATCCCCCGTAACTGGGGGATTTTTTTTGTTAAAAATAAACGCTACTAGCTTAAACTTTTTAATTTATTTCAAATATGTAAGAAAAGTTAAATTTACTTAACTTTTGTGTCGCCCTCTTGATTTTATTAGAAAAATCAACAAAAGTGGAAACAACAACAAAACATAAAGATAGATATGAAAACATTTCACGTAATGCCTTATCGGCAGCTTTTTGCACTTTTAACTATTGGATTCGGTTCAGTATGCATCGCTCATGCAGAAACCACCTCATCCTCTCAAAACCAGCAAGTGAAAGGTTTGTCTTCTGGAGTCCAAACTGAAGCCCCCACAGATGAAAATCTTCTTGATCAGATTCCACGTTGGGTAGATGCGACCCCTACTATTTTTCCAGAGCAATCTAATCAACCTATTGTTCCTCCTACCGAACAAACCGAAGAACAAACTTGGGTTGACCGTAAACAAAAGAAAATTCGGAATTGGGCCGATCGTACTTCTGAAAAAATTGATAACTGGTTTGGTGAAGTCGATCCACAAAAACCTGCTACAGCAACCATCCGCGTAATGGTCGATAACTATTGGAATGAATACGATAACTTTGAAATTAAGCCCAGAATTCGGGGTAAGATTAAGCTACCCACTCTAGAAAAACGTCTAAGCGTGGTTTTTGGTGATGACTCTCTAGATAACGAATTTAATAATAGCCCAGCCAATATCAATCAGAACCCAAATCAAAATTCAAATAAGAAGTTAGATGGTAAACAAACTCGAGATGACAACAGCTCCATTGCTTTACGCTGGTCAAATTTCTCGAAAAAATTGCCTTTTGAGACAGATGCTGACTTAGGTATTCGTTCTGGGGACGATATTTATGTTCGTTTAAAAGCATCGAGAGATTGGCAACTCCGTAATGATTTTAAGTTTTATGCTGAGCAGATTTATCGTTATGGTATAGATAGCGAAAACTACTTGCGTACCAATTTAGAACTAACACATGCTAGACCAAATCAACCGATTTTATCGAATCAGTTCAGCCTGACCTATGCCGATGATCAAGATGATGATCTAGCTTGGGAAAACCGGACTTTCCGCGAGCACAGTTTCTTTGCAAACAACCGTTTTAACTATGGTATTTATACAAGTGGTTATTACAACGACAATGACTTACGTTTAAATAGTTGGGGACCATTCGTTTCATGGCGCCAACCCGTTTTACGTGAATGGTTCTTTGTTCAAGGAGATGTAAATTATTTTAATGACCACCGTGAAGATCGCAACCATTTCGTCAGCACATTCTTGCGCTTAGAAGCTCTTTTTTAAGCTGCTAAACATCACCTTGGAACCCATCCAAGGTGATGAATAATAAAATACTTTTAAATAAAAATTTAAGCTTAGCTTCTTAAAATATTATTCTAATTTTTGATTCTTTATTACTTTGAACGATGAATCAATTCTCTCCTTTTTCATTTCAATACAAATCGACTGTTTTAGTTTGCATTTATAGTTTGGGCGTATTGGCTTTTATTCCGCATACTCAATTTTTTTATAACTCTTTAAAGCACCAACGGTCACGGCGTTACCCCTATTATTCTACAAGTTTCGCTAAAGGAAAAAGACAATCACTTTCACTCTCTCCTTGTGAAATAGAGACAAATGATGCTTTACCCAATGCAGCTTTAATTCAAGAACTTATGGCTGTGTTCGGAAATGATACGTTATGGAAACGTGCAACCCAGGCTGAACATTCTTATAAAGCTTTTGGCAAAAGAAAAAAGAAGAACTCTTCAGCTCAGGTTTCGACAACTAATCCACTGAGTGCAAGCTGGGCTACCATTTCAACTTGGATACCTTTTGAAAATAATCTTGATTTAGGTTCAAACTCAGAAAACGATGTCTATGTACAATTTTTGGCAAAGAAAAAATGGAACTTAAGACATAACATTAGCATAGATACAGAGCAGGTATTTCGTTATGGTTCAACCAGCCGGAACTACACTGAAACGACGCTAAACTTAACGCAGAAAATGCAAGATAACACTCTTTTCGCTAATAAATTTAATGTGAATAAGAGTGAAAATGAAGATTATAGCTGGGGGAATTGGACTTTCCAGCAATATCAATTTTTAAAAGATAATCATCTTACTTACGGTGTCTATAGCGGTGGCGTATATACAAAAAATGATATTCGACTAAATAGCTGGGGACCTTATATTTCATGGCGCCAGCCTGTGTGGCGAAATTGGCTTTTTATGCAAAATGACCTTAACTTTTTTAACCATATTGATGATGATTCGAAACATCAACTCAGCGTTCAAATGAATCTCGAAGCTAATTTTTAAACAGAAATCACTAAATTGTGGATAACTCTTTCTTTATCCACAAAAAAGCCCCTGAAGGCTCAGAGGCTTTTTTAAAGCTAAATTATTTCAGCAATAAGCTATTAATACGTTTTACATAAGCTGCTGGGTCTTCTGGTAAACCACCTTCAGCAATCACAGCCTGATCGAAAATTACGTTAGCCAAGTCATCAAACTGCTCTGAACCTTCAAGTTTTTTCACTAAAGGATGTTCAGGGTTAATTTCTAAAATCGGTTTGATTTCTGGCACCGCTTGTCCTGCTTGTTTAAGCATACGAATAAGTTGAGGTGATAATTCACCTTCACTTGTCACTAAACATGCAGGAGAATCAACTAAACGCGTGGTTACACGTACTTCTTTAGTTTTAGCTTTCAATGAGTCACTTAGCTTATCAACCACAGGTTTGAACTGTTCAGCTGCTTGCTCAAGTGCCTTTTTCTCTTCAGCATCTTGTAAGTCACCTAGATCAACCGCACCTTTAGAGACATTCTTTAATGGCGTACCGTCAAATTCTTGGACAAAATTCATTGCCCATTCGTCAACACGCTCTGCCATTAATAATACTTCAATGCCTTTTTTCTTAAACAACTCTAACTGTGGCGAGTTTTTCGCTGCCGCCAAGCTGTCAGCAGTCACATAATAGATAGCTTTTTGGCCCTCTTTCATGCGCGCTTTATAGTCAGCAAAAGAAGTCGACACTTCATCGTTAGTTGAAGTCGCATAACGTAATAATTTTAAAATACGTTCGCGATTACCAAAGTCCTCACCCAAGCCTTCTTTAAGTACTGAGCCAAACTCACTATAGAATGTCTTGAATTTTTCTTGGTCTTTTTCATCTTCTGATTTAGCCAAACCATCAAGTACGGTTAATACACGGCGTGCATTACCTTCACGAATTGTTTTGACATCACGGCTTTCTTGCAACAACTCACGGCTGACATTCAGTGGTAAGTCAGCACTATCCACTACACCTTGAACAAAGCGTAAATAATTTGGAATTAAATTATCTGCATCATCCATGATGAACACACGTTTTACATAGAGCTTAATACCGGCTTTTGCTTCACGTGTAAAAATGTCATGTGGCGCTTTACTTGGAATATAAAGTAGTTGGGTATATTCAGTACTACCTTCAACACGGTTATGCGCCCAAGCTAATGGTGCTTCAAAGTCATGTGTTAAGTTTTTATAGAACTCAACATATTGCTCTTCAGTCACTTCGCTTTTGTTACGCGTCCATAAAGCACTTGCCGAGTTGATCGCTTCCCACTCGTCAGTTTTGACCATTTGGCCGCCTTTAGGTTCTTCACCTTCGGCAACCTCTTCTTCTTGCCAAACTTCTTTTTGCATTTCAATTGGCAAGCTAATGTGATCAGAGTATTTATTAACAATTTGCTTAACTTTATAAGATTCTAAGTAATCAAGCGCGTCATCACGCAAGTGAAGAATAATGTCAGTACCACGTGACGCCTTATCAATTTGCTGAACTTCAAACTCGCCTGTACCACCACTAATCCAACGCACCCCTTCAGATGCCTCTAGACCGGCACGACGGGATTCAACCGTAATTTTATCGGCAACAATAAAGCCAGAGTAGAAACCCACACCAAATTGACCAATCAACTGAGCATCTGCTTTTTGATCGCCAGTCAATTTTGACATGAAATCTTTAGTGCCTGATTTCGCAATTGTACCTAAGTTATCAATCGCTTCTTGTTGGCTTAAACCAATACCGTTATCAGAGATGGTTAAGGTTTTATCTTCTTTATTTAAGCTGATTCGTACATGTAAATCTGGATCATTTTCATAATATTCAGGATGATTAATTCCTTCAAAACGTAACTTATCACATGCATCTGAAGCATTAGAGATAAGCTCACGTAAGAAAATCTCAGGGTTAGAATAGAGAGAATGCGTCACTAAATGTAAAAGCTGGGCAACTTCCGCTTGGAAACTATAATTTTGTGATGCTTGTTCACTCATAAATCACTCCTTAAATTTTGAAGCTGTTTGTTCTCGAATGCTTTATGAATGGAGTACTTCTAGAATTTTTCAATCCTGAATATTAAAATTTTTTACTCTAATTAAAATGGACCGTGGCTTAACACCCTATCTTGCAATATCATATCTAACTGCTTTTGACGTTGCTGATAAGCTTTGCTAATACAACTTACACCAGCAGCACAAGCATTTCTTTTTTTCAACCATTGCTGCTGAGCATCTTTTTGGTTATCCCGTCCGCCCATTGGTAAAGCATGCAAAACGATTTGATAGGTCGTCGCCATTTTGACATCGGCATCGTTTAAAGAGCGGTTTTTACAAATACTTTTTTCTGTTTTCGTTTTTGCAGCATCACACGAGAAACTTGCGGCTTGCAAACTCTGTGTAAAAGCGATACCACTAAAAAGAGCCAAACAGATTGCTAATTTTTTGTTCATGATTTTATTTCCATGTTTGTAATGAATAAAATTAGTTTAGAAAAAAATTGGCATAAGATATGTATAAAACTGTCTGTTTTATGATTTTTTTAGTGCAAATAAAATTCATAAAAAAACCTCACATAAAATATATGTGAGGTGCCTGAGTCTAGGTTTATTATTATATTGTTCTATTTATTATTATGCTTAAAATTTATAGCTATAACCTAAAGTGTAAATAAATGGATTAATATCCAAATCAAATTTAGTCCCATTTGTTAAAGTAACTTCAGGACTTAAATCTGCATAACGAACGTCTACAAATACTCCCCAGTTTTTAGCATCAGCAGGTTGAAAATTAAAACCAACTTGTCCTGCCACACCAAAATCTTCTTTTACTTTGTCAGCAACTCCTTCTTCATCCCAAGGAATAAATGCTGTAGCACCCACACCAATATACGGTGTGAAACGAGTGGAGTTTTTAAAATGAT
Source organism: Acinetobacter sp. AYS6 (assembly GCF_025630795.1). Taxonomy (NCBI): domain Bacteria; kingdom Pseudomonadati; phylum Pseudomonadota; class Gammaproteobacteria; order Moraxellales; family Moraxellaceae; genus Acinetobacter; species Acinetobacter sp. AYS6. The sequence goes on from NZ_JAOTNV010000008.1 coordinate 346,049, forward strand.
ATTTTGCTGTAATTGTTGGTGGTAACTGTTTAATACGCGCTACTTTGTTTCCATCTAACAACACATCATGGTTAATTGGTGTTGCTAATAATAATTCTGCCGAAAATGGAGATTGGCCAAAAAAGTATTCTACTGATGGCGTAAATGCATATTCTTGATCTGCTTTTACCACACCCAAAGGAGTCGTTGTATCTTCTGATGGAGCAATAGCACTACCACCAAATTTTACTTGCCAATTACCAGCAAATGTAAATGAAGACATCCCCATTAATGCAACAACCAAAACTTTTTTGAACACTTTAATATCTCCAACCTTATTTATATTTATAATAAACATGTATTTTAAAATCATGCAATACACATTATAAAATTAATTTATCATTTATTTTTAAATATATGTTTTAAATAAAATTATATATTAACCAACCATTTTAATTGGTTTTAAAACCAACCTTATTAATCAAGATTATTCTATATTACCAACCATTTTAATATACTTTATAATTCTGAGCATTTTAATATAATTTATTTTAAATACATGTTTTACTTAGGCAATAAAAAACCTTCTTAATTTAAACCTAAAGATTATTATTAAGAAGGTTAATCATTTAATATTTTATAAAAAACTTATAAAACCATTGCAGCAATCCAGCCAAAAATTAATAGCGGAATATTAAAGTGAATAAAGGTAGGTACAACCGTATCCCAAATATGATCATGTTGACCATCTACACCTAAACCAGCTGTTGGCCCTAAGGTTGAGTCAGAAGCTGGTGAACCTGCATCACCTAATGCTGCTGCAGTCCCAATAAGGGCAATCGTCGCTAAGGGTGAGAAACCAAACTGCACACATAAAGGCACATAAATAACAGCAAGTACAGGCACACTTGAGAAAGACGAACCAATACCAATCGTGACAAATAAACCGATACAAAGCATTAAGAAAGCTGCAAGTGCACGATTATCTCCAATAATCTCGACGACACCCTTCACTAACTGATTAATATCTCCTGTATGCGTCATTACCGATGCAAACCCCGCAGCAGAAATCATAATGAAACCTACCAAGGCCATCATCCGCATGCCTTGTACAAAGACATCATCTGCATCTTGCCACTTAAAAATTCCGGCGGTAGATAGAACAGCAAAACCGACTAAACCACCCAAAATCATTGAACCAGAATAGAGCTGTGCAGCGAGTGTCAAGCCAATTGCAAGCAATGCCATATAGATCGTTTTCTTTGCAATGACGGGCGCTTGCTCTGCCTCATGCTTTAACTCTTCAGCATCTGCTTTTAAGTCAGCTGTTTCATCTTGCGCTGTTGCACGAAGAGGTTTATCCAAATCAATCGTTGTAGTTGGCGTAATAGCGCGATCGGCATAAATTCTTGGTTTACGGTAGCTAATAAATACAGCAACCAAAGTACCTATAACCATTCCTAAAACTGGAATAGCCATACCAATTGACATCATGCCACGCTCTACATGTAAGCCATACGCTGCGCCAACTTTGTTGATATTTCCCATCAAAATCTGTTCAAGGAAAATTGCACCAAACCCAACCGGAAGAAAAATATAAGTTCCGACCAAACCTAGCGTAAGCACACACGCTGCTGCGCGACGGTCTAACTTTAAATGGTTCATTACCCGTAATAATGGCGGAACAAGTACAGGAATAAAGGCAATATGAACCGGAATAAGGTTTTGAGAGAAAATAGCAGCAATCAGTAAAATACCTAATAATAAATATTTCACTTTAGTTTCGCGGCTTTTCCCCGCTTCCATTCCCAACAAACCAATCAGTTTATGGGCAAGTAAATCAGGTAAACCAGATTTTGAAAGTGCCAAGGCAAACGCCCCCAACACAGCATAGGCAAGTGCAACTTCAGCACCATCGCCAAGACCAGCGTTAAAAGCATCAACGGTTTGAGAAAGGCTTAAACCTGCTACAAGGCCGCCTACAATGGCAGAAACCACTAAAGTCAGTACGACAGAAACGCGCGCCAGTGATAATAGAAACATCACTGCAATCGCAATAACGACAGCATTCATGAATAAATTCAGAGCAAAACAAAAGGCGACATTCTATCAGATTCAGATCTATGAAGCCGAAAATATCGCCGAATTAACTGTTTTATGCAGTCACTGAATTATTAAGCTTGAGCCTTAATAAACTGATGAATATGATCTGCAATTTTCGCGGGCTCACTTAGAATTGCCCAGTGATTTGCTTCAAGCTCTACATATTCAAATTTTTCTGCCCACTTTGGCAGAGCCTCAGTAATATATTCAGGGCTCACAAAAGTATCATATTTTAAAATAACTGCTTTGACTGGGCACTGTGCATAACGTTGACGTGGGCCAGTTAAGCGAGGAATAAAATTCGCCCGATATAAATTAATGCCATATTTACCATCTGCATTAATATTATTATTTAAAGGTAAATTGCTTTTTCTCTCCAACTGAGTCAGGACTTTCCCCCATTTTTCAGGGCTAAAAAGAGACCACACTGTTGGTGCTAGTAATGGAAGATGGAATGCACCGATATACCAAGACTTCGTTAATATTTTTAAAACATGGCTTGGTGCAGATTTAAATTTGTCACGTAAGAATAAAGCGGCATGATCAAGACAAGGTCCTGAAATTGTTGTATAGGATAATAATCGCCCTTTAAACTTAGGTTCTGTTGCCGACTCCCAAGATTGTATTGAACCCCAATCGTGTGCAGCCATGTGAAATTGACGATTTGGTAATAATTCATCAACGACTTCTTGTAAATCTAGAGATAAACGTTCTAAACGGTAATCACGTATACGTTTTGGTATAGACGATAAACCCGCCCCCCGTACATCATAGGTGACAATGTAAAAGTCATTGATTAAATGTTCAATGATTGATTCCCATACTTCCTGATTATCAGGATAACCGTGTACTAAAACCAACGGTGTATTTTTTTCGTCGCCCCATGTCTTAGCACAAAGTGTTTGTTGGTCACTTGTTGTTACTGTATGAACTTTTGGCTGCATAATCATTTCCTATCTTGTTTTTCAATCGATCATGTCGTTAGTCGGATAGAGCATTGCCATCAATATAAAAAAGATGATACTTATCTAGTATGAATACTGTTTCAATAAAAAAAATTGACTATTATGGCTATTTTCAGAAGACTTCAGAACAATCCTACGATTTCAAAATTCCTATTTAATCACTACCCACCTTATCGAGGAGCAGGGATTTATATTGAAATCATGAATTTAGAACTTTGTCATGTACGTGTAAAAATGCCTCTGACTTGGAAAAACCAAAATTTGGTCGGAACGCATTTTGGGGGCAGTCTTTATTCAATGGTGGATCCATTTTACATGATGATTTTGCTGCATCATCTCGGATCAAAATATATTGTTTGGGATAAAGCTGCTGAAATTAATTTTCTTTCCCCAGGTCGAAGTACTGTACATGCAGATATTCGAGTAGATTTAGCTGAGATTGAGCAAATACGTGAGCTTGCCGAAAACTACGAACCTGTTTTAAGAACATATCATCTAAACATTTTTGATGAATCGGGGGTGAGAATTGCCGAAGTTAAAAAAACACTTTATATCAGACGTAAAAAAGCCAAACCTTTCCCTCAATAAAAATAAGCGCTGAAAAAGCGCTTATTTTTATTCAAACTATGAATTTTTATTTCTTCTCTTCAATAGCAGCGCCAGCACCACCACCAATCGCACCGCCAATTGCAGCACCAGAGTCACCACCCAATATTGCTTTACCTACTACAGAACCGATACCAGCTCCGATCGCACTTTTCGTAGTGGTTTGCTTACTACCACCTTGGGTATTTGAACCAACACCAGCACCTACTGCTGCACCTAAGCCTGCGCCAACACCACCACCTACATGGTTACCTAGTCCACCACCAAGTGCTCCACCCGCTGCTGCTGCGCCAATACGCTGGTCAGATGGGCTCATATTTTGACAGCCTGTAAACATAAGGGTAGACAACATTAAAGCAGAAACTAATCCAATTGTTTTTTTCATGACCGTACTCACTACTACCTGTTCTAATAAAAAGAATAATCCTCTTTTATGAGGAATTTGATCAGATTGTGTTATTCATCTGTCCTAATCGATAGATATTTTGTAAAGCTCTTCTATTTATTATAATTAAGCAAAATTTCAAAGATAAAAAGCGGTCAAAAAAAGAAGTCTTTACTAAGATAAAGACTTCTATGAATTAAATATAGCTAAGGGTAATTTTAGTACTTCCCTTTCTTCTCTTCATAAGCTGCGCCCGCACTACCACCAAGTGCTCCACCTGTAGCAGCACCAGCGTCGCCACCGATGATTGCGCCACCTAACACCGCACCAACCCCGGCACCAATTGCACTATTACGCACTGTTTTACTACTAGATCCTTTTGCATTGGCTGCAACACCAGCACCAAGTGCCGCTCCTAAACCTGCACCGATATTACCGCCCACATGTTTCCCTACAGCACCACCTGCACCACCACCAATCGCAGCTGAACCAATACGTTTACTTTCTGGGCTTGCATTCTGGCAACCAACAAATAAAGTTGTTGACATCAGGCCAACACTTACAATCATCATCATTTTTTTCATTAGATTTACTCCAGTCCTCAGAAGCTTGTAGCCTAATCTGTTTTTGTGGAGTGTTTATCCCGCTTAAGTAATAAAATAATGGCTCTTTAATATGTTTATGTAATTACCACTTTTAATTGTTATCGGTACATATAAAAAAAGGCACCCTGAGGTGCCTTTTTTAGTGCCAGTCTAAACTTAGAACTGTTCTGAGTTTAATGCTTGGCTGAATGCTTGGTCTACTTCGCTGAAGTCATTATGAAGTTCATGCTCAGCAGCTTCTGCTTCTTGACGACGACGTTCTAAGTGGTATGCAAGACCAGTACCTGCTGGAATCAAGCGACCTACTACAACGTTTTCTTTCAAGCCACGTAAATCATCTTCTTTACCTGTTACAGCCGCTTCAGTTAACACACGAGTTGTTTCCTGGAACGATGCAGCAGAGATGAACGAGTCAGTAGAAAGCGATGCTTTCGTAATACCCATTAATTGACGTTCAAACTTCGCAGGGAACTTGTTCTGAGCCAAGACAGCTTGGTTCTCTTGAACAACGCGGATGTAATCCACTTGCTCGCCTTTAATAAAGCTTGTATCGCCACCATCAGTTATATCAACTTTACGCAACATTTGACGTACGATAACTTCAATATGTTTGTCGTTGATTTTTACACCTTGGAGACGGTATACGTCTTGAACTTCGTTCACGATGTAGTTAGTTAATGCAACTTCACCTTTCAAACGTAAGATGTCATGCGGGTTCTGTGGACCATCAGAAATAGTCTCACCACGGTTCACATGCTCGCCTTCGAACACGTTGATTTGACGCCATTTTGGAATCAATTCTTCGTAAATCTCAGAACCATCATCAGGAGTAATCACTAAACGGTTTTTACCTTTAGTCTCTTTACCGAAGCTTACAACACCTGAAACTTCTGCAAGAATCGCATGTTCTTTCGGTTTACGTGCTTCGAACAAGTCAGCTACACGCGGAAGACCACCGGTAATATCACGAGTACGTGATGTTTCTTGTGGTACACGACCAATAACGTCACCCACACCGATCGTTTCGCCATCACGGACAGTTACGATTGTATTTTGTGGCAAGAAGTAGAACTGTTCGCCACCATCTGTTGTATCCAACACGATTGCAGGACGTAAATCTTTACCAGAAGCAGGACGAGCTGTTACAGGCAAGATTTCAACAGTAGTCATACCAGTTGCATCATCAGTTTTTGATGTTGCAGTTACGCCATCAGCAATTTGGCTGAAACGTGCTTTACCAGCAACTTCTGTAACAAGTGGATGTGTATGCGGATCCCAAGTCGCCACAATACCGCCAGCTTCTACAGACTCACCATCTTTCAACAAGATGCTTGCACCGTAAGGAAGTTTATAGCGCTCGCGTTCACGACCTAAATCATCGGCAATACCAATTTCACCTGAACGAGAAACTGAAACCAAGTGACCTTTTGCATGTTGTACAGTTTTCACGTTATGGAAACGTACAGTACCTTTGTTACGTACTTGAACACTGTTTGCAGCAGAAGTTCGGCTCGCAGCACCACCCACGTGGAACGTACGCATTGTTAACTGTGTACCTGGTTCACCAATAGACTGTGCAGCCATTACACCAACTGACTCACCTGGGTTCACCAAGTGACCACGTGCAAGGTCACGGCCATAACATCTAGCACATACACCAAAAGCAGATTCACAAGCAATTACTGAACGTACTTTGACTTCATCGACACCCGCCTCTTCAAGATGAGCTGCGATTTTTTCGTCAATTAACGTACCACGAGGTAATACAACTTCATCATCTGATGCACGACGTACATCTTCAGCTGTTACACGACCCAATACACGGTCACGTAATGGCTCGATAACATCGCCACCTTGAATGAATGGAGTCATTACCAAACCACCCGCTGTACCACAGTCAGGCTCGGTAATTACTAAATCTTGCGCTACGTCTACAAGACGACGTGTCAAGTAACCAGAGTTCGCAGTTTTTAATGCTGTATCGGCCAAACCTTTACGCGCACCGTGTGTTGAAATGAAGTACTGAAGTACTGTCAAACCTTCACGGAAGTTCGCTTTAATCGGTGTTTCGATAATCGAACCATCCGGTTTTGCCATCAAGCCACGCATACCAGCAAGCTGACGAATCTGTGCCGCACTACCACGGGCACCAGAGTCAGACATCATATAGATGCTGTTAAATGATTTTTGCTTCTCGTCTTCACCTTGTTTGTTTTTCACAAGTGTATAAGACAAGTTATCCATCATCGCTTTAGCAACTTGGTCGTTTGTACGCGCCCAGATATCGACAACTTTGTTATAACGCTCACCAGCAGTTACGAAACCTTGTTCGAACTGTTGTTCGATTTCACGAACTTCTGTTTCTGCTTTATCAATAATTGTGTGCTTAGTAGGTGGAATGAGCATGTCTTCCATACCTACAGATACACCTGAACGAGTCGCTTGACGGAAGCCCAAGTACATTAATTGGTCAGCAAAGATAACGGTATCTTTCAAACCAAGTTTACGGTAGCAAGAGTTGATTAACTTCGAGATATTCTTTTTAGTCATCTCAAGGTTGATCATGTCAAAGCTTAAGCCTTGTGGAACAACTTCCCAAAGCAAACAACGACCTGGTGTCGTATCAACAATAATAGTTCCGTGTTCACGTTCACCATTTTCATTGATAACAGTTTGATGTACACGTACTTTAACACGAGCATGAATCGCAACTTGACCAGTTGCAAGTGCACGGTTTACTTCGTGAGTATCAGCAAACACCATGCCTTCGCCTTTAGCATTTACTGCATCACGCGTGATGTAGTAAAGACCCAAGACAACGTCCTGAGAAGGAACGATGATCGGCTCACCATTCGCTGGTGACAAGATGTTGTTTGTTGACATCATCAATGCACGAGCTTCTAACTGTGCTTCAAGTGTCAATGGAACGTGTACCGCCATTTGGTCACCATCGAAGTCGGCGTTAAACGCAGCACAAACGAGTGGGTGAAGACGGATTGCCTTACCTTCAATAAGAATAGGTTCAAATGCTTGAAGACCTAAACGGTGAAGTGTTGGCGCACGGTTCAACATTACTGGATGTTGACGAATTACAGAAGCAAGAACGTCCCAAACTTCTGGAGTCTCGCGCTCAACCATTTTCTTCGCAGCTTTAATGGTTGTTGCTTGACCTGAAGCTTGTAGTTTCGCAAAAATAAATGGTTTGAATAATTCAAGTGCCATTTTTTTCGGAAGACCACATTGGTGAAGACGTAAAGTAGGACCTACAGTAATTACCGAACGACCAGAATAGTCAACACGCTTACCAAGTAAGTTCTGACGGAAACGACCTTGTTTACCTTTGATCATATCTGCCAAAGATTTTAATGGACGCTTGTTAGAACCGGTAATTGCACGACCACGACGACCGTTATCAAGTAATGCATCTACAGACTCTTGTAACATACGTTTTTCGTTACGTACGATAATGTCTGGTGCTGCAAGATCAAGAAGACGCTTCAAACGGTTGTTGCGGTTAATGACACGACGATATAAATCGTTCAAGTCAGAAGTCGCGAAACGACCACCTTCAAGTGGAACTAATGGACGTAAATCAGGTGGAAGTACAGGAAGTACATTCATCACCATCCATTCTGGCTTGTTGTTTGAATCGTTGAATGCTTCCATCAATTTCAAGCGTTTAGACGCTTTTTTCAACTTCGTTTCAGAAGTTGTTTGAGGAATTTCTTCACGTAAACGTGCGATTTCAGCTTCAAGATCGATATCTTTTAATAAGTCCTGAATCGCTTCTGCACCCATTTTCGCAGTGAATTCATCACCGTGCTCTTCAAGTGCATTGAAGTATTCTTCGTCTGTTAAAAGTTGATACTTTTCAAACGGAGTCATACCAGGATCAGTTACAACGTATGATTCGAAATACAATACGCGTTCGATATCACGAAGTGTCATATCAAGTAATAAACCGATACGAGATGGTAACGATTTTAAGAACCAGATATGTGCAACTGGAGAAGCGAGTTCAATGTGACCCATACGTTCACGACGAACTTTCGCTGTAGTTACTTCAACGCCACATTTTTCACAAATGACGCCTTTGTATTTCATACGCTTGTATTTACCACACAAGCATTCGTAATCTTTTACTGGACCAAAAATTTTGGCACAGAACAAACCGTCACGTTCTGGTTTAAACGTACGGTAGTTAATTGTCTCAGGTTTTTTAACTTCACCATGAGACCATGACTTAATCATTTCTGGTGACGCAAGACCAATACGGATACGGTCAAACTCAATTGGTGCATGACCATCTGAGTCCGTTTTCTTACGCATGATATCGAGCAAGTCTTTCAATTTTTTTCTCCGTGTGTCGGGAAGCAACGCTTACCCGACTGGGTCACAAATATTGTTTTTTCCTAAAAAATCGTGAGTCTTACGACTTAGTCACCATTTTTCAGTTCAATGTTGATACCTAAAGAACGGATCTCTTTGGTCAATACGTTGAACGATTCAGGCATACCCGGATCCATATAATGGTTACCATCTACAATATTCTTATAGATGCGTGTACGACCTTCAACGTCATCCGACTTAACAGTTAACATCTCTTGAAGAGTATATGCTGCGCCGTAAGCTTCAAGTGCCCAGACCTCCATCTCACCGAAACGCTGACCACCGAACTGTGCTTTACCACCAAGCGGTTGCTGTGTAACAAGTGAATAAGAACCAGTTGAACGCGCATGCATTTTGTCATCAACCAAGTGGTTCAATTTGAGCATGTACATGTAACCTACAGTTACAGGACGATCAAACTGTTCACCCGTACGACCATCAAACAATACTGTTTGACCAGTACGTGAAATGTCAGCTAATTCAAGTAAGTCTTTAATTTGGCTTTCTTCAGCACCATCAAATACAGGAGTAGCTAAAGGCACACCAGCACGTAAGTTGCCAGAAAGAGCTAAAACTTCAGCATCAGTTAAGCTATCAAGATCTTCTTGCTCGCCACCAACTTTGTTATAAATCTTGTCTAAGAATTCGCGAAGTTCTAAAACTGTACGCTGTTCTTTCAACATTTTTTCGATTTTATCGCCAAGCCCTTTAGCCGCCATACCCAAGTGAGTCTCAAGAATCTGACCCACGTTCATACGAGATGGTACACCCAATGGGTTCAATACGATATCTACTGGTACACCGTTCGCATCGTGTGGCATGTCTTCAACAGGTAAAATATTAGATACAACACCTTTGTTACCGTGACGACCAGCCATTTTATCACCAGGCTGAATGCGACGTTTAACTGCTAGGTAAACTTTAACAACTTTCAGAACGCCTGTTGTTAACTCATCACCAGTCGAAAGCTTACGTTTCTTCTCTGCAAACTTCTCATCAATTTCTGCGCTCTTCTCTTTCAAGAACACTTGAATTTGAGATAAACGTTCAGCAATTGCTTCGTCTGTAGGTTGGATTTCAAGTAAGTCAACAAGCTCTAAACCAGATAGCATATCTTCAACGAGCTTGTCGCCACGTTTAGTCGAACCACCACCGTTAGATTCTTGGCCTTTAAGCAAACGAATTACACGCTCACGAGCTGCTTCTTCAAAGATCTTATATTCTTCTTTCAAGTCTTTACGGTAAGAGTCAAGCTGTGCTTTTTCAATTGCTAACGCACGGTCATCTTTCTCTAAGCCATCACGAGTGAAGACTTGAACATCGATAACTGTACCTTTAGTACCAGATGGAACACGTAAAGATGAGTCTTTAACGTCAGCTGCTTTCTCACCGAAGATTGCACGAAGCAATTTTTCTTCAGGAGTTAACTGAGTTTCACCTTTAGGCGTTACTTTACCAACAAGGATGTCACCAGCAGTAACTTCAGCACCGATATAAACGATACCTGATTCATCAAGTTTAGAAAGTGCAGCTTCACCTACGTTAGGAATATCGGCAGTAATTTCTTCTGCACCTAACTTAGTATCACGTGCTACACATGATAATTCTTGAATATGAATAGAAGTTAAACGGTCTTCTTGAAGTACACGCTCAGATAACAAGATCGAGTCTTCGTAGTTATAACCATTCCACGTCATGAACGCTACACGCATGTTTTGACCAAGCGCAAGCTCACCCATATCTGTTGACGGACCGTCTGCCAAAATGTCACCGCGAGCAACTTTGTCGCCCAAATTCACGATAATATTTTGGTTAATACAGGTGTTTTGGTTAGAACGTGTGTATTTAATGAGGTTGTAAATATCTACACCAGCCTCACCTGCAATCATTTCATCTTCGTTTACACGAATAACGATACGAGAAGCATCTACATATTCAATCGCACCACCACGGTTTGCGATCACACATACACCCGAGTCACGAGCAACGTTCGCTTCCATACCTGTACCTACAAGCGGTTTATCCGCACGTAGAGTAGGAACTGCCTGACGTTGCATGTTTGAACCCATTAATGCACGGTTTGCATCATCGTGTTCAAGGAATGGAATAAGCGAAGCAGCTACAGATACAACCTGCTGTGCAGATACATCCATATGCGTCACTTTTTCAGGTGGCATACGTACAAATTCACCTTGATGACGAACAGAAACAAAATCTTCTGTTAAGTTACCATCTTTATCTACAGCAGAATCGGCCTGTGCAATAACAGTACCTACTTCTTCAATAGCAGAAAGGTATTCAACTTCATCAGTTACTCGGCCATCTACCACTTTACGGTAAGGTGTTTCCAAGAAACCAAAATCATTTGCTTTTGCATAAACAGAAAGCGAGTTGATCAAACCAATGTTTGGACCTTCCGGTGTTTCAATTGGACATACACGACCATAGTGAGTTTGATGTACGTCACGTACTTCAAAGCCCGCACGTTCACGCGTTAAACCACCCGGTCCAAGCGCTGAAACACGACGTTTATGTGTAATCTCAGATAATGGGTTGTTTTGATCCATGAACTGAGACAATTGGCTTGAACCAAAGAATTCTTTGATCGCAGCTGCAACTGGCTTAGCGTTAATTAGATCTTGCGGAGATAAATTATCTGTTTCTGCTTGGCTTAAACGTTCTTTAACAGCACGTTCAACGCGAACCAAACCAACACGGAATTGGTTTTCAGTCATTTCACCAACAGAACGTACACGACGGTTACCCAAGTGATCGATATCATCGACTTCACCTTTACCGTTACGGATTTCAACTAATGTACGTAATACATCGATGATATCTTCGTGCGATAAAATACCTTCTACTTCACGTGACTTCTGGTCAGTACCAACTTCGTATGGACGACCCAAACGACGGTTGAATTTCATACGACCTACTGGAGATAAGTCATAACGTTCAGAAGAGAAGAATAAGTTATTAAATAAGTTTTCAGCAGCTTCTTTTGTTGGCGGCTCGCCTGGACGCATTACTTTATAGATTTCAACTAATGCTTCTTCACGACCAGATGTTGTGTCAGCACGTAATGAGTCAGCAACAAATGAACCACGGTCAATATCGTTCGTAAACAAGATATTGAACTGTTTAACACCACCTTCTGCCAGTTTCACCATAACTTCATGGCTTAACAATGTATTTGCAGGAATCACGTCACCATTACGTAAAGTAATATCTTCGGCAGTGATACGCTCATACAGGTACTCATCAGGAACTGATAGCTTAGCTAGACCAGAAGCTTCCATTTGACGTACATGACGTGCATTAATACGCTTACCTTGCTCAACAATAATTTTACCGTCATTGTCAGCAATATCAAATTGCGCCATTTCGCCACGCAGACGATCTGGAACGAGGTCAATTTGATAGCTACCCATATCAAGATATACAGGCACTTTTTCATAGAACAAATTCAAAATTTGTTCATTGTTATAACCCAATGCACGCAACACAACAGTTGCTAATAATTTACGACGACGGTCAATACGTACATAAACTAAATCTTTTGCATCAAATTCAAAATCTAACCATGAACCACGGTAAGGAATAATACGTGCAGAATAAAGTACTTTACCACTTGAATGTGTTTTGCCTTTATCGTGATCGAAGAACACACCAGGTGAACGGTGTAATTGAGATACAATCACACGCTCAGTACCATTGATTACAAAGGTACCATTGTCAGTCATGAGTGGCATTTCACCCATGTAGACTTCTTGTTCACGTACGTCTTTAATAGATTTAGTTTCGCGATCTTTAATAATCAAACGAATTTTTACGCGCATTGGTGCCGCATAAGTCGAACCACGTAAAATACATTCACGCACATCAAACTCAGGCTTACCAAGGCTATACTCAACAAATTCTAAAGCAGCATTGCCAGAATAACTTTCTATAGGAAAAACTGAACGAAATGCGGCTTGGAGACCGATATCTTCGCGGTTTTTTGGGGATTTGCCACCTTGCAAGAACGTTCTATACGAGTCGACCTGAATCGAAAGTAAGTACGGTGCTTCCATTACTTGGGGCAATTTACCAAAATTCTTACGGATCCGTTTCTTTTCGGTATATGAGTATGCCATCTGGAGTCCTCGGAAAGTAAACCAAGCCCGCCTGCAGAACGGGCTCAGAAGGAATTACACAGGCCGATATGGCCACCACTGTTTACAAATGCTGCAATTTTTAGTGGTATTAAAACGCTTAACAATATTTTTTAAAAAGAAAAATATTGGTAAACATTTGAAATTACTTCAATTATTCTGAAATATAACAGTTATTGTACAGAACAAACAAAAATCGAGCCGATTATTGTAACGCAAAAAGGCTGATGACCCAAGAGCCATCAGCCATTTTATGGAGCCGATTTAAAAACCGACTCCTTTTACAATTACTTAAGTGTAACTGTAGCACCAGCTTCTTCAAGTTTCTTCTTAAGTTCTTCGCCTTCTTCTTTAGAAATGCCTTCTTTAAGAACTTGTGGAGCACCTTCAACTAGGTCTTTAGCTTCTTTAAGACCAAGGCCAGTTGCTTCACGAACCGCTTTAATTACAGCTACTTTGTTAGCACCAAAAGAAGTCAACTCAACGTTGAATTCAGTTTGTTCTTCAGCAGCAGCAGCGCCAGCAGCAGGAGCAGCTACAGCTACAGCAGCAGCAGATACGTTGAATTTCTCTTCAAAAGCAGAAATAAGTTCAACAAGTTCAAGAACAGTTTTTTCAGCAACTGCGTTTAGGATTTCTTCGTTTGTTAAAGCCATGAGATTAACTCCAAATGGGTATTGAATGGTGTGGAAGTAGATTTAAGCTTAAGCAGCTTCTGACTCGTTTTTCTCTTGAAGCGCTGTAAGTAAGCGACCCAATTTCGAAATAGGAGCTTGAAGAACAGATGCGAGCATAGTAAGCGCTTTTTCTTGGTTTGGAAGGTTTGCGATAACGCTAACTTCAGCACCTTGATAAAGTTTGCCGTCAAATGCAGCAGCTTTTAATTCAAATGCTTTGTTAGTTTTAGCAAATTCTTCAAACAAGCGTGCAGCTGCACCCATATCGTCTTCAGAAGTTGAGAATGCTAAGATTGTTGGGCCAACAAGGTTGTCATTCAAGATTGCAAATTGCGTATCTTGAAGAGCACGTTTAGCCAAAGTGTTACGTACAACGCGTGTAGAAACACCTAGTTTACGAGCTTCAACACGAAGAGTAGTTAATTGCTCAACGGTTAAACCTTGATAGTCAGCAACAACGGCAGCGAACGCTGTAGAAGCAGTTTGAGCTACTTCAGCAACGATCTGTTTTTTGCTTTCAATAAGAAGAGCCATTGTAAAACCTCCTAACGGTGATTTATGTACTCAAAAAAGTACACTCCCAATTCGCAAGTCAATAAGGATTTGACTTGCACGCGGAGGAGGAATAAATCACACCACCGCGTCTACGCAGGCTGGGTTATTAAGAAGATATTCAAAAGAAGTCTCTTCGCCTGTGGTCTTTGACGCTGATAAATTTACATTTATCAATTCAAAGTCCGCCTGATGAGTGAGGAAACAAAGCAATACTTTGAATGAGTATAAAAACCTATGATTTTTATACTCTGCCCTCAATCAGGACTTTAAAATTCTTGACCAAGTTTTAAACTTAGTTAGAAACGTTGCTTACATCAACAGTAAGACCAGGACCCATAGTTGAGCTCAAAGTGATCTTTTTGATGTATACACCTTTAGAAGTTGCAGGTTTTAACTTTTTCAAGTCAGCAACTAAAGTTTCAACGTTTTGACGGATAGCAGCAGCTTCAAAGCCTAATTGACCGATCGCAGCATGGATAATACCCGCTTTGTCTACACGGTAACGAGCCTGACCAGATTTAGCGTTTTTAACAGCATTCGCTACATCAGGAGTTACAGTACCAACTTTAGGGTTTGGCATTAAACCACGTGGACCAAGAATTGTACCGAGCTTACCAACAACACGCATAGCATCAGGAGCAGCGATTACAACATCAAAGTCAAGGTTTCCGCCTTGAATGCTTTCAGCAAGGTCATCAAAACCTACGATGTCTGCACCAGCTTCTTTAGCAGCTTCTGCTTGCGCACCTTGAGCAAACACAGCTACACGTACAGTTTTACCAGTACCAGCAGGTAATGTAGTCGCACCACGAACAACCTGATCAGATTTACGTGGGTCTACACCAAGATTTACAGCTACATCCAAAGATTCTTTGAATTTCGCAGCAGGTAGGCTGTTAAGAACTTGCACTGCTTCTTCCAAAGTGTAAACTTTGTTTGCTTCAACAGCAGCAGCAATGGCTTTTTGACGTTTAGTTAACTTTGCCATGTCTTATAGCTCCACTTCCAAGCCCATAGAACGCGCAGAACCAGCAATGGTACGTACACGTGCGTCTAAATCAGCACCAGTTAAATCTGGTTCTTTAGTAGTCGCAATTTCTTCTAACTGAGCACGAGTCAACTTACCAACTTTAGTTTTGTTTGGTACAGATGAACCCTTTTGGATACCAGCAGCTTTCTTAAGAAGAATAGAAGCTGGAGGAGTTTTCATGATGAATGTGAACGACTTGTCGTTGTACACAGTAATCACTACAGGAATTGGAAGACCTGGTTCAACTTTTTGTGTAGCAGCATTGAATTCTTTACAGAATGCCATGATGTTTACACCACGTTGACCTAATGCAGGACCAATTGGTGGAGATGGATTTGCTTTACCAGCTGGAACTTGCAGCTTGATATAGCCGTCAATCTTCTTAGCCATTTTAAAATACCTCTGGGTACGAACGCCGCTAGGCTCCCCAATCTTTACGCAACACTACTGTTACAACAACAATGCCCGATAAAATCGGGCGCTTTTCAACCAATTAAGATTAAATCGTTTTTTCGACTTGGCGAAATTCGAGTTCAACCTGAGTTGGTCGATTAAATACATTAATCGTCAACGTTAAACGTGACTTTTCGTATTGAACTTCTTCCACCACACCTTTAAAGTCTGTGAATGGACCGTCAATAACAAGTAATTCTTCACCAGGTTCAAACATCGTCTTAGGACGTGGTGCTTCACCTGTATTACGTACACGCGCAAGAATCGCATCTGCTTCACGCTGAGTGATTGGCGCTGGTTTTTCAGGTGTACCACCGATAAAACCTAGAACCTTTGGACATTCTTTAACGATATGCCAAGTATCATCATTCATTTCCATTTCGACTAATACATAGCCAGGAAAGAATTTACGTTCAGATTTACGTTTCTTACCATCCTTCATTTCTACCACTTCTTCGGTAGGAACAAGGACATCACCAAAGCTATCAGCAACAGCGCTACGCTGGATTCGTTCTGTAAGCGAACGCAACACTTGTTTTTCATAGCCAGAGTAGGCATGAATAATGTACCAACGTTTCATAGCTCTTTTACCCGATAATCAACTTAATTAACCAACCCAAACCATAGTCAAAGCACCATAAAACCAATGATGCAACAACTACAACCAATAGAACCTGCCACGATGTCGTGACTGTTTCTTGTTTTGTTGGCCAAGTTACTCGACGCAATTCGACTCGTGCATCTTTTAGCAAACGAACGAAGCCTTTACCTTGATGGGTGGCGTATAATAAACCTAAAGCCACAACGATACAAGCAAAAATTGCCCCAACGCGCACCCAAATATTATTTGCAGGCGCCCAATACGCTGGTAAATACTGATTCACCATAATGGCTAAAAACAATAATGCAATTGCAACCACCCATAGAACAATATCTAGAGGCGAACCAGAACGAACAACTTCAGCAGAATTATTTCTTTGAGGAATTGGCGCGTCGCTCAATGCGTCACGCGATTTATCATTCGACATTTTTGTACTCGTCGTAGAACTCGCGACTTATTATATGAACAACTAAGCCAGCATCAAGCTTTTTATTTGAAAAATATGGCAGGCCAGGAGGGACTCGAACCCCCAACATTCGGTTTTGGAGACCGACGCTCTACCAATTGAACTACTGACCTATAATGCAAGTTGAGAGCCAAAGCCCTCAACCTGAGACGTAATCCGTCACTATATTATGCTTATGCAGTTACTTTCGCAACAACACCAGCACCTACAGTACGACCACCTTCACGG
>NZ_JAOTNV010000009.1:0-123698 GCF_025630795.1 Acinetobacter sp. AYS6
TTGATCCCGCTTCTGCTGTACCTGTCACTGGATCAGTGGCATTGATCGGATCAAGGACCGGTGCATTTGGTGCTACCGTATCAATGGTCACCACACCAGTGTCGCTACCCACATTACCTGCTGCATCTGTTGCAGTCACAGTAATGGTGTGTGGACCGTCTGCGAGTGTTGGAAGTGTATTGTCTGCAAGACTCCAGGTACCGTCACCATTGTTGACTGCCGGATAGTCTGTGCCATCTACATTCACCACCACAGTTGCAGTCGGATCGTTCACTGTACCAGTGAGTGCTGGTGTGCTGTCGTTGGTTAACACATCATCAAGTGCCACCACAGGTGCTGTGATGTCTGCTGAAACTGTACCTGTACCTGGCAATGAAGTGTTGCCTGCCGGGTCAGTTGCGGTTGCTGTAACCGTTTGACCATCGGTCAAGTCACCTGGGTTTGGTACTGACCATGTGCCGTCTGTGCCTGCCACAACTGTTGCAGTCGTACCATCCGGGAAGCTCACAGTCACGGTTGATCCCGCTTCTGCTGTACCTGTCACTGGATCAGTGGCATTGATTGGATCAAGCACCGGTGCATTTGGTGCAACCGTATCCACTGTATAAGTGTGTGTATCGTTAACAGTACTGCTATTACCTGCTGCGTCTGTAAACGTTACTTTCGCATCAATAGTTTGATCTGCATCTGCAGCTAAGCCGCTACCAGGTACACTTACTGTCCAGGTGCCTGCCACCTTATCTACTGTTGCAGTATATGTTTGCCCATTAATAAGGACAGTAACCACTGTATTTGCCGCATCTGCCGGAACGTTTTTCAACACACCAGTAATGGTAACGTTACCTGATGCTTCTGAGGCATTAATCACGTTGTCAGATGTTACTGAATCAACCGTGAAGTTCACACCGTCTGTATTCGGCCCAACCGCATCAACAATACCTGTTCCAGGTAACGATGGGTTACCTGCTGGATCTGTTGCGATTGCTGTTACCTTGTCACCATCTTTAAGATCACCCGGGTTTGGTACTGACCAGTCACCATCTGGTCCTGCTACAACACTTGCTGTACTACCGTCAGGATAGGTCACTGTTACTGTTGAACCAGGTTCTGCCGTACCTGTAATTGGGTCTACCCCGTTAACGGGGTTAATCACTGGCGCATTTGGTGCAGTGGTATCCACTGTATAAGTTTGCGTATCGTTAACAGTACTGCTATTACCTGCTGCATCTGTAAACGTTACTTTCGCATCAATAGTTTGATCTGCATCTGCAGCTAAGCCGCTACCAGGTACACTTACTGTCCAGGTGCCTGCCACCTTATCTACTGTTGCAGTATATGTTTGCCCATTAATAAGGACAGTAACCACTGTATTTGCCGCATCTGCCGGAACGTTTTTCAACACACCAGTAATGGTAACGTTACCTGATGCTTCTGAGGCATTAATCACGTTGTCAGATGTTACTGAATCAACCGTGAAGTTCACACCGTCTGTATTCGGCCCAACCGCATCAACAATACCTGTTCCAGGTAACGATGGGTTACCTGCTGGATCTGTTGCGATTGCTGTTACCTTGTCACCATCTTTAAGATCACCCGGGTTTGGTACTGACCAGTCACCATCTGGTCCTGCTACAACACTTGCTGTACTACCGTCAGGATAGGTCACTGTTACTGTTGAACCAGGTTCTGCCGTACCTGTAATTGGGTCTACCCCGTTAACGGGGTTAATCACTGGCGCATTTGGTGCAGTGGTATCCACTGTATAAGTTTGCGTATCGTTAACAGTACTGCTATTACCTGCTGCATCTGTAAACGTTACTTTAGCATCAATAGTTTTATCTATATCAGCAACTAAACCACTACCCGGCACGCTTACTGTCCAGGTGCCTGCTACCTTATCTACCGTTGCAGTATATGTTTGCCCATTAATAAGAACAGTCACCACTGTATTCGTCGCATCTGCCGGAACGTTTTTCAAAATACCAGTAATGGTAACGTTACCTGATGCTTCTGAGGCATTAATCACGTTGTCAGATGTTACTGAATCAATCGCAAAATTTACTGATCCTGTATTTGGTGCTGCAGTATCAACTATCACCACACCTGTATCGGTACCCACATTACCTGCAGCATCTGTTGCAGTCACGGTAATAGTGTGTGAGCCATCAGTTAATGCAGGCAGTGTATTGTCTGCAAGTGTCCAAGTACCGTCACCATTGTTAGTTGCCGGGTAATCCACCCCATCGACAGTTACCACAATAGTTGCTGTTGGATCATTCACTGTGCCAGTTAACGCAGGCGTACTGTCGTTAGTTGATACATCATCAAGGGCTACTGTCGGTGCTGATGTATCAAGCGTATAAGTTTGTGTATCGTTAACAGTACTGCTATTACCTGCTGCATCTGTAAACGTTACTTTCGCATCAATGGTTTTATCTGTATCAGCAACTAAGCCGCTACCAGGTACGCTTACTGTCCAGGTGCCTGCTACCTTATCTACTGTTGCAGTATATGTTTGCCCATTAATAAGAACAGTAACAACTGTATTCGTCGCATCTGCCGGAACGTTTTTCAAGACACCTGTAATAGTGACATTGCCCGATGCTTCTGAGGCATTAATTACGTTATCAGCAGTTACTGAATCAACTGCAAAGTTGACACCGTCTGTATTCGGCCCAACCGCATCAACAATAGCAGTTCCTGGTCCTGATGTATTACCTGCAGGGTCAGTTGCTACGGCTGTTACCTTATCACCATCATTAAGACCAGGATTATCTACTGACCAATTACCATCTGGTCCTGCTACAACAGTTTTCGTACTTCCGTCAGGATAAGTCACTGTCACTGTTGAACCTGGTTCTGCTGTACCTGTAATTGGGTCTGTCCCATTCACTGGGTCAATCACTGGCGCATTTGGTGCAGTAGTATCCACTGTATAAGTTTGTGTATCTTTAACAGTACTGCTATTACCTGCTGCATCTGTAAACGTTACAGTTGCATCAATTGTTTGATCCGCATCTGCTTTTAAACCACTGCCCGGTACGCTTACTGTCCAGGTACCCGCTGCTTTATCTACAGTTGCAGTGTAAGTTACCCCATTAATAAGGACAGTAACCACTGTATTTGTCGCATCTGCTGGAATATTTTTCAAAATACCAGTAATGGTGACATTACCTGCTGCTTCTGATGCATTTAGTACATTATCAGATGTAACGGAATTAACAGAGAAAGTTACGCCATCCGTATTTGGTGGAGTGGTATCGGCAGGTGTTGAAGAGTCGTTATTACTATCATGGTTTGATGCTGCTGCGATAATACCACCCGCAACTAATGGGATAGCCCATAACCATGGATTTATGCCCCCATCATGATAAAGCAATGGTTCAATTGAAGAAATAGGCTGATAAATAACATCAGACACCAACTCTTGTGGTGCCTCTGCAGGTAACGCGGCTGGTAAATCTTCAGCTACAAGTGCTTGTGGCTCAACATCACTGTCAGCATCCGCATCAGCGTCTGCATCGGCGTCTGCATCATTTTCAGCATCTTTGAATTTTGCCCAGATTAACTGTCCATTTTCGTCTTGAAAAACAAGGCTGTTATCTTTAGGCTCAGCTGTTCCACTAAAAAAGCCTTCAATAACAATAGTCTCGCCATTTTTAAGGCGAATGACTGCATTGGTTCCCTCCCTATTCACTACCAATACATCACTGGCAGCCACTTTTACCAATACAACCGATGCTTCTGTAAGCGATGCGGAAGTTCCCTCTGTTGTTACTAAGGTTTTATGATTGTCCTTAGCAATAATTTGTATTTCAGGCATATCTGTATTCCTTTTATATTATTGATTTAAATGATTTTATGTATAATTCTTTTTACTTAATGTTTTCAAGTTTTTGACCTACAACTTAAAAACATTAAGTAATGTGATCATTTTTACATTAACCACTTTAAAATAAAAAAAACAAATACTAAAGTACCTATAGAAAAAATTTTAATTAATACAAATTATATATAAGTCTTTATTAGGTTTTTCTTGTGTTAATTTAATGAAAAATCGCATTAAACGTTTTATATATAAAACAAATTTAATATTTTGTTATTTACCATTTGTTGAAATTTCATTTAATTAAAATATTCATATAACAATTATTAATATCTTAATAAAATAAAATATATTATTAATGATATATATAGATAAAAAAGGCTTTAGGTAATATTTTACTATTACACTAAAACCTAATTTTTAAATGGTTGATAAAATTTAAAAGTGTTTATATTTAGAAATTATCGGGACTCTCAAATCGTTTTACTTCTTGTAACTTATTAGGGTCATGCATCGTTGCAATTCCATCTTCAGTTTTTTGGTCTACCAGAATATCTGGGTTAAAAACAGTGATTGTCTCTCTACCCAGCGCATCTTCACCCACAATATATTGAAAGCCTCTTCGGTTCATTTTATGACACAATCTCTGATAGAAACCTTTTAAGCCCTCAGTTTCTTCATTCGGATTGTAATAAAAAGCATTCATCACAGCTGGTAGACCTAAACCACAAACAATGCCGGATAACAACACACTAATAAAAGTATAGCCAATCAGGATACTGCTATAGGGACTTAAGGCAGGAATATTGGCAACTGCCAAAATCAATGCAAGTGAAATCCCCCCTCGCACCCCACCCCAGGATAAAATAGTTAAACTACCGTTATAACTTTTCATTTTCCGCATGTTCGGGAAAAAGGCAAAAGCCATGAAGTTGGCCGCAAAACGAGAAATATGTAGAATAAAGAAAGCAACAATACCGCCTAAAATTAGGCTAAAGTTTAAATCAAGAATAAATAACTCTAGACCAATTAAAGTAAACAGGAATGAGTTGATGATTCCTTCTACAGTGTGCCAAAAATGATTAACTTCTTGAATCTCTCGCTCTTCTCGTATTTCTTTCCATTTGTTTCCAACAATCAAACCACCTATTACACAGGCAATCGGTGCTGATGCATGGGCAAACAAAGCTACTAAATATGCTCCACTCGCAAGCAAAGCTGTTGTCAAAATCAGGGACTCCATTTCGTGTTTACCGCGTAATAGACGCAACACCCCTACCCCAAATGCCCAACCAATCCCGACCGCAACAACAATTTCATAGAGTAGAGCTTCTAGTGTCGCCATCAACGAGAAATGTTCACCCTGTAAAACATTGAGCAGAGTCATAAATAATGCAATACACATTGCATCATTAAAGAGTGATTCGCCTTCTAGCTTAACGATCAAATGATGTGGTGCACGAATCGAACTAAGTACACCTTTAATACCAATAGGGTCTGTTGCACCTAAAGCTGCGCCTAAAAGTAACAGCACCAAAATTGGCACATGATATCCAACCAGCAGTTGGAACCCATAGAGCAATCCACCAAATAAAACGGCGCAAATGACTAATGCAATGGTGGCCAAAATACTAATTTGCTTCCAGTAACTTTTTAAATCAGAAATTTTAAATTTAAGTGCTGAAGAGGTTAGAATAAAACAAATAACGCCATTAATTAAAAAGTCATAAAAATCGATATGGCGCACGGCTTCTTCAATATTATGAATATTAATGGTAATAAACTGGTTACCGTTTAAGAGGCTTGCGCCCCATTGCAATATAAAGACAAAAATTGCTGAGACCAGCGGCACACCAATAGCCTGTGGAAAGCCTAAAATTCGCTTATTAAAGATCGTGGTTGCTATTGATAGCGCAAAAACCACTGTGAATGCTTGTAGTAGAAAAAAATTACCCATGAATACCCTTCTTCTGGGTCAACGACCAAATAAGAGAAACTTTGTTAGATCGACCAAAGTTAATAAAAAACTGGCATGAAGAATGCCATAATCATAAAAACAGAAATTAGGACACAAGTTTAACGAATTGAATGAACAATCTATCACTCTGTTAAATTTCTTAACATTATTTATAGTTATGAGTTAAAGAAAAAAGGATGAGCTTATTAATTTATATTTAACAAGACTCATCCTATAAAATCCTAAACTGGATTGTTAAAAGTATCACATTGGTTAATATCGCCAGTTTTTAAACCAACCTGAAACCAGTGCATACGCTGTTCACTACTCCCATGCGTAAAGCTATCTGGAACAATCTGACCAGTAGAGCGCTTCTGTAAATAATCATCTCCAATTTTTTGAGCAGCATCCATTGCTTCTTCAATATCACCTTGCTCTAAAAATTGAGTACGTTGCTGATTATGACTCGCCCAAATACCAGCTAAACAATCGGCTTGTAATTCTTGGCGAACAGATAATTGATTGCCTTCTCTTTGGCTCGCTTGCGCACGAGCTTGTTGCACTTGTGAAGAAATACCAAGTAAGGTCTGAACATGGTGCCCTACTTCGTGTGCGACAACATAAGCTTGAGCAAAATCACCTGCCTGGTCTTGTCTTGAAAGTTCAGTTTGGTTTTGTTCACCAGAAATTCCCATTTGCTGACGCATATCTTTAAAGAATTCTGTATCGATATAAACCTTCTGATCTGCTGGACAATAAAATGGTCCCATTGCAGATTGGGCAGTACCACATCCTGACTGAATCATTCCACTAAACAACACCAATCTTGGTGGTGTATATGTTTTACCTAACTGTTTAAATATAGGTGTCCACGTATCTTCTGTATCAGCCAAAACAGTTCCAACAAAATCAGAGGCTTCTTTTTGCTCGGCTGTTAAACTTTCTGGTGCAGTTGCATTTGACTGCTGTGATGCAGTGACCTGCTGAGTTGCCTGATAAGCTTGTTGTGGATCAACCCCAAAAAACTTCCACGCAACAAATGCAACAACCAAACCAATAATACTGATACCACCTGCTCTAACACCGCCACCACCTCGACGGTCTTCCACATTGGTACTAATTCGACGACCTTTCCAGCGCATAATTTCCCTCTTATTTTAGAATGGCATCATGAACCCGATGCTTTTTTTGGCCACATTTTTTGTATTAAACTTACAATTAATAGAACAATTGCACCCGCAACTAGTCCTATTCCAAAGTTAATCAGTGTTGGTGTTAAAGCACCAATGATATTTCCTACCGCTGGTATCGTCTCAACATGGTCCACTGTGTTTTCAGTTAAGTGATGAAGTAACGGAATCGTATGATTAATAATCCCGCCCCCAACTAAAAACATTGCAATAGTGCCCACGATCGAAAGTAATTTCATCAAAATAGGTGCAAAAGCTAATAAGCCTCGACCTATAGTTTGCTTAAATGAGGCAGTTTGCTTAGTTAAATATAATCCCAAATCATCAATTTTAACAATCATGCCAACGATGCCATAAACGCCAATTGTCATGATGACTGCAATAATACTAAGTACACTAACCTTGGTCATTAAAGTCGCTGTTGCTACTGTACCTAAAGAAATAACAACAATTTCAGCAGATAAAATAAAATCTGTTCGAACAGCTCCTTTTACTTTTTCTTTTTCAAAATTTGCTAAATCTAATTCTTCACTATCAAATTCTGCTTTCGCTTCTTCTGATGTAGAGGGCTTTTTATGCATAATGGTATGAAGAACTTTTTCTACTCCCTCATAACATAAAAATAAGCCTCCCAACATTAATAGTGGATTAATCAGCCAAGGGGCAATCACACTAATTAACAATGCTAAAGGCACTAAAATAAGTTTATTAACAAATGAGCCTTTAGCCACTTTCCAAACAATTGGTAGTTCGCGATCAGCACGAACCCCTGTGACTTGCTGCGCATTTAAAGCTAAATCATCACCTAACACACCAGCAGTTTTCTTTGCTGCCATTTTGCTCATTAAAGCAACATCATCTAAAATTGATGCAATATCATCTAGTAGTAAAAGTAAGCCACTTGCCATTTCTTATCCAAGTTTGTATTTATTAGGCTATTGTAAGATGAATTTTTTTAATTTCTGTAATTTTACTGAATAAATTCACAATATTATTTTAAGAAAAGTTTACCCAATCGCTGACGAATTTTTTTTATTTCCCGTACAATAATGCCAATCTTTTATATTGCAGGGCTTACTACCCCTGATTAAGCCAATAAGACAGTGGAATAAATAATGAGTAATGTTGATCAGCGTCCAATTATTTTGACAGGCGACCGCCCAACCGGACAACTTCACCTTGGGCATTTTGTCGGTTCTTTGCGTTCTCGTGTAGGTTTACAGGATAGCCATCATCAACATCTCTTGTTAGCAGATGCTCAAGCCTTAACAGACAACGCTGATAATCCAGATAAAGTCCGTCGCAATATTTTGGAAGTTGCTCTAGATTATTTAGCTGTAGGCATTGATCCAACAAAAACCACGATTTGCGTACAATCATGCTTGCCAGCACTGAATGAGCTCACCATGCTCTATCTTAACTTCGTGACGGTTGCACGTTTAGAACGTAACCCGACCATTAAGTCTGAGATTCAAATGCGCGGTTTCGAGCGTGACATTCCGGCTGGCTTCCTCTGCTACCCTGTTGCGCAAGCTGCCGACATTACGGCTTTCAAAGCGACAGTGGTTCCAGTGGGTGAAGATCAGATTCCAATGATTGAACAAACCAATGAAATTGTACGTCGAATAAACCGTCAGATTAGCCAAGACCTTTTACCTGAATGTAAAGCTTTGCTTTCAAATATGGCACGTTTACCTGGTTTTGATGGTAAAGCAAAAATGTCTAAATCATTAGGTAATACTATTGTTTTAAATGCGTCTGATAAAGACATCAAAAAAGCTGTAAACGCAATGTATACCGACCCAAATCATCTTCGTATTGAAGATCCAGGTCAGGTGGAAGGAAATATTGTATTTACTTACTTAGATGCATTTGATCCAAATAAAGAAGAAGTTGAAGAATTAAAAGCGCATTATCGTCGCGGTGGTTTAGGTGATGGAACTGTTAAAAAACGCCTTGAAGGTGTTTTGAAAGAATTGATCAGCCCTATCCGTGAACGTCGTGAAGAACTTGCTAAAGATCCTGATTACATTATGGATGTTTTACGCCAAGGTACAGATAAGTGTCGTCTTATAACTCAGCAAACTTTAGATGAAGTTAAAGATGGTTTAGGATTATTCAAATTCTAATTCTCTTATAAATTAAAAGCCCTACGGGGCTTTTTTTTATGCTTATTTAATTCATCACATTAATTTTTTTAGAATAACTAATATATCTACTATCATTCACATGCTTTTACCCTATTAACGTGAAGTAACACTTATTAACGCTAATAGCGATGAAGAATTTCTTAACTATCTCTATTATTCATCGTGTAGGTTACATTATATGAACCTCACGACATTTCTCCTTAAACCGAAACTGTTTTTACAGATTCGTTGTTCTACGCAATGATCACCCCAATCATTGCGTATTTTTTTGCCTATAATAATGTTGGCAATTTAGGTTGAAATTCAACTGAGTTACAGTAATGCTTCTGTTGAAAATGCTCAAACTTCTTTGTCTGATCAAGTGGTGAATAGCGCGCTACGCTATCGCTCACAAGCGCCTTTGATTGATAACTTAATGAATGAGTTGGGCTTACAAGGTGGTGATGTCAATAGTTTGTCTCAAGGGTTGAAACCAAAAGCTGAGTAAGGGGATACACTCTGTTTAGTACTCCTATTTCAATGTAGACCGAAATGCTAAATGTTCGATCTACAATTTTCATCTTTCGTTTCACCCATTCCTATGGTGAAAATGAGTAATTAGATACCAAGTTCAGTATAAGGTTAGCAAAATATCAAACAGGGCATCTCTCCCCTTGAATTAAATCACGCGTTGAAAAAGTATAGCGAAACAGATTCCCAACGTTTAATAAGAGGGGCGCTGACTACTAGCGACCTCTCGATGGATGAATAAACGTGTGGGACTAAGCTTTATGGACTAGAAGCTGGTAGTAAAGAAATTTGTTTAAGAGGCTCGCGTTTTGCCCCAAGTTCGCGAAGCTTTTCCATAAAACTAGATTCCTTTATTGGTAGACCACCCATGATTTTCCCTACTTCAGCGTTGATGATAGCAGCAACAATCAATCCACCGATTGCTCCCCCTGCAGCGCCAGCTCCTGTGGCTTGACCGTAGCTCATATTTCCTGAGGAAATGTTCTTACCAATTATGGCACCAGTAGCACCTCCTACTGCGCCAGCTGTGGCAAAGGATACTACACTAACCTTATGGGATGCAGGTTCTTTAGTATAAGCTAGAGTATTACACGTCACATTGTCAGATGGAACTTCAACAGGTACTGCCTTTGTTGTAAAGTAGCGATAAATTTTGACTGGTTCCTTAGGGTCTTTTGGTAAGTAAAAGCCACCATCAGTTGCTGCAGGTTGTCCTGGAATTGATGGATAGTCTGGGCTTCGAATTGAAATACTACCAGGTGCCCCTCGAAAGAACGTGCCCTTTTCATCTATCTTTTCTGACCAATATGGTCCCCGTTCTAGACGAGTGGTCCACTCCACATTTAGTGGACCATAGAGCCCTGTAGTTGAAAGTGGCTCTTTGAGGAAGATACAAGTAAGTTCAACTGGTGTCTGTAACTTTTCCGGATTTGTGGCACACCCCGAAATTAAAGTGCAGAAGAGAATCACACTAGATATTTTCACATACATGACGATTGCCTTTGTCATTGATATTTTTATAAAGATACAACTAGTCTACTAGATTTAATTTAGTAGACTAAGTCCATGAATACTCCAATTATATTTCCCAGTAAAAAAACCAATATCTCCATTGGAATTTTAAGATTAAAATCTAATGAATGAGGCTAAACATTTCTCTTTAAAAGGGGAATATTTATAAGCGATTGAATATTAAGTTATTTATGAAAATTGGTATTAGTCATAAAGCTCTTCTCTTTCATCTTAAAGAATGAGAATAGACAATATGTGGAATTTAAATATCATTCAAAAAAATTAATATTTTTTTCTATTCTAAAAGCACTTCATCTTCACCATACAAGTACTCATCACCTTCAGGACATATAACACTAGAATTAGAATCATACTCTCTATTATCTCTTCCTCTGAATTTAAGTCATCAAGAAGAACTTCTATTCTTTGTGTATTCTTGATAGAGATATCATTTTTATCTATAAATTTTTCGATACAATAAATTAATTCTTCTCTACTCATTTATTTTTCCCTTGAATTAATTATGTTAATTATTCAATGTCCTACTAGAATTAATATCATTTCATTTTAATAAAAAACCCCAATGTCTCCATTGGGGTTTTTTTAAAGATCAAAATCTAACGAATTACGCTAAACCTTTCTCTTTTAAAACTTGCAACATTGTTGAACCAAGCTCAGCTGGGCTACGAGTGTAAGCCATTCCCGCGCGTTCAAACGCAGCGAATTTCTCTTCAGCAGTACCTTGACCACCAGAAATGATCGCACCAGCGTGACCCATACGCTTACCTTTAGGTGCAGTTACACCAGCAATGTAACCTACTACAGGCTTAGTCACGTTAGATTTGATGAATTCAGCAGCTTCTTCTTCCGCTGTACCACCGATCTCACCGATCATGATGATTGCATCAGTATCTGGATCGTCTTGGAACAATTGAAGAGCTTCGATTTGGTTCATACCTGGGATTGGGTCACCACCAATACCGATACAAGTAGACTGACCTAAACCAAGCTTAGTTGTTTGAGCAACAGCTTCATAAGTCAATGTACCTGAACGTGAAATGATACCAATACGACCTGGTTGGTGAATGTGACCAGGCATAATACCAATCTTACATTCACCCGGAGTGATCACGCCTGGGCAGTTAGGACCAACTAAACGAGTACCGTTACCGTTAGTTTCTAAGTAGCGTT
Organism: Acinetobacter sp. AYS6; assembly: GCF_025630795.1. Classification (NCBI taxonomy): domain Bacteria; kingdom Pseudomonadati; phylum Pseudomonadota; class Gammaproteobacteria; order Moraxellales; family Moraxellaceae; genus Acinetobacter; species Acinetobacter sp. AYS6. The sequence continues at coordinate 11,836 of NZ_JAOTNV010000009.1, forward strand.
TTGCTTTAAGCATGTCAATTGTTGGAACACCTTCAGTGATCACAACGATTAGGCCAACACCTGAATCAACCGCTTCAACGATAGAATCTAAAACGAATGGAGCTGGTACATAAATTACAGATGCATCTGCATTTGTTTCACGTACAGCTTCTTTCATTGTGTTGAATACTGGCAAATCAAGGTGAGTAGTACCACCTTTACCTGGAGTAACACCACCAACAACTTTTGTACCGTAGTCTAAAGCTTGTGCAGAGTGGAAAGTACCGTTTTTACCAGTAAAACCTTGTACCAATACTTTAGTGTCTTTATTAATTAATACGCTCATGATTGATACTCCCCTTACGCTTTAACTGCAGCTACAACTTTTTCTGCGGCATCAGACAAGCCGTTCGCAGAAATTAATTTCAAACCAGATTCATCAAGTAATTTAGCACCTAACTCAGCGTTGTTACCTTCTAAACGAACAACAACTGGAACAGTTACGTTTACTTCTTGAACCGCTGCAATAATCGCTTCAGCAATCATGTCACAACGTACGATACCACCGAAGATGTTAATTAAAACACCTTGTACTGATGTATCAGCAAGGATGATTTTGAACGCTTCGATTACACGTTCTTTAGTTGCACCGCCACCAACGTCAAGGAAGTTTGCAGGCTGACCACCATAAAGTTTAATGATGTCCATTGTTGCCATTGCAAGACCAGCACCGTTAACCATACAACCGATGTTACCTTCTAAAGCAACATAGTTAAGATCAAATTCAGATGCTTTTAATTCACGCTCATTCTCTTGAGATTTATCACGTAAAGCAGCAACTTTAGGTAAACGGTAAAGCGCATTAGAGTCGATACCAACTTTTGCATCTACACATAAAATATCGCCATTTTCACGAACTGAAAGTGGGTTAATTTCAAATAATGCAAAGTCATTTTCTACAAATGCTTGGTAAGCAGCAGCCATAATTTTAACAAATTGGCTGATTTGCTTGTCTTTCAAACCTAAAGCAAACGCAACTTCACGCGCTTGGAATGGTTGTAAGCCAACTAATGGATCAACTTCAACTTTGATAATTTTTTCTGGAGTTTCTTCTGCAACTTTCTCGATTTCTACACCACCTTCTGTAGAAGCCATGAAAGTAATACGACGGCTAGAACGGTCTACAACCGCGCCTAAGTAAAGCTCACGCTCAACTGGGTATACGTCTTCAGCAACAATAATGCTGTTTACTGGTTGACCATTTGCATCTGTTTGATACGTTACAAGACGAGTACCAATAATGTTATTTGCAAACTCGATAACATCTTCTTTAGATTTTGCAACTTTAACGCCACCAGCCTTACCACGACCACCAGCATGAACTTGCGCTTTCATTACAGCGAATTTACCACCAAGCTGTTCGAATGCAGCAACTGCTTCGTCTGCATTGGTTGCCAAGATACCTTCTTGTACCGGCATACCATATTCTTTCAATAACGCTTTAGCTTGATACTCATGTAAGTTCATTTAGTTACCTACTTAACTTTGTTTGTTGTCTTCAATTTGCGCAACATTCTCATGTTGTATATGCAAATTGCTGTCTACCTCTATCATCTTGATGTTTTTTTAATCACACCATCAAATGTGAAAAAGAGCGGAGAACCGCTCTTTATTTTATTTACGCTTACGTTGAATCGCGTGAATTGCACGACCATCTACAGCAAGTGCAGCTTCATGAACAACTTCAGAGAATGTTGGATGACCAAATGTCATTAACTGAAGATCTTCAACAGAAGATACAAATTCAAGTGCGATCATACCTTGGTGTACGATATCAGATGCAGCAGGTCCAATGACATGCATACCTAATAAACGGTCAGTTTTTGCATCAGCAACAAACTTAACAAAACCAGCACCTTCACCCGCAGCTAAAGCACGACCATTTACAGCAAAACCGAATTGACCAGTTTTAACTTCATGACCTTTTTCTTTAGCTTGTTCTTCAGTTAAACCAACCCATGCCGCTTCCGGATGTGTATAGATAACAGAAATGATTGTGTCATAGTTCACTTGAGCTGCATGACCGTGGATACGCTCAACAGCCATTACACCTTCTTCCATTGCTTTATGAGCAAGCATTGGACCACGAACCAAGTCACCAATTGCATATACACCTTCTACAGAAGTTGCACAGTAATCGTTTACTTCAACTAGACCGCGTTCAGTCAATTTAATGCCTGAATCATCAGCCAATAATCCTTCTGCATAAGCTTTACGGCCTACACAAACGATTAATTTGTCAAAAGTCTGAGTTTTTTCTTCGCCACCTTGAGTGTATTTAACAGTCACTTCGCGACCATTAACTTCAGTACCAGCAACTTTAGCGCCAATACGAATATCAAGACCTTGCTTAGTTAAAAGTTTTTGGTATTCTTTTGCCAAAGCTTTATCAGCCATTGGTAAAAATGCATCCATTGCTTCAAATACAACAACTTCAGCACCAAGACGACGCCAAACTGAACCAAGCTCTAAACCGATTACACCCGCACCAATAACACCTAAACGTTTAGGTACTTCTGGGAAGTTTAATGCGCCAGTTGAATCAACAATAATATCTTGATCTACAGGAGCTACTGGAATATTTACAGGTACAGAACCAGACGCAAGAATTACGTATTTAGGTTCTAAAACTTGAGTCTCACCTTCGTGTGAAACAAACTCAACTTTTTTACCAGCAAGTAATTTACCAGTACCTTTTAACCACTCAATACCATTGCCTTTAAGCAATTGATCGATACCACCAGTTAATTGGTCAACAATTTTGTCTTTACGAGCAAGAAGCTTAGCAAGATCAAAATTCACTTCACCTGTAGTAATACCGTGATCAGCTAAATGATGCACTGTATCTTCATAACGATGTGAAGAGTCAAGTAATGCTTTAGAAGGGATACAACCTACGTTTAAGCATGTACCACCTAAAGATGGCTTACCGTTGTGAATACGTTTTTCGATACAAGCGACTTTAAAACCTAGTTGAGCAGCACGAATTGCAGCTTCATAACCACCAGGACCACCGCCAATAACAACAAGATCAAATTGTTGAGACATTGTTTATCTCCATGGTCCGAGATAGAGGATCACTCTATCTCGGTAATATTATTCGAAGAAATTAAAGATCAAGGATGAGTTTAGCTGGTTCTTCTAACAATTCTTTGATTGCTACCAAGAAACCTACTGCTTCTTTACCATCGATCATACGGTGGTCATAAGAAAGCGCTAAATACATCATTGGCAAAATTTCAACTTGACCATTTACTGCCATAGGACGCTCTTGGATTTTATGCATACCCAAGATACCAGTTTGTGGCTGATTCAAAATTGGAGTTGAAAGTAATGAACCGAAAGTACCACCATTAGTAATAGTGAAAGTACCACCAGTCATTTCTTCGATAGATAATTTACCATCACGCGCTTTAGCAGCATAAGCACCAATACCTGCTTCAACTTCTGCATAGCTCATACGATCAGTATCACGTAATACTGGAACAACAAGACCACGATCAGAAGATACTGCAACACCGATGTCATAGTAACCATGATAAACAATATCATCGCCATCAATTGAAGCATTTACCGCAGGATAGCGCTTAAGTGCTTCAGTTACAGCTTTAACAAAGAATGACATGAAGCCCAAACGAGCCCCATGGCGTTTTTCGAACGCATCTTTATATTGCTTACGCAATTCCATGATTGGCTTCATGTTAACTTCGTTAAATGTAGTTAACATTGCAGTTTCTTGAGTTGCAGCAAGAAGACGCTCAGCTACACGCTTACGTAAACGAGTCATTGGAACGCGTTTTTCGATACGCTCACCAACAGCTACACTTAACGGAGTAACGTTAGCAGCTGGTTTAGCTTGATGGTTTGCTACATCTTCTTTAGTGATGCGACCACCGCGACCAGTACCTTGTACGTCAGCAGCAGCAATACCAGTTTCAGACAAAGCTTTACGAACCGCAGGAGCTTGATCAGATACAGTTTCTGTGCGCTCAACAACAGGAGCTGCACCAGCTTGAGTTTGAGCTGCTGCTTGCTCTACTGCAGGAGCAGCCGCTGCACCAGCACCAGCTTCAAATTGAGCAATCACTTCGTCAGAAAGAACTGTATCGCCTTCACCTTTAATGATTGCAACTAAGCTACCATCTGCAGGAGCAACCACTTCTAAAACAACTTTGTCGGTTTCAATATCACAGATCACTTCATCACGTGATACAGGTTCACCCACCTTTTTGTGCCAAGTTGCGATGGTTCCATCTGCAACAGACTCTGGGAATACCGGTGCTTTAATTTCGGTTGCCATTATTGAGAATCTCCTGATTGTTCAGCTTCGATTGCCAATGCATCATTAATTAGCTGAGCTTGTTGTTTTGCATGCAAGTACGGTGAGCCACAAGCTGGTGCAGCAGAAGCTTCACGACCTGCAAAACTGATACGGATTTGTTTGCCAGATTTTAAGATATCGTCGTATAAACGCGGTGCGATAAATAACCAAGCGCCTTGGTTCTTCGGCTCTTCTTGTGCCCAAACAAGTTCTTTCACGTTTGGATATGCAGCCAAGATTTCCGCAAGACGTTGTTCTGGATATGGATATAACTGTTCAATACGTACGATTGCTACGTTAGTTAAGTTTTGTTCACGACGTTTTTCGAGTAAGTCGTAATAAACTTTACCACCACAAAGTACAAGACGAGTTACATCTGACTTATTAATTTGATCGATTTCGTCAATTACAGTTTGGAATGAACCATTTGCAAGCTCTTCTAAAGTAGAAGTTGCAAGTTTATGACGAAGTAAAGATTTCGGTGACATTACGATCAATGGCTTACGAATTGGGCGTACAGCTTGACGACGTAAAGCATGGAAAATCTGTGCAGGTGTCGTTGGAGTGATCACTTGCATGTTATCTTCAGCACATAACTGTAAGAAACGTTCTAAACGAGCTGATGAGTGTTCTGGACCTTGACCTTCGAAACCGTGTGGTAACAACATTGTTAAACCACAAACACGTTCCCACTTAGTCTCACCAGAAGCAATGAACTGGTCAATTACAACCTGCGCACAGTTTACGAAGTCACCAAATTGTGCTTCCCAAATAATTAAGCTCTTAGGAATTGTAGTCGCATAACCATATTCAAATGCAAGAACAGCTTCTTCAGATAGCAAAGAATCGTAAATTGCGAAACGTGGTTGATTTTCTTTGACATGACAAAGTGGAATATACGTTGAACCATCTACTTGGTTATGCAATTTTGCATGACGGTGTGAGAAAGTACCACGCCCAACGTCTTCACCAGTAATACGAACAAGGTAATCTTCATCAATTAAGGTTGCGTAAGCTAAAGTTTCAGCAGCACCCCAGTTCAATGCAATTTCACCAGTTTGCATTTTCACACGATCTTCAATTACTTTTTGCACTTGACGCTGCATAACAAATCCTTCCGGAAGTTTGCTCATGCCCTCGCCTAATTCTTTTAAGCGATTTAAGTCAAATGAAGTATCCCAATCGTCTGTATAGTCATGACCCAAATAAGGCGTCCAATCAACAAACATTTTTGTATTTGGTTCAAGTACTAAAGCGTTTGCCACATGGTTCCCGGCTTCTAAATCTGCACGGTAATCTTCAACCATTTGGTCTGCTTCAGCACGATCAATTACTTTTTGTTGAACAAGTTGATCTGCATAAAGAGTACGAGTTGTTGCTTTTTTAGCAATCACTTGATACATCAATGGTTGAGTACCAGATGGCTCATCTGCTTCGTTATGACCACGACGACGGTAACAGAACAAGTCAAGCACAACATCTTTACGGAATTCGTGACGGAAATCATGTGCTAATTGAGTAGCAAAGATTACTGCTTCAGGATCATCGCCATTCACATGGAAGATTGGCGTCTGAATCATTTTTGCAACGTCAGTACAATATTCAGTAGAACGTGCATCACGTGGATCAGAAGTTGTAAAACCAACTTGGTTGTTTACGATAATATGTACAGTACCACCAACCGTATAGCCACGAGTTTGTGACATTTGGAAGGTTTCCATGTTCACACCTTGACCTGCAAATGCAGCGTCACCATGAACAATCACTGGCAATACATCATCACCGCCGATGTCTCTACGACGCACTTGGCGTGCACGCACAGAACCTTCAACTACAGGACCAACGATTTCCAAGTGAGATGGGTTAAATGCTAATGCCAAGTGAACTTCGCCACCTGGGGTCATTACATTACTTGAGAAACCTTGATGGTATTTAACGTCACCAGAACCTTTCTTATGAATGGCCTTACCTTCAAACTCGCCAAACAAGTCTGCAGGGTTTTTACCCATAATATTAACAAGAAGGTTTAAACGGCCACGGTGTGGCATACCAATAACAACTTCTTTACAACCAACAGCACCAGCACGTTGAATGATTTCATTCACCATAGGAATAAAAGATTCACCACCTTCTACACCAAAGCGCTTAGCACCAACGTATTTATTACCTAGGTATTTTTCAAGCCCTTCTGCAGCGGTTAAACGCTCCAAGAACCCTTTCTTTTGATCATTTGTAAAATTAAGCTGACCACGAACACTTTCAAGACGCTGTTGAATCCAACGCTTTTCTTTAGTGTCCACGATATGCATATATTCAACACCGATTGAACCACAATAGATTGCTTCCATTGCTTCAATCATTTCAGCAAGCGTTGCTTCGCTTTTGCCAATCTCAAGATTGCCAGTGTTGAATACTGTGTCTAAATCTGATTTGGTTAAACCATGTGCTGAAAGATCTAAATCGGGAATATCTTCACGCTTAGCAAGACCCAATGGATCTAATTTAGCTTTTTGATGTCCACGATTACGATAAGCAGCAATAAGTTGTAAAACGCCAATTTGACGACGTTCATGCTCAGTACTTACAGTGCTTTGTACAACAGGTTGAACACGATTAGCATTACGTCCTAGTAATAGGAATTGCTCACGCACAGCGCTGTGTGGTTGGTCACCCTTTGGATATTTATCGAAATATTGGCGCCAGTCCTCAGCTACAGAGGTTGGGGAAGTCAGGTACTGCTCGTAAAGTTCTTCAATATACGCTGCACTATCAGCGGAAAGTTCAGTGTCAAGACGCAATGCGTCAGCAACTTCTTGCATTTGTGGACCCATTTCCTATTGCAAAAAATATTACAGGCTGCCTTTTAAGCACACCCATGATGCATAATGCCGAATTGGTAAAAAAGGCATTACTTACCCAACAGGTCTTTACGACCATGGGGCGTCATACTACCTAGAGAGAAAACTCCATAGGTAATTAATGAATCACAACACCCTCAATGGCATCATCACTCACCTTATACTCGATTAAAACCGAGCAATTTTTTGCAAATCTTTTTAGAAAAATTAACTTTAAAATTAACTTTTCTAAAATGACTTTAACCATAAAAATTAAGCACAGATCTAAGATCGTGCTACTTAAATTAATTTCACTAGTATACGCTTTTTTCACCTATAACTTTGTGGCAAATCGTATCATGTTCTTAACGAACGATTGATTTTTTTGACACATACCATCTATAAATTGGCGAAATACATATGCGATTTTATCTTTTAATATATGGTGCAATATATAAAAAACTCATCTTTTTCGACCATAGTCTAAAGTTTACATTATAAAGTTAAAAAAAAACGCACATCAAGGATGTGCGTTTTCTATTTGTGCAGAATTAACCCGCTTGATCTAATAGCATATTACGGATGTGACCGATTGCTTTTGTAGGATTTAGACCTTTAGGACATACTGACACACAGTTCATGATACCTTTACAACGGAACAAACTGAATGGATCGTCAAGACGAGCCAAACGATCTGCAGTAGCAGTATCACGAGAATCAATAATAAAACGGTATGCATTCAACAATGCTGAAGGACCCAAGAACTTGTCAGGGTTCCACCAGAATGATGGGCATGAAGTTGAACAACATGCACAAAGAATACATTCATACAAACCATTTAAGTGTTCACGCTCTTCTGGAGATTGTAAACGTTCTTTAGGTGGAGCTGGTTGGTTATTGATCAAGAATGGCTGAATTTTGTCATATTGATCATAGAATTGGTTCATATCAACAACCAAATCTTTAACTACCGGCAAACCTGGTAAAGGACGAATTACGATTTTCTCTGGTAAATCATTTAGGTTTTCTAAACAAGCCAAACCATTTTTACCATTGATATTCACACCATCCGAACCACAAATACCTTCACGGCAAGAGCGACGGAATGTTAACGTTTCGTCCTGAACTTTCAATGCAAGCAATGCATCAAGCAACATACGGTGCTTATCAGTCAATTCAAGCTTGAAAGTTTGCATGTACGGCGCTTTATCCTTATCAGGATCATAGCGGTAGATTTCGAATGTACGAGTACCTCTACTCATCTTTATACTCCCGATTAGAATGTACGTGGTGCTGGCGGAATTGCATCAACAGTCAACGGTTTGAAGCGCACAGGCTTATATTCCAAACGGTTGTCTGATGAATACCATAACGTATGTTTCATCCACTCATCATCACGGCGACCGTATGAATAAGTTGGGTGATCAGCTGGTAATTCATAATCAACTACAGTATGCGCACCACGACACTCTTTACGCGCAGCAGCTGAAATCAGAGTTGCTTTTGCAACTTCATACAAGTTTTCAACTTCAAGCGCTTCAACACGTGCAGTGTTAAATACTCTAGATTTATCTTTCAAGTGAATGTTACGTACACGTGGCTCAAGAGCAAGAATCTCTTTTACACCCTTATCAAGCAATGCTTGAGTACGGAATACACCAGCGTGATCTTGAACGATATCACGAATTGCATCAGCGACTTCTTGAGCATTTTCACCAGAAGTTGAGTCATCCAACTTACGTACACGAGCTAGTGTTTGCTCTAATACATCTGTTGGAAGTGGTGCATATTCATCACCATGATGCTTAGTTACGTAATCGATAATGTGCTCACCAGCAGCTTTACCAAATACAACCAAGTCAAGAAGTGAGTTAGTACCTAAACGGTTTGCACCATGTACAGATACGCAAGAACATTCACCAATTGCATAGAAACCTTTTACAGGTTTAGTGTAGTTGTCTGTACCCACTTCAGGTAAACACACCTGACCATGCATATTCGTAGGAATACCACCCATTTGATAATGGATTGTTGGTACTACAGGAATCGCTTCTTTTGTGATATCAACGTTCGCGAATTTTTTACCAATCTCAAATACAGATGGTAAACGCTTCATGATTGTTTCAGCGCCCAAGTGAGTCATATCAAGTAAGATATAATCACCTTTTGGACCACAACCACGACCTTCTTTAATTTCTTGGTCCATAGAACGTGAAACGAAGTCACGTGGAGCCAAGTCTTTTAAAGTCGGTGCATAACGTTCCATGAACGGTTCGCCGTCTTTGTTACGAAGGATTGCACCTTCACCACGACAACCTTCAGTCAACAATACACCAGCGCCCGCAACACCCGTTGGGTGGAACTGCCAGAACTCCATATCTTGTAATGGAATACCAGCACGAGCAGCCATACCAAGACCATCACCAGTGTTGATATAAGCATTTGTTGATGCACGGTAAACACGACCAGCACCACCAGTAGCAAATAATGTCGCTTTTGCTTGGAATACTGAAATGTTACCAGTTTCTTGGTCAATCGCTGTTACACCAAGCACATCACCAGCTTCGTTACGGATCAAGTCAAGAGCGATCCACTCAACGAAGAACTGTGTACCCATTTTCACGTTGCTTTGATAAAGCGTGTGCAATAACGCATGACCTGTACGGTCAGCAGCAGCACAAGCACGTGGAACTGGCTTATCACCATAGTTAGCAGAGTGACCACCGAACGGACGTTGGTAAATTGTACCATCGGCGTTACGGTCAAACGGCATACCCATGTGTTCAAGTTCATACACAACTTTTGGTGCTTCACGACACATAAATTCAATTGCGTCTTGGTCACCTAACCAGTCAGAACCTTTTACTGTATCGTAAAAATGGAAATGCCAGTTATCTTCTTGCATATTACCTAACGACGCACCGATACCACCTTGAGCAGCTACAGTGTGCGAACGTGTAGGGAAAACTTTAGTGAGTACTGCAACTTTCAAACCCGCTTGAGCGAGTTGGTAAGATGCACGCATACCAGAACCACCACCACCAACGATAACTGCATCGAAAGTGAGGTTTTGAATATTTGAATAATCTTCTTTAGGGGTTATCGCGCCCATGATGTCTTCCTATCAATTCGCCCAGAAAATCTGGATACCCCAGATTGCGTACACAAACACTGCAATAATGACAGCCGTCGTCAGTACAAGGCGTAAACCTTTCGCTGAAGGACCCATTTGACGAGTAGTGACATAGTCAGTAAAAACTTGCCACATACCAATCCATGCGTGTGCGATAAGCGATAAAATTGCCAATAAAGAAAAAATCTTCATTGGTAATGTCATCATGAAACCAGCCCATTGTTGATAGTCAAATCCACCTTTGCAGAGAATCCAACCCAAAAGAACAACAGTATAGGCTGCTAGTACAACCGCACTTACACGCTGGATAAACCAATCACGAGAACCTGAACCAGTTAAACCTGTAGCACTTTTCATTAGAACATAATCCATACAAAGGCTGCGATAATAGCTACCACAGATAAGATCAATGAAATTGTCGCTGCAATACGACCACTTTGCAGTTCTTCAGCAAAACCTAAATCTGCAAGTAAGTGCTTCACTCCAGCAATAAAGTGGAATAGCAAGCCGGCTACAAATACCCAAACGATAAAACGTACAAGGATATTTCCAAACACGACATTTTTAACGTAGTCAAATCCTTCTGGTGAAGATAATGATTTATCTAAAATCCATAAGAGAACTGGTACTAATAAGAAAACGATGACACCTGATAAACGGTGTAAAATTGATGCAATAGCCACGGGTGAGCGTAAATTTACCGCTAACACCTGACCCATGGACAAATTGACAGGTCTGTTGCTTTTCACAGCGGGCATCCTGTAGGTAGAAACTCCGACCGGAGTTTGTTGAATTAATTCCAAGGAAAGCTGGCATTGTTAGGCAAGCACAGCTCATGCCTAACCTATAAACGACACTGAATTATAAAACGCGAAGTATCAAAATACAAACAATCCACTTTACCATTTAAGCAAAAAACAATTAAATAAGAATCATTAACAATGATATCACCCTATTAACTCTATTAAAAAGGTATACATAGTTCTATCATGTTATTGTTTAAAATAACTTTTTATTTAATTTCATTTTTTCTGAAATTTCTTTTAAATAAGTAAGTTTTAGACTAAAGATAAAGTTATAAATTCAACATATAAATAAAAAAATGTTAGTAACACCTCATATTTTCAATAAAAGCTACAATTCGAATAAGTGAAGGTACTTATATTCAACTCAAATCAGTCAATCTAAAATACGATGGGGAAAGCAATTTTTACCGAAAATAAGAATAATTATTATTTTAACGCCGTTCAATTAGCTATTTTTTATACAATTAAACTTAAAAAATCAGCAATATTCTTTGTTACAACTAAATAAAAACAGAGTTTTTTTTGATTAGCAATTTGAAATTACACCATGAGTTTTATGATTTTTTTAATTGGATTGGCATTTTCTACCGCCTTATCATTTCTCATCTTAATTTTAAAATTTGCTTACAATTGTACTCATACTTCATTTTTTTTCTGCACGTTGTTGTTGAATTGACTTATTATACCATCCCGATGCAGTGATTTTACTGACTTTTTTTCTCGGGTCTTGATGACTAACTCTCTGTGGGATCGTCATTTTTTATCCATAAGTATAATTGACAAAATTTCAGTACTCACTAATCTTATAGCAAATTTTGACACCGTCTGATTCGCACATGAGAACATTAGGATTTCGGGTCAGATCAACATTCACCAGGACAGGAGATCTATTGAATGTCTGAAGCAAATGGCAAAAAAGCCGTATTACATCTTGATGGCAAAGAAATTGGATTACCAATCTACAGTGGCACTTTAGGTCCAGATGTAATTGATGTCAGCAGCATATTGAAAGAAGGTCATTTTACTTTCGATCCTGGTTTTATGGCGACAGCTGCATGCGAGTCTAAAATTACGTTCATTGATGGCGACAAAGGTATTTTATTACACCGCGGTTACCCAATTGATCAGTTAGCAACTCAAGCAGACTATCTTGAAACTTGTTATTTATTATTAAATGGCGAGCTCCCAACTGCTGAACAAAAAACAGAATTTGATGCCAAAGTTCGTGCTCATACGATGGTTCACGATCAAGTTAGCCGTTTCTTCAATGGTTTCCGTCGTGATGCTCATCCTATGGCAATCATGGTTGGTGTTGTTGGTGCATTATCTGCGTTCTATCACAACAATCTTGACATTGAAGACATCAATCACCGTGAAATCACTGCGATTCGTCTAATTGCAAAAATTCCAACGCTTGCTGCTTGGAGTTACAAATACACAGTAGGTCAACCATTCATCTATCCACGTAATGACTTAAATTACGCGGAAAACTTCTTACACATGATGTTTGCTACTCCTGCTGACCGTGATTACAAAGTAAATCCTGTTCTTGCTCGCGCAATGGATCGTATCTTCACGCTTCATGCTGATCACGAACAAAATGCTTCGACATCTACAGTACGTCTTGCTGGTTCTACTGGTGCAAACCCATACGCATGTATCTCTTCAGGTATTTCTGCGCTTTGGGGACCTGCTCACGGTGGTGCAAACGAAGCTGTTCTTAAGATGCTTGATGAAATCGGCAGTGTAGAAAACGTTGCTGAGTTCATGGAAAAAGTAAAACGCAAAGAAGTTAAACTCATGGGCTTCGGTCACCGTGTGTACAAAAACTTCGACCCACGTGCTAAAGTCATGAAACAAACTTGTGACGAAGTTCTTGAAGCATTAAATATCAATGATCCTCAATTAGCGCTTGCTATGGAACTTGAACGTATTGCATTGAACGACCCGTACTTTGTTGAACGTAAACTTTACCCTAACGTAGACTTCTACTCAGGTATCATCCTTAAAGCGATTGGTATCCCAACAGAAATGTTTACGGTAATCTTTGCACTTGCACGTACAGTAGGTTGGATCAGCCACTGGTTAGAAATGCACAGCGCACCATACAAAATCGGTCGTCCTCGTCAGCTTTACACTGGCCCGACTCAGCGCGACATCAAACGTTAATATTCGAAAGAAAATTAATGATAAAAAAGCTGCCTTCTGGCAGCTTTTTTATTGTGGTATTTTCAATTCAATTTAAAAACTTATTCTTCGTCAAACACACTTAATAAATGATGACTAATTCCATCAGCCCTCAACCAAGCCAACTCATAACTCGCTTTGGCCAAAGCTAGAACACGTCTTTCAAATTCAACCCATATTGTTTTGACTTGAGACTCTGAAATACCCAAACCACTTTCTGTTGCCAGATGCTTATTTTTTTCACATATTTTCAAAGCATGATAAAGCTTGCGGCCTTTACTCGCCCCTTCCATCAACCGAACACGCTTACTTAAAATAAATCCCTCTACATGCTGTAAGTTCGCATGAGGTAACATAGGTACTAAAATTTGATTCAACTGATCATCTAAGCGCTTCCACACAGCCAAGCGTTGCTCTGCTGTATAAGTATTCCATTGAATCACTTCGTGGTTAAAACGACGACAACCACGGCAAACCTGATCACCAAAAACTGTTGAACAACGCCCTGCACATGGGGTGAGAGAGAGCATTCGATGATCATTACTCAAAACAAACTCCTTAAATAAACCATATACTTTTTATGGTTTTCTCGCTTATTACACATTTTCGCGCTAAAATATGCGCCTTAAATTTATATCTTAATACATTTGGAGTTTTCCATGAACGCTACTGTAGAACAGCTTGCACCTGTAGAACAGCAAGCGACCGCGGGTTGGGTTGTTGCAGCACTATATCAATTTAAAGAAGTTCAAGATCCTAAAGATCTTCAGCAACGTCTATTAGACTTAGTGAAAACAATTAACCTTTGTGGAACTCTGATTGTAGCAGGTGAAGGAATTAATGGTACTGTTGCAGGTGACCGTGTAGCGATTGATAGCCTTTATCAATTTTTACTCAATGAAGGTTTTGCCTCTATGGAATATAAAGAATCCCATAGCTCTGACAAGCCTTTCCGCAAAATGAAAATTAAACTTAAAGATGAAATTGTGACTTTAGGTGTTGAAGTTAAGCCTCGTGACTTAGTTGGTCACTATCTTGATCCAAAAGAATGGAATGATTTAATTGCACGTGATGACGTAATTTTAATCGATACACGTAATGATTATGAATATAAAGCGGGTACTTTCAAAGGGGCAATCGACCCTAAAACTGAGACATTCCGTGAGTTTCCAGAATATGTTAAGAAAGAATTAGAGCAACATAAAGATAAAAAAATTGCCATGTTCTGTACAGGCGGTATTCGCTGTGAAAAATCTACGTCTTTACTTCTGCAAGAAGGCTTTAAAGAGGTTTATCACCTTAAAGGCGGAATTCTTAAATATTTAGAAGAAACCCCTGCCGATGAAAGCTTATGGGAAGGTGAATGTTTCGTTTTTGACGGACGTACTGCTGTAACTCATGGCGTTGAAGAAGGCGTAAATATTAAATGTCACGCTTGTGGTTGGCCATTAACTCCAGAAGAGTCTGCTTTACCAAGTTATGAACATGGTGTTTCTTGCGTATATTGCATAGACAAGACCACTGAAAAACAAAAAGCGGGTTTCCGTATGCGCCAATCACAAATTGCTGCTGCAAAGCGTAAACGTCTGTAAGACGACACTATTAGGAAGTTTTCAGAAGGCATTTAGATTTCTAAATGCCTTTTTTATCTTTATATAATTAAATTTTTCTAAATAAAAAACGCCCTAGAAAGGACGTTATTTACTTAAATTTTTAAAGTTTAATTTGGCGTATGATACATCAAGTATAATTCATTCAAATTATCTGGAATTTCTTCTGCCAGTTCATCCATTAACTGTCCATTGCGACGGAAAGATTCCATCTGTGGATCTTCTTCATCAATTCCACTAAATACCATCATTGGTAAAGTTAAATCAATTAACTGTTCTTCATATTCAGGGGCAAACCATGCCTCTTCATTTAAGAACATTGCATCAACAAATCCCACACTCCAGTCGCCTAAGCTAGATTCAACATCAGCTTCTTCAATTTCAAATGGAAATGCAATTCCATTTTCATTTGCTAAGTCTTGTCTAATTGATTCTAACCATGCCTTGATTTGCTGAATAATTTCAGCAGGAACCTTTTTATGGTTATTATCAAACAGCTCATCTAACCAACGGTCAAACTTAGGGCCTACTGCAATTGCACACAGAAAACCATGAGTCGCAGCGAAATCTAGACCATACTCATTGTGGTCTCCATCTAGATATTCACTTAATTGGTCTAAATCTAACGCACTCATTGTGTTACCTGACTATAAAAAAGAAATCTACGATAGCATAGCATTTAAGCTGACGATGCCCTATTCAGATTTGATTAGTCTTCATCATCAAGATCATCATCGTCTAAATCATAATCAAAATCTTTCAACTCACGCTCTAAACGGCGTTGAGCTAATAGATCATCAATTAATCTACGTTTTTCTAATGATTCTTTTGCAGTGATTTTGCCTGATGACTCATCAAAACCGACATCATCATCATCACCGTAGTTATCATCTAGTTCAAAATCTGTAGAAGACACTAAAACTACCTCTAATGAAAAAATGTGAATGGGTCTAGGCGCTATTTATCGCTCTTACAGAATCATGTCAAGTTTTATTTATATTTTTTTCATTAAACTGCATATTTGTACTTTTTTTCACCCGAAAAATTGTGTATTTATAAAACTGAACTATTTTTTTGATCAAGAAAAAATTCTATGATCTTTTCGATGATTTAAGCTTGAAAAAAATGATTTTAGCCCAATATTCAAAAAACAGACGTGAATTCAAAGATATTTTTTATTTAACGGTTACCGACCAAAGCCAAAACATTTCAAGCAAATTGTGCTATCATGCACGGTTTTTCACTGCCACAGATTCAACGAAGAGTAAGCAAAGATGAGCGATATGCATTCCCCTACTTCTCAAGTAGCGGCTCTGATTAGCCGAGGCAAAGAACAAGGTTACTTAACTTACGCTGAGGTTAACGATCATCTGCCGGACTCGATTACTGAAAGCGAACAGATTGAAGACATTATTCAAATGCTTCAAGACGTTGGTATTCCTGTACACGAGCGTGCACCTGAATCTGACGATACCATGTTCGGTGAGTCAACTGACACAGCCGATGAAGTTGCTGAAGAAGAAGCTGCTGCCGTACTTGCATCGGTTGAAAATGAGCCTGGACGTACGACAGACCCTGTACGTATGTACATGCGTGAAATGGGTACAGTTGAACTGTTAACCCGTGAAGGTGAAATCAGCATTGCTAAACGTATTGAAGAAGGGATTCGTGATGTCCTTAATTCAATTGCGTACTGGCCAAATGCTGTTGAAGTTGTATTAAAAGAATATAATGATTTCTTAACTGGCGAACGCCGCCTTGCCGATATTTTATCTGGCTATCTTGATCCGGAAACTGACGAAGATATTCCTGAGGTTCTAGAAGAAGAAACAGAACTTGAGGAAGATGCACCAGCAACACCAGCAAAAGAAGTTAAGCTTGACGATGACGAAGAAGATGAAGAGTCAGAAAGCGATGACGACTCTGAAGGTGAGTCTGGTCCAGATCCTGAAGTTGCAAAAGTTCGTTTTAATGAACTTGAATCTGCATGGACTAAAACAAAAGCTGTTATTGAGAAACATGGCCGTAACAGCCCAGAAGCAGATGAAGCTTTAGAATCTTTAGCTACTGTATTCATGATGTTTAAATTTACACCACGTTTATTTGACATCATCTCTGAAATGATTCGTGGTACACATGAGCAAATTCGTGCCAACGAACGTGAAATTATGCGTTATGCAGTACGTCGTGGCCGTATGGATCGTACTCAATTCCGTACTTCTTTCCCTAAGCAAGAATCTAATCCAGCTTGGTTAGATGAACAAATTGCTAAAGCTCCTGCTGAAATCAAGGTGCATTTAGAAAAGGTTCGTCCGGATGTTTTAGCATTCCAGCAAAAGATTGCAGATATCGAGAAAGAACTTAGTTTAAGCGTTGCTGAAATTAAAGATATTTCTAAGCGTATGGCGATTGGCGAAGCGAAAGCACGCCGTGCTAAGAAAGAAATGGTAGAAGCCAACCTTCGTTTGGTAATTTCGATTGCGAAGAAATATACCAACCGTGGTTTACAGTTCCTTGACTTGATTCAAGAAGGGAACATTGGTTTGATGAAAGCTGTAGACAAGTTTGAATATCGTCGTGGATATAAATTCTCGACTTATGCAACTTGGTGGATTCGTCAGGCGATTACCCGTTCGATTGCAGATCAGGCTCGTACAATTCGTATTCCTGTACATATGATTGAAACGATTAACAAGATCAACCGTGTATCTCGTCAATTGTTACAAGAAATGGGCCGTGAACCGACACCTGAAGAATTAGGTGAACGTTTAGAAATGGACGAAGTGAAGGTTCGTAAGGTACTTAAAATTGCGAAAGAACCGATTTCAATGGAAACTCCTATTGGTGATGATGAAGATTCGCATCTTGGTGATTTCATTGAAGATCAAAACATCACTTCTCCAATTGATGCTGCGACTTCAGAAGGCTTAAAAGAAGCAACACGCGAAGTACTTGAAAACTTAACTGAACGTGAAGCAAAAGTATTGAAGATGCGTTTTGGTATTGATATGCCAACCGACCATACTCTTGAAGAAGTAGGTAAACAATTTGACGTAACACGTGAACGTATTCGTCAGATTGAAGCGAAAGCATTGCGTAAATTACGCCACCCTTCTCGTTCTGAACACTTACGTTCTTTCTTGGAAAATGACTAAGTTTTGAAAGCTTGAAATTTCAAAACCAAGCCCCATTTAATAGAAAGAGCTATAAACGCCTGCGATAATGCAGGCGTTTCAAATCATGAGGTAACTTATGTTAGACCGCACTCCATCTCGCGAACTACAAGAACATCTTTGGGTATTTCCGATGGATTATCCAATTAAACTTATTGGCGATGCGGGTGAAGAATTACGTGTTGCTGTAGTTGATATTTTGGTAAAACATTTTCCCGACTTCGACCACTCAACACTTAAAGTTCAAGAATCTCGCACCGGCAAGTATCATTCTTTAACAGCACAATTGCGCTTTGAAGAATTAGAACAAGTTCACGCACTTTATGCTGACTTGGCTGCTTGTCCGCAGATTAGAACTGCGCTTTAATTTTAAGTTCTTCAATCAATACCACAGTCAGATATTCTTACTGTGGTATTTTTTTGGGAAATTTTTAAGCAATTCAACAGTAAAAAACAATATAAATATTTAGAACTCCTATTATAAAATCCTTTAAAATTACAAGGTTTTCGGCTTCTATCTTGCAGCTATTAACTGGGTGCCGCATAAACTAACTTATAGGAATATATTGTGATGAGCCTTGATAAACCAAACTTGATTATTCGGCAATGGAACGATTTACAAGATTATCAAAGCAAATTTGAAACCATGAAACTCTTAACAAATGAGCGTGATCAAGATACGCCTGATGAATTATGGTTACTTCAACATCACAATGTCTTAACACAAGGTCAAGCTGGTAAACCAGAACACATTCTAATTTCATCAGACATTCCTGTAGTACAAACCGACCGTGGCGGACAAGTGACTTGGCATGGCCCCGGTCAACTCGTGGCCTACTTCATGTTCGATCTTAATCGTCTAAAGTGGAACGTACGTACATTGGTCAGTTTTGCTGAACAATTTATGATAGATATTTTGAAAAAATATGAAATTGAAGCTTACGCCAAGCCCGATGCACCCGGCGTATATGTTGATGGCCGTAAGATTGGTTCCTTAGGTTTTAAAATTCGTCGTGGCCGTAGTTACCATGGTTTAGCATTAAATCTGGACTGTGCCTTAGAGGGATTCCAAACTATCAACCCTTGTGGTTATGCAGGTTTAGAAATGGTGCGTATACAAGATTTAGTGACTCCCTATCCATCATTTGGTCAACTTTGCCAAGACTTTATTGAGTATATTAATAGCACTGGGTACTTTAATGACCCTAAAGTCAAATATGAATAAATCGCTTTGCGATGAAATAAAAATGGATTAGAGTAATTACTCTAAAATTACTTTTGCATAATTTTAAGAAGGGATAGCAAGTGATTTCAACAAAAGCTGTAAAGCCCACTCTGCAACTTGCCTACGTTAAGCTGATGATGGATGTCATCGGGCGTGGCTTAGTCATGGCAAGTCAAGTAGATAGTGAAATACAAGAGGAAATCTCTAAATTTCCAGTTCACTTTGTAATTTCAATGAATGTTTTCCCGAATGGACCAGCATTTTTTGCACGAGTGACAGAAGACAAACAGTTAGAGCTACTTAAAAGACCAGAAAGAAAACCTGACTTAACGATTACTTTTAAGCATGTAACTCATGCATTTCTGGTTTTCTCTTTTCAGGAAAGTACAGCTCAAGCATATGCTCATGACCGTATGATTGCAGATGGAGATGTATCAGCAGGGATTCGCTTTGTTCGTTGCTTAAATAGAATGGAATCTCTTATTTTACCAAAATTGGTAGCATCACTCGCAGTTAAAGAATACCCAACCGAACTCACCCTAAAAGAAAAATTTAACGAAGCTGCCAATATTTATTTAAAAGTAGCCAAGTCTTACTTCAAGCGGAGCGCATAACATGGCCAAACCATATTACGAATTTTTTTGTCCTGTAAAAGTCATTGCTGGCAATACTGCGTTAGAACATATTCCGTTTGAACTTGCGTCTTTAGGTGCAAAGCGTCCTCTTATCATTACCGATAAAGGTGTCCGTGCAAATGGCCTACTAAACCCTATTGAAGCTGCATTTAGTACGACTGATGCTGTAATTGGTCATATCTTTGATGATGTTCCACCAGATTCAAGTTTAGAAGTCGTTCGTCTTGCAGCGGAAGCTTATCGTAACAATAAATGTGATGCGATTATTGCTGTAGGTGGTGGTTCTGTTATTGATACCTCTAAAGCAACGAATATTTTAGTCTCAGAAGGTGGAGATGATCTTCTGCAATATTCTGGTGCGCATAACTTACCAAAACCATTAAAACCATTTTTTGTAATTCCAACAACTTCAGGCACAGGTTCAGAAGTTACAATGGTTGCAGTTGTTTCCGATATACAAAGAAATGTGAAATTAGCTTTCACTTCTGCATATTTAATGCCACATGCTGCAATTTTAGATCCACGTATGACGCTTACCCTACCTCCGCATTTAACCGCAATGACAGGAATGGATGCTTTAACGCATTGTGTGGAGGCTTATACATGTTTAGGCGCGAATCCAATAAGTGATGCTTATGCAAGTGCTGGAATTAAAAAGATCAGTGAAAATCTATTTCATGTCTTAGATAACCCAAATGACTCACAAGGCCGCTTAGAGTTAGCACAAGCTTCAACTATGGCGGGCATTGCATTTTCTAATTCAATGGTAGGGCTTGTACACTCTTTAGGACATGCTTTAGGTGCAGTTGCTCACCTCCCCCATGGTTTATGCATGAACTTATTCTTACCTTATGTACTTGAATATAACAAACAAGTGAATGGTCAGAAAATTGGTGAGTTATTATTACCACTCGCTGGTGCGGATATTTATGCACAAACTCCAGCAACCCAGCGTGCAGATAGAGCAATTGCGACAATTTTGGCAATGCGTGATCGCCTATTTAGTTTAACCAAGTTACCACGCACCTTACGTGAAACAGGCAAAGTAACTGAAGCACAACTTGATGAAGTGGCAGAAAAAGCACTAAATGATGGCTCAATTATTTACAACCCAAAAGAAGCAAGCTTAAAAGATATCCGAGATATCTTACAAAAAGCTTGGTAATTCAATAAGCCAAACTTCAAGAAACTCCATAAAGGTCTGATTTATATATTAAATCAGACCTTTTTTATGACTAAGAATTTTTAGTCATTATTTTATTTGGAATATATGGCAAAAAATTTGCTAAAAAATAGATGAAAGTACTGACAATTTATATCAATTTAGGATAGATTGGCGCACTTTATCTTTTTCTGTAGGGGGGATCGTTCGTCTCAAACGATCCTTAACACCAAGCTGATCCTTGATCAACGATTATGAGGATAACGCCGTTGACAAATTTATCTGGGACTAAACCAACAGCTAAGCTTCAAAAGAATCTTGTGCTTTGGCATATTGTTATTATTGGTTTAGCTTACATTCAGCCATTAACGTTATTTGATACTTTTGGTTTAGTATCAGAGCGAAGTGGTGGTCATGTACCAACTTCCTACATTTTTGCATTAGTCGCAATCTTATTAACATCGATCAGTTATGGACATATGATTAAGCGCTACCCTTCTTCTGGGTCAGCTTATACGTATGCTCAAAAATCAATTCATCCTAATGTTGGCTTTATGGTGGGTTGGTCTTCTTGGTTAGACTATTTACTGTCACCGCTTGTTAATATTATCTTGGCAGATATTTACCTAAGAGCTCTTTTTCCAGAAGTAAATAACTGGTTATGGGTGATTGGTTTAACAACGCTTATGACTGTTATTAATTTATTTGGTGCACGGTTCGTTGCACGTTTTAACAGTACGATTGTTATTATTCAGCTTGGCGTAATTTTTTATTTTGTTTATCAAGTATATATTTTACTTACTCAAGGTGTATATGCAGATGGAACTTTAAATCCAGATAAAGCTGCATTGTGGTCACTCACTCCTTTTTGGAACGATATGACGTCTGTCAGTTCTTTAATTGCTGGCGCGACTGTACTCTGCTTCTCTTTTACCGGTTTTGATGCTTTATCATCTCTTGCTGAAGAAACAAAAGATGCAGAAAAAACGCTACCAAAAGCTATTTTTTCGACAGCATTACTTGCAGGTATTATTTTCATTGTTAGTACTTACTTCATCCAATTATATTTCCCAAGTAACCCAAATACTTACTTCAATCCTTTAGATGAATCACAACCTGTGATGGTCGCTGCGATTGGTAGTTTGATGTTTAAAACTTTGGTTTTATATTTTGCTGTAGTCGCTGTGATGGCATCAGGTATTTCTGCCCATGCGGGTGTATCACGTTTAATGTATGTGATGGGACGCGATGGCGTTATCAACAAGAAATTATTTGGTCATATCAGTCCAAAATTGCATACTCCGACTTACAACATTCTTATTGTTGGTGTAGTTGCTTTATCTGCTGGCTTTTTAGATCTTGAGCATATTGTTAACTTAATTAGCTTTGGTGCCTTAACTGCTTTTAGTTTCGTTAACTTCTCTGTGGTTTCTCGCTATGCTCTAAGAGATGGTAAGAATAAATCGCTTAAAGACATCATTAATTATATTGTTATACCAACGCTTGGTTTTGCCAGTGTATTTATGATGTGGTTAGAGATTGATAAGCTTGCCTTACAAATTGGCTTAGCTTGGGCCGTGATTGGTGTAGGTTATCTTGCCTATAAAACCAAAGGCTTCAAATATAATGCTCCGCAACATAACGAGCATGAGTAATAAAAAAGGCGCTTTAAGCGCCTTTTTTATGGTCAAATTAACCGTAAATTTTATTCACAATGCTTTGTACACGTTGAGCATAAACTTTTGCTGTTTCAAGATCACCTGTCGGTATTTCTTCTACACTTGCATCTGAAGGCGATTGAACTAAAAGCCCTACTGAACCACCCAAGTTATTTACATCTTCACGTGTTGCAGTTTTTGTATTCGCAGGTAATAAACCAAGACTTACCCAAATCCCACCATGCTGCGATGCTAAAGTTTGTAATTGAATAAGCGTTACTTGCTTATCCCCATTTAAGCTCGCGCTATTTGTGAAACCTGCAAATACTTTATCTTGCCAGCCACGCGTAAACCACACTTTAGAAGTTGCATCAGCAAACTTTTTAAACTGCCAAGGCGCTGTACCCATATATGTTGGAGCACCAAAAACAATCCCCTTCGCATCATTTAATACCTGCCAATCCTGTTCAGTAATATTACCTTCCTGATCAATCTGGATGAGCTGAGCATTAATTTCGTTTGCAAAAGTTTCAGCCACTACCTTGGTATGGCCATAACCAGAGAAATATACAACCGCGATATTAGAGTTAGACATGGGAGAGAACCTTTGTTTTATTAAATTCCACTTTATGATATATTTTAGAAACTAGGTGTCAATTAGTTACTAGCTGGTAACTAGTGTAATTTTTCAAAAAATTATAGGTAAATGGTATGAATGAATGTCTAAAATATAATATTTTTCAACAACATTGCCCTGCTCGTCTATTTTTTGAAAAAATTGCAGATAAATGGGTTTTATTAATTTTAAATGTTCTCGAAGAGGAAACTCAGCACTTCAATTTGCTCAAAAAGAATATTCAAGGTATTTCCCCTAAGGTCTTATCACAGAAGCTAAAAATGCTGGAAAGAGACGGTTTCATTGAGCGAAAAATTCAAAATACATCCCCGATTCGTGTTGATTACTCACTCACTGCCTTAGGACAAAATGTAGCTGCGATGGCGTTCCAATTAAAGGAATGGGCCGAAACCAATATTGAACAGGTTTTAGCAGCTCAAATCGTTTATGATGAAAAGGTACTAGAACAAGCTTAAGTAAATTAATAAAATAAGGCCCTTACTGGCCTTATTTTTATTTTAAAATTTAACAACTTATCCCAAGTTTTTAAAACCTTGCTGACGCCATGCTTCATAAACAATAACGGCTGTTGCATTAGATAAATTTAAACTTCTTGAATTTTCTGCCATCGGCAAACGAATCCACTGTTCTTGCGGAAACATTAGACGAACATGCTCTGGTAAACCGCGTGTTTCAGGCCCCATCAATAAAGCTACAGGTCTATTTAAATCAACAGTATGCGGAGTTGCAGAACCTTTAGTGGTGAGTGGAAAAACATGTTCAACACCTTTGGCTTTTAGATCTGCAAGACACAATTCAATGTTATCCCAAATTTGCATACGCGCCCATTCATGATAATCAAGGCCTGCTCTTTTGAGCTTTTTATCATCTAACTCAAAACCTAGAGGTTTGATTAAATGCAACTGTGCGCCCGTATTAGCACATAAACGAATGATATTGCCTGTATTGGCAGGAATTTCAGGCTCGTATAGGACAACATGAATCACAAATTTTCTCGACTTTAATAGCAAACAATAAATTCAGATGAACTTATTGCCATTTTAACTGTTCACGTAAACTTACCACTTCACCAATAATGGTTAAAGTCGGCGCTACGATATGATGTTCAGACACCTTAGTTGCAATATCAGCTAATGTTCCAACAATAACTTTTTGCTCTGGTGTAGTTCCTTTAGAGATTAAAGCAACTGGCATATCAGCGCGTTGCCCATGAGCAATAAGTTGCTCACAAATGCGTTCCAAGCCAACTAATCCCATATATAAAACTAAAGTTTGATTTTCATAAACCAGTTCATTCCAAGGGAGCTCAGGTGAACCTTCCTTTAAATGCCCAGTTAAGAAACGAACACTTTGTGCATAATCTCGATGTGTTAGCGGAATACCCGCATAAGCTGAACAGCCTGATGCTGCGGTTATACCCGGCACAACTTGAAAAGTGACATTTGCCTCAACTAACTCTTGAATTTCTTCACCACCACGCCCAAAGATAAACGGATCACCACCTTTTAGACGGCAGACACGCTTGCCCTTTTGAGCATATTCAACCAGTAAAGCATTGATCCCATCTTGTGGAACAGAGTGATTTGAACGGGCTTTACCTACATAAATTTTGGTCGCATCACGCCGACAAAGCTCTAAGATCGGTGCAGACACCAAACGATCATAAATCACAACGTCGGCTTGCTGCATAAGACGCAATGCTTTTAATGTCAGTAGTTCAGGATCACCTGGTCCAGCACCTACCAAATAAACTTCACCTTTGGGTGCCGTCCATTCTGTTAAGGCTTGCTGAATCAAATCATTTGCTACATCCAGATTGTCATTAAAGACTTGTTCTTTTAATGGACTGGCATATAAGTTTTCCCAAAAGATTCGACGCTCGTCTGGGTTAATAATTTTTTCTTTTACTTGCTTACGCCATTGGCCTGAAAATTCAGCCAACTTACCCATACCGTGCGGGACAATCGTTTCTATTTGAGTACGAAGTTGTCTGGATAAAACTGGTGATGCGCCATTTGAGGCAACAGAAATGATCAATGGAGAACGGTCAATAATCGCTGGAACCATAAAACGGCAGTGTGGAATATCATCTACACTATTTACCAGTAAATTACGCGCTTCACATTGCTCAAAAACAGCTTTGTTGACCTGTGCATCGTTGGTTGCCGCAATGACTAATCTATAAGGTGTATCTAAAAAATTTTCGGCAAAGGTCTCGGCAAAATACTGCCCTCCAGTCGCCTGAACCAACTCTAAAAGTTGATCTTCAATTGCTGGAGCAATAATATCAATTACTGCCCCTGCTTTGGCTAATAGATTTGCTTTGCGCAGCGCAATATGCCCACCACCCACAATCAGACAACGTTGCTTTTGCAACTTTAAAGAGATTGGAAAAATATCCACCTTAAGCCTCTACATTAATCATCTGATTTTGGTTAAGCAAAAACCGTGCACAATTTAGATGCAAAGCTTAATCAATAAATGTTAAACCACCCATATATGGGCGTAATACTTCTGGAATCTCGATAGAACCATCTTCACGTTGGTAATTTTCCATTACAGCAAGCAAAGTACGGCCAACTGCCAGACCTGAACCATTCAAAGTATGCACCAATTCGGTCTTCTTTTGATCCATTCTGTAGCGTGCTTTCATACGGCGTGCTTGAAAATCCCCCATATTAGAGCAGCTTGAGATTTCACGATAAGTATTTTGGCTTGGAACCCAAACTTCTAAGTCGTAAGTTTTAGTCGCACCGAAGCCCATATCACCACCACAGAGCAAAATTTTGCGGTATGGCAAACCAAGTGCCTGCAAAATGCCCTCAGCATGTGCAGTAAGGTCTTCAAGGGCCTGCATAGAAGTTTCAGGTTTAACGATTTGCACCATTTCAACTTTATCAAACTGATGCTGACGAATTAAACCACGAGTATCGCGACCATAAGAACCAGCTTCACTACGGAAACATGGTGTATGCGCTGCATATTTTAATGGCAAGCGCTCAATATCAATAATCTCATCACGCACGAAGTTAGTAACAGGCACTTCTGCTGTCGGGATGAGGTAATATTCTTTTTCACCCTGAAGTTTAAATAAATCTTCTTCAAATTTTGGTAATTGGCCTGTACCACGAAGTGAATCAGCATTTACCAAGTAAGGCACATAAGCTTCAGTATAGCCATTCTTTAAAGTATGGGTATCGAGCATGAACTGCGTTAAGGCACGTTGTAGACGCGCTAAAGAACCCTTTAATACGCTAAAACGTGAACCAGTTAATTTGGTTGCAGTTTCAAACTCTAAACCGCCCATCCACTCGCCTAAATCAGTGTGATCTTTGATTTCAAAATCAAACTGACGAGGTGTACCCCATTTTAAAATTTCAACGTTATCATCTTCATCTTTACCAGCAGGAACAGATTCATCTGGTAAGTTAGGAATGCTAAGCGCTTTTTGCTCAATCTCGTTTTGTAGCTCTGATAAGGCAACTTCAGCAGCTTTGATTTCATCACCAATCGCTTGCATACGTGCCATGATTTCAGATGCATCGCCACCGGATTTTTTAATCTGACCCACTTGTTTTGCACCGGCATTACGTTCTGCCTGCAATTTTTCAGTTTTTGATTGCAATTCTTTACGGCGAGTTTCTAAAGAAGCCCATTCTTGAACATCTAATTGAACACCACGTTTTGCCAAAGCCGCATTAACAGCTTCAATATTATTTCTGAGTAACTTAGGGTCGATCATAATCAATCATAATATGGGTAAAAAACTGGCTATAGTGTAAGGCCTTAACACTAAAAAATATAGTGATCATCTTCATAACGAATAGCTTTCACACAATTGTAGAATAGATCACCTATTTTATAAGTTATAGTTTGGCACACTTGGCAAATACTCAGATTTAATGAACTTAGCTGCCTCAGAATATGGCAATGTTAATTCAGTCATCCCTTCTGCATAAGAAGCCAACTCGTAAATTGGGTAAACAAAAACAACCCCATTTGCGCCATAGTAGAAATTATCGCTGAGTTGCAGTTTTTCACGGCTGATATTGTGCTCTTGAAGCCAATTTGTATTCGCATCAAAAAGTGCATCGACTAACTGTTTTTCGACATCTGGCTGAATCAGTTCAGCAACAGTAATGTGCTTTTTATTTAATAAATCAAAATTCACAAATTCTTGATGAGACATACCGTGTGCTGCGCCAGCAGAGTACGAATAAGTCTGGAATGCAAAGGTTGCAAGATTATAATTTTGCCCTAAATAGCGAACATAAATTGCACTTTGACTTGAGCGCGGTTCACCCTCAGGTACATCAACCGGCTGATCAGCTAAATTTGCAAAAGCATTCGGATCTGCTTTCTTTATACGATTGGTAAAGTAATCATTAATCCACTTTTGATTGGTTTGTACTGTTTGAAAGTCATACTCAGTACAACCATCTTCTAAACAAACTTTTGATTTCGGCAATTTTACTGGGATTACTTTTGCCTGAATTACAGGAACACCAGCGTCTTTAGTTTCTTTAACTTTTGCAGTCGAAGCAGCCTGATCCTCTTTAGCTGCCGACTTTGGTTGGCAACCACTCACAATTGCCATTGCCGCCATTAATGGAAGAATACAAATAATTTTTTTATCGTAAAGTCGCATAATAATCCCCATGAATTTACCTCTATCACTATACAAAGCGTAAGAATAAGACGGGGTTAAAAAATGTATCTATTTCTCTTATATAAAAAAAAGCTACCGTGAAAGGTAGCTTTTTTGAGAAGGATTAATTATTGGTCAATAACATCTGTGCCTTTTGGTGGCGTAAAGTTAAAGACTGATGCTGGAATTGAAGCATTTACTTTCACGTTATTAAAGCGCACATAGGTGGTCTGACCCAATGAGTCTTGCAATACCATAAGCGTAGGTGCTTTATTTGCTCCAAAACTAATAGTTAAACTTTGGAAAGCACCATCTTCTTTTTTAGGAAATAATGTGAAATAGAGCTTTGATTTATCGGGTTGCGTTACACGATAAGACTTCATAATTTGATTGGTGTTACCAGAGAGTAATAGCGCTGGTGTATCTGCAACCTGATCATCTAAACTTTGGCGTACAGCTTGTTGTAAATCTGGATCATAAATCCAAACTGTTTTCCCGCTCGTTACAATTGTTTGTTTAGACGGACTTACTGTTTCCCAATAAAATTTCCCCGGACGTTCGACTTTCATTGAGCCTTTAAATGTCTGGTTCATATGCTGTGCACTTAAACTCTTTTTCTGTGCCACAGTTTTTGTATTGGCTTTAGTTGTTTGTTCAAAATCGGCAGTCAAACGCTGTAAACCTGATAACTGATTAACCAGGTTCCCAATTGCCTGTTGCTCCGGTGCTGCTACAGGCGCAGCAAACACTGTAGTACTCATTACAGGAGCAAGCACTGACGCGCTGAGTGTAATAGCACACATAGTTTTACGAAGCATATTCATGTCATCACCTTTTTAGTTGCTGTAAGACAACTTGCCATCTTTCAAAGTTATGAAACTTAGCAAGCTCTTAATTCAAGACTCATATTAACCGACAAACTCTGTGCTAATCATTGAGAAAATAAGATATTTTGTTATGTTATTCATGTTGTTTGTAGAATTTCATTCATCATGATGAAGATACACCAGATTAGATTCCATAAAAAAAGCCCACAAAATGTGGGCTTTTTTTGAAGCTAAAACTTATACAGTTTCAACTTTTACGTAGCGACGGCCAAACTGACCTTTCACTTCGAATTTTACTACGCCGTCAGCAGTAGCAAATAAAGTATGGTCACGGCCCATACCAACATTTGCACCAGCGTGGAACTCAGTACCACGTTGACGAACGATGATGTTACCAGCAGTTACAGCTTGACCGCCGTAAACTTTAACACCTAACATTTTTGGGTTTGAATCACGACCGTTCTTCGTCGATCCACCGGCTTTTTTAGTTGCCATGTCTCTTACTCCTCGTGATTAGCCTGAAATACCAGTAATTTTCAACTCAGTGAACCATTGACGGTGACCTTGTTGTTTACGGTAGTGTTTACGACGACGCATTTTGATAATGCGGATTTTGTCGTGACGACCATGACCAACCACTTCTGCAGTTACTTTAGCGCCAGCTACAACTGGAGCACCGATTTGAATGCTGTCACCGTTTACAACCATTAATACATCATCAAATGTAATAGTCGCGCCAGATTCAGCTTTCAATAATTCAACTTTAAGGGTTTCACCCTCAACTACACGGTGCTGTTTACCACCGCTTTGGATTACTGCGTACATAATG
The DNA here is from genome assembly GCF_025630795.1 of Acinetobacter sp. AYS6. Classification (NCBI taxonomy): domain Bacteria; kingdom Pseudomonadati; phylum Pseudomonadota; class Gammaproteobacteria; order Moraxellales; family Moraxellaceae; genus Acinetobacter; species Acinetobacter sp. AYS6. Next base: position 41,563 of record NZ_JAOTNV010000009.1, read on the forward strand.
TACTCCAATTAGCCCGTGTCGTCGTGCCGATAAGGGATATATCGATCTTAAAACGATCGCCACTGGGGTTATATAAGGCGACAGATTTTAAGTGAAATTTGATCAAACGACAAGTATTTTCTATTTATCAGTGACGTCTATTCCCCTATTTTTACAAAATCAACAGACACCTTAGATTGGAAATTAGCAGTTTTCATTGATTCTGAATGAAAATTAAAATACAGTTCCAGACACAAATTGCGACAAGAACAAGTTGTATTAATGCTGATGTCATTAAATTTATTGTTTTGCCGGAAATATCATGTTTTGCTTAAATAAAAAACAAAGAACGCTAAAAGACAATAGAAATGATTAATATCAGCCACTTGTTAACCTGTGCAACACATCTTTAGTTGATACACTAACGCCACTTATCTACCAATACGGGGTTTTTCTTCATATGGTCATCGATTTCAAGCAAGATATTCTTGCGCCTGTTGCCTCAGACTTTGCTGCGATGGATCACTTGATTAATGAAGGAATTAGCTCAAAAGTCGGTTTAGTCATGTCTGTCAGCAAACATGTTGTTGAGGCTGGCGGAAAACGTATGCGTCCAATCATGTGTTTACTCGCAGCTCGCGCATGTGGTTTAGAAAACATGGCAAACGCACAGCGTCTGGCCGCAATCATTGAAATGTTGCATACCGCGACATTAGTCCATGATGATGTGGTAGATGAATCCGGGCTTCGTCGTGGCCGACCTACAGCAAATGCGACATGGAACAATCAGACAGCTGTACTAGTCGGGGATTTCCTCATTGCACGTGCTTTTGATTTATTGGTCGATTTAAACAACATGACTTTATTGAAAGACTTTTCAACAGGTACATGTGAAATTGCTGAAGGTGAAGTACTCCAACTTCAATCGCAACATCAACCTGATACAACAGAAGAAACTTATTTAAAAATTATTCATGGTAAAACGTCTCGCCTATTTGAGTTGGCTACAGAAGGCGCTGCTATTCTGGCTGGACAAGAAGCGTACCGTGAACCATTAAGATTATTTGCCGGTCATTTTGGTAATGCATTCCAAATTATTGATGATATTTTAGACTACACGTCAGATGCTGAAACATTAGGTAAAAATATCGGTGATGATTTAATGGAAGGTAAGCCAACTTTACCGTTAATTTCTGCATTAGCGCACTCAACAGGTGAAGAACATGCGATTATTCGTCGCAGTATTGCAACTGGTGGAGTAGACCAATTATCTCAGGTCATCGAAATTGTACAGAAGTCTGGTGCTTTAGATTATTGCCACCAACGTGCCCAAGAAGAAACAGAAGCAGCACTGCAAGCTCTATCAAACTTACCCGTTACACCATATCGTCAGGCTTTGATTAACTTAACTCAGCTTGCGTTACATCGAATACAATAGATATTATTTTGCCTATGCATATAAATTTTTCAGATCATTTTTTAAAAATACAGAAACAGCTTGAGGATACTCAAGCTGTCATTGACGAAAATCTACTCATTGAGTTAGTCAATGATATTCGTCCATCTGATCCTCATAATACGGATGAGATTAAGCAAAAAATACAGGCTTTAATTGAAAGCCTATTACGCACACCTACAGCTCCCTTCCTGCTACAAACTTTTTTATTAAGTCTGATTAATCGCTATAAACAAGTTAGCTTATATGCCGACAGCGGAATTTTGTCTTTAGATGGTTTCTGGAATCAGCTGGGGCAAAGACTCGGAGCACATTTTCTACCGTTAATCGAAGATGCAAGCCAACTCAAAATATTGATTGGTAGAATTTTCTATTTAGAAAGTGACAAAATCTGGCTCAATAATATTGATGATGAAGATTGGGCAAATTTATTCAGTGTTATTGGGCAAAGCCAAAGTAATGTAGACGAAAAGCTTGTCATTCAAAGTGAAATGATTAAAGCAATTACCGTCTTATCTTATCGAATTAGTGGAATCGGCCTTTATCCTGAATTTATTAATGCCCAACCGGAACTAACTGAATATGAATCACCATTTTTAGTTCAGAACCGTGAAATTATTGAGTTTATCGAGAAATATAAAAAACAAGAACTTTTTGAACACGAAATTGCGGTCACTTCCCCTCCGGATGCATCACAAGCATTTGTTATGCTGGAACAGTGTCGGGATGTCGTTTTAAAAATTCGCCGTGCTACCAAAAGAATTGGGGTCAGCTTAAGTTTGACTTACTTATTGTCATTACTTGAACAGTGCCTCGATCGAATTGAATTACTGCTTTATTTGGTTGTAGATAACACTAAAGGAAAATATGTCTCTTTAGGACATCTTATTTCCGATTTGACCAAAGCACACTACAGTGAAAAAAGTGTTCGCTCTTTATTAAGCACAACAAGTGAACTTATTGCATTTCAAGTGACTGAAAATGCTAGCCGAACAGGTGAACATTATGTAAGTACTGATACAAAAGGTTTCTTGGGCATGTATAAAGCTGCTGCTGGAGCGGGCGTCATTATTGCTTGTATGGCATCTTTAAAAATTCTTGCAGCAAGAATGACAATGGCTCCGCTCATGCAGGCCTTTACTTTCAGTATGAATTATTCTCTAGGATTCATTCTAATTCATGTTCTGCATTTCACCGTTGCAACCAAACAACCTGCAATGACCGCTGCTGCCCTTGCCGCAACAGTACAACAGCGTAAAGGTTCTAAAACAGCTCAAATTGCAGAGTTGGCAGCGCTTATTATTAATATTATTCGAACACAGTTCATTGCGATTTTAGGCAATATTTCAATTGCGATCCCTACTGCAGCACTCATCACTTTTGCTTGGCAGTTCTATCTTGATGAGCCTTTATTAACTCATACTAAAGCAACTTATTTATTGCACAGCTTAAATCCTTTCACCTCTTTGGCAATTCCACACGCAGCCGTAGCCGGAGTTTGCTTATTTTTGTCCGGCCTCATTGCTGGATACTTCGATAACATGGCTGTTTACCGGAAAGTTGGTCCACGCTTAAGAGCACATCGCCGTTTAGCAAACTGGTTTGGTCAAGATCGTCTCAATCGTTTTGCTGAATATATTGAGCGTAACTTAGGCGCTTTAGCTGGTAATTTCTTATTCGGGATTATGTTAGGGAGTATGGGCACCATAGGCTTTATTTTAGGTTTACCTTTAGATATCCGCCATATTGCCTTTGCTTCGGCTAACTTTATTCAAGGTTTAATGACAATTAACGGCAGCCCAGATATCGGACTGATTATTGTGTCCTTTTTAGGCGTGTTATGTATTGGTCTCACTAACTTATTCGTGAGTTTCACCTTAACCATTATTGTGGCACTACGGGCCCGCCGAGTTCGCTTTGAACAATGGAAACCTTTAGCCAAACTGGTGATGACTCATTTTCTGACTCGACCAAGCGATTTTTTCTGGCCCCCAAAACAACCGCTAGAGCTTGAAGAAAACACGACAACAAATAGTGGAAAAAAGACGGAGCACTAAGAATTTTGCTTTGTACACAAAATGTGAATTCCGTCAATTTTGTTGTGATTGTTTTTCCAAATGTTAAAAAATTTTCAAAATGAATTTACGATGATCTATCAGGCTTGAAAAAAAGTGTACTGGCAAGTACACTTTTAGCGGCTTTCAGTAGTGGACACTGCTTGAATTAAGCAAAGGTATATACATGCCCTATATGTTGCTTTTTATTGGTTGTATTTTTTTAGGATTAGGTGTGCTTGGTCTTTTTGTACCAAGACTTCAATCTTTGGATCTTCTCAGCGTTCAAATATTGAGTGAATATCGTTCAGATTATCTTAACTCTATTACGATCGTTCTAGCACGTATAGGTGGTATGCCTTTTGTATGTTTTTTATCCTTTCTGGTGTGTATTTATCAGGCATGGTATAAAAAATATATTACTGTTATTTTCATTAGCGTGGGAGTTATTGGCAGTATCACCATGGGTTGGCTGCTCAAATGGTGTGTTGACCGCCCAAGACCCCCACAGGTATATCATATTGTCGAAAGTTACGGTGCATCGTTCCCAAGTGCACACAGTGTTTATGCATCAACACTGGCTTGTCTGGCAATGATAATGTTATGCCATAAGCCCAACACTAACTCTCCTTATATCATTTTGATTTCCTGTCTTTGGTTTATCTGCATGGGGCTTTCAAGAATATATGCTGGAGTTCATTTTCCAACAGATGTACTCGCCGGTTGGGGCATAGGTTTTATTTGGATTGCACTGCTTTGGCTCTGGTTATTACAAACACAAAGTAGGTTAAGTAAAAAACAAATATATTTTTAGATTTTATCTAACGAGGTGGAACAATGATGTCGGCTAAGCTTTGGGCTCCTGCCCTTACTGCTTGCGCATTAGCAACAAGTATCGCACTTGTTGGTTGTGGCAAAGGCTCCGATGAGAAACAGCAAGCTGCTGCTGCTCAGAAAATGCCGCCTGCTGAAGTAGGTGTTATTGTTGCTCAACCACAAAGTGTTGAACAAAGCGTTGAGCTTTCTGGCCGTACTTCAGCATATCAAATTTCTGAAGTTCGCCCTCAAACAAGTGGTGTAATTTTAAAACGCTTGTTTGCTGAAGGAAGTTATGTTCGTGAAGGTCAGGCTCTTTATGAACTGGATTCTAGAACTAACCGTGCAACGCTTGAAAATGCAAAAGCATCACTTTTACAACAACAGGCAAATCTAGCTTCACTACGTACCAAGCTCAACCGTTATAAGCAACTTGTTTCGAGTAACGCTGTATCTAGACAAGAATATGACGATTTACTTGGTCAGGTTAATGTTGCCGAAGCACAAGTTTCTGCTGCGAGAGCTCAAGTAACGAATGCAAATGTAGATCTTGGTTATTCTACAATTCGCTCACCAATTTCTGGTCAGTCTGGACGTTCTTCTGTAACAGCTGGTGCTTTAGTCACTGCAAACCAAACAGATCCATTAGTGACGATTCAACAGTTAGACCCGATCTATGTTGATATTAACCAGTCTAGTGCCGAGTTATTACGTTTACGTCAACAGCTCAGCAAAGGCAGTTTAAACAACAGTAACAACACGAAAGTGAAATTGAAGCTCGAGGATGGTTCAACCTATCCAATCGAAGGACAACTTGCTTTCTCTGATGCTTCTGTGAACCAGGATACAGGTACAGTTACTTTACGTGCCGTATTCTCGAACCCGAATCATCTGTTACTTCCGGGCATGTATACCACTGCACAGATTGTTCAGGGTGTAGTTCCAAATGCGTATCTGATTCCTCAAGCTGCAATTACCCGTTTACCGACAGGTCAAGCCATGGCGATGACTGTGAATGCAAAAGGTGCTGTTGAGAGTCGTCCTGTTGAAACCTCTGGTGTTCAAGGACAAAACTGGATTGTGACTAACGGTCTTAAAGCTGGTGATAAAGTGATTGTTGATGGTGTTGCCAAAGTTAAAGAAGGGCAAGAAGTTTCAGCAAAACCTTACCAAGCTCAACCAGCAAACCCTCAAGGTGCAGCTCCAAATGCTACAAAACCGGCTCAATCAGGTAAACCTCAAGCAGAACAGAAAGCATCTTCAAATGCATAAGGGGTAGATTGAATGGCACAATTTTTTATTCATCGCCCCATTTTTGCGTGGGTGATTGCATTAGTCATTATGTTGGCGGGTATTCTCACGCTCACAAAAATGCCTATTGCACAGTATCCGACGATTGCACCACCGACAGTTACAATTGCTGCAACTTATCCTGGTGCATCGGCTGAGACTGTTGAAAACACCGTAACCCAGATCATTGAACAACAAATGAATGGTCTAGATGGTTTACGTTATATTTCATCTAACAGTGCGGGTAACGGTCAGGCCTCTATTCAATTAAACTTTGAACAAGGTATTGATCCGGATATTGCACAGGTTCAGGTTCAAAACAAACTGCAATCTGCAACTGCTCTTTTACCTGAAGACGTTCAACGCCAAGGTGTAACGGTTACCAAATCTGGTGCAAGCTTCTTGCAAGTTATTGCATTTTATTCACCAGATAATAGCCTTTCAGACTCAGACATTAAAGACTACGTAAACTCATCAATTAAAGAACCGCTTAGCCGTGTTGCTGGTGTGGGTGAGGTACAAGTCTTTGGTGGTTCATACGCAATGCGTATCTGGCTCGACCCTGCAAAACTAACCAACTATCAGTTAACACCAAGTGATATTGCGACTGCTTTACAAGCGCAAAACTCACAAGTTGCTGTAGGTCAATTAGGTGGTGCACCAGCGGTACAAGGACAAGTCCTTAACGCAACAGTGAATGCGCAAAGTTTGTTGCAAACACCTGAGCAGTTTAAAAATATCTTCTTAAAGAACACAGCATCAGGTGCTGAGGTTCGTTTAAAAGATGTTGCTCGTGTAGAACTAGGTTCTGATAACTATCAGTTCGATTCGAAGTTTAATGGTAAACCTGCTGGTGGTCTTGCAATTAAAATTGCAACGGGTGCCAACGCACTTGATACCGCTGAAGCTGTTGAACACCGTTTAGCTGAATTACGTAAGAACTATCCAACAGGCCTTGCAGATAAACTGGCTTATGACACTACTCCATTTATTCGTCTTTCAATTGAAAGTGTTGTACACACATTAATTGAAGCGGTAATTTTAGTGTTCATTGTTATGTTCTTGTTCTTGCAGAACTGGCGTGCAACGATTATTCCAACACTTGCTGTACCTGTTGTTGTATTAGGTACATTTGCTGTCATCAATATCTTTGGCTTCTCAATTAACACCTTAACCATGTTCGCTATGGTATTGGCAATTGGTCTTCTGGTCGATGATGCCATTGTTGTGGTCGAAAACGTTGAACGTGTCATGAGTGAAGAGCATACCGATCCGGTCACGGCGACTTCACGATCAATGCAACAGATTTCTGGTGCGTTAATTGGTATCACAAGCGTATTGACAGCGGTATTCGTACCAATGGCATTCTTTGGCGGTACAACTGGTGTGATCTATCGTCAATTCTCGATTACCCTTGTAACAGCAATGGTTCTATCGTTAATTGTAGCGTTAACCTTTACGCCAGCACTTTGTGCAACAATTTTAAAACAGCATGATCCAAACAAAGAACCAAGCAATAATATTTTTGCTCGTTTCTTCAGAGGCTTTAACAACGGTTTTGACCGCATGTCGCATAGCTACCAAAATGGTGTTAGTCGCATGCTTAAAGGCAAAATCTTCTCTGGCGTACTTTACGCTGTAGTGATTGCGCTATTGGTGTTCTTATTCCAGAAACTCCCATCTTCATTTTTACCAGAAGAAGATCAGGGTGTGGTTATGACACTTGTTCAATTACCACCGAATGCAACACTTGATCGTACGAATAAAGTTGTTGATACCATGACAAACTTCTTCATGAATGAAAAAGACACAGTGGAATCTATTTTCACCGTTTCAGGTTTCTCATTCACAGGTGTTGGTCAAAATGCTGGTATTGGCTTCGTTAAATTGAAAGACTGGAGTGAACGTACTTCACCAGAGTCTCAAATTGGTGCGTTAATTCAGCGTGGTATGGCATTGAATATGATCGTTAAAGACGCATCTTACATCATGCCATTACAGCTTCCAGCAATGCCTGAACTCGGGGTAACTGCTGGTTTTAACTTGCAACTTAAAGATTCAAGTGGTCAAGGCCATGAGAAACTGATTGCCGCACGTAACACAATTTTAGGTTTAGCTGCACAAGATAAACGTCTTGTGGGTGTTCGCCCGAATGGTCAAGAAGATACGCCTCAGTATCAAATTAATGTAGATCAAGCTCAAGCGGGTGCCATGGGCGTTAGCATTGCTGACATTAACAACACGATGCGTATTGCATGGGGTGGTTCATACATTAATGACTTCGTTGACCGTGGTCGTGTGAAAAAAGTTTATGTTCAAGGTGATTCGGGTAGCCGTATGATGCCTGAAGACTTAAACAAGTGGTATGTACGTAATAACAAAGGTGAAATGGTACCATTCTCTGCATTTGCTACAGGCGAATGGACATATGGTTCTCCACGTCTTGAACGTTATAACGGCGTGTCATCGGTTAACATTCAAGGTACTCCTGCACCTGGCGTAAGTTCTGGTGATTCCATGAAAGCTATGGAAGAAATTATTGCCAAGTTACCATCTATGGGCTTACAAGGTTTCGACTATGAATGGACAGGTTTATCACTTGAAGAACGTGAGTCTGGTGCTCAAGCTCCATTCTTATATGCGCTTTCATTGTTAATCGTTTTCCTTTGCTTAGCTGCATTGTATGAAAGCTGGTCTATTCCGTTCTCGGTTTTACTTGTAGTACCACTTGGTATTATTGGTGCAATCGTATTGACTTACTTGGGTATGATTATTAAAGGAGATCCAAATCTCTCAAATAACATTTACTTCCAGGTCGCAATGATTGCAGTCATCGGTCTTTCTGCAAAAAATGCGATCTTGATTGTTGAGTTCGCAAAAGAATTGCAGGAAAAAGGTGAAGACCTGCTTGATGCAACCTTACATGCTTCAAAAATGCGTTTACGTCCAATTATCATGACTACCCTTGCCTTCGGTTTCGGTGTACTTCCACTTGCCCTTTCAACAGGTGCTGGTGCAGGAAGTCAGCACTCAGTCGGCTTCGGTGTACTCGGTGGCGTACTCAGTGCAACGTTCTTAGGTATCTTCTTTATCCCTGTATTCTATGTGTGGATTCGTAGTATCTTTAAGTACAAACCAAAAACCATAAACACTCAGGAGCATAAATCGTGATGCAAAAAGTATGGTCTATTTCAGGTCGTAGCATTGCGGTATCTGCACTTGCGCTTGCTTTGGCAGCTTGTCAAAGCATGCGCGGCCCAGAACCAGTCGTGAAAACCGATATACCACAAAGCTATGCATATAACAGCGCTTCTGGTACGTCTATTGCTGAACAGGGTTACAAACAGTTCTTTTCTGACCCTCGTTTACTTGGAGTGATTGATTTGGCGCTTGCCAACAACCGCGACTTACGTACAGCAACACTCAATATTGAACGTGCTCAACAGCAATATCGAATTACGCAGAACAACCAGCTTCCAACCATCGGAGCAAGTGGTAGTGCAATTCGTCAGGTTTCTCAAAGCCGTGATCCGAATAACCCCTACTCTACTTATCAAGTAGGTCTGGGTGTAACTGCCTATGAGCTTGATTTTTGGGGCCGCGTACGTAGCTTAAAAGATGCTGCATTAGATAGTTATCTTTCAACGCAAAGTGCACGTGATTCGACTCAAATCAGTCTGATCAGTCAAGTGGCACAAGCGTGGTTGAACTATTCTTTCGCAACAGCGAATTTAAGACTTGCAGAGCAAACACTTAAAGCACAGCTAGACTCTTACAATCTCAACAAAAAACGTTTTGATGTGGGCATCGACAGTGAAGTTCCACTACGTCAAGCACAGATTTCTGTAGAAACTGCGCGTAATGATGTAGCAAACTACAAAACACAGATTGCTCAAGCACAAAACTTGTTGAACTTGTTAGTGGGCCAATCTGTTCCACAAAACTTGTTGCCAACCCAACCTGTAAAACGCATTACTCAACAAAATGTATATACAGCTGGTTTACCAAGTGACTTGCTTAATAACCGTCCAGATGTAAAAGCTGCCGAATATAACTTAAGCGCTGCTGGTGCGAATATTGGTGCTGCAAAAGCACGCTTATTCCCAACAATTAGCTTAACGGGTTCTGCAGGTTATGCATCAACTGACTTAAGTGATCTATTTAAGTCTGGTGGCTTTGTGTGGTCGATTGGTCCAAGCTTAGACTTACCAATCTTTGACTGGGGTACACGTAAAGCCAATGTAAAAATTTCTGAAACCGATCAGAAAATTGCATTGTCTGATTATGAAAAATCAGTTCAGTCTGCGTTCCGCGAAGTGAATGATGCGCTTGCAACTCGTGCCAATATTGGTGAGCGTTTAACAGCTCAACAACGTCTAGTAGAAGCAACTAACCGCAACTACACACTGTCAAATGCCCGCTTCCGTGCTGGTATTGACAGTTACTTGACAGTTCTTGATGCACAGCGTTCATCTTATTCAGCAGAACAAGGTTTATTGTTGCTTCAACAAGCTAACTTAAACAACCAAATCGAGTTATACAAAACTCTAGGTGGTGGTTTAAAAGCAAATACCTCAGATACAGTGGTTAATCAGCCATCAAGTGCTGAACTTAAAAAGCAATAAGTTTTAAATAACTTAATTTATAAAAGCTCACTTCGGTGGGCTTTTTTATTGCATCTCATGTGAATATTTTTTATCTTGAAACCTTAAGAATTTAGATTGATAAAAAACAATGTTACTGAGTAATTTAGAAAGTGTTCCGGGCCACCAGATTGTAAAGCAACTTGATGTTGTTTATGGAAGTACAGTCCGTAGTAAGCATGTTGGCCGTGATTTGATGGCAAGTTTAAAAAATATTGTAGGTGGTGAACTTACAGGCTATACCGAATTATTAGAAGAATCCCGCCAAGAAGCCATGGATCGTATGATTGCCAAAGCTCAGCAACTTGGTGCGAATGCAATTGTTGGTATTCGTTTTTCAACTTCAAATATTGCCCAAGGTGCTTCTGAATTATTCGTATATGGTACGGCTGTGGTTGTTCAACCTCAAGCATCCCATCTACCAGATCCATTTAGTGCATAGGTAGAAAATGGACAATCTTATTTTTCAGCTTGTTATTTTTCTCATTCTTTTCAGTATTGGATGGGGTTTTGGCCGCCATATTGAACAAAAACATTTGAAAGAACTTCAAGAAAAAGAACAGCAATTCGCCCATATCAGAATTGATACCAATCGTTTTGCGACGAGTGATCAGTTAGGACATTTTATTAGCAGTAATGTCGTGATTTCTCATGACTACTTTAAATATGTACTGGCATCCATTAAGAATGTTTTGGGTGGTCGGCTTACCAGTTATGAGAGTGTAGTTGAGCGCGCTCGCCGTGAAGCTATTGTTCGCTTAAAACAACAAGCGTACACCGCAGGAGCTAACCATATTATGGGAGTTCGGCTGAGTACAACCGAACTAGGAATGCAAGGCGGAATGGTTGAAGTATTTGCATACGGTACAGCAGTAAAAGATTAATGCTGCCCCACACAAGAAAAATGAATGCGTGGATTGCCAATATTTTTAGTTAAATGTTGGCAAATTCCGGTAATTTTCCAACGCTCTTGTTGTTTTTCCAAAGTAAAATAATAACGACCAAATGAATGAAAATAATCATTTTCTGAAAAACGATAAATTTGATAATTACATTCTAACCATGCCTGATTTTGTTCAATACGGATAAGTGGATTACTTAAGTTATGTTGCAGCCTGAGATGCGACAATGCCTCTTGCCGTGAGCCTTTATATTCATGACAAGTCACAACACATAAAGGCTCTCCCCTAAACTGAAAATAGTCTACCTCAAGTTGATCGGCCAATAACTCATCAAAAGCGTCCCAATTTTTCTGGTCAAAAACCAATTGAAAACGCGTAATGACTTCTAAAATACGGTGATAATCTTGATCCATGGTGAACCTTCTATGCGGGTTTTTCCATCAATTTAGCACGGCAAAATCAGTTTTTTATTTTACTTTTGTTTTCCGAATCATTTTATAAAGAAGTTTTGGTGACATTCGAGAAACCATTACACCCAGTTTTTCTTTTGTTCCACCAACAACAATATATTCTTGTCCATGCATTAAGGCTTTCACAGCTTGCTCTGCAAAAACGTCTGCCTCTAAACCATTCTCGATCGCTTCATCTTGATGACCTTGAGGCTGACCTGCACCATTTAACGCATTAAAAGAAACATTAGTTTTTACAAAGCCTGGGAAAATAACGGAAACTTCGACGCCTTGATCTGAGACTTCGGCACGTAAACTATTCGCCCACATATGAATTGCCGCTTTAGCAGCCGAATAACTTGCACGGTACTGAGTCCCTAATAAACCCGCGACACTCGATACAAATACAACTCGGCCAGACTTTTGTTTTAGCATGGTCGGCAATACAGTTTTGGTTAAAGCCACTTGTGAGAAATAATCGACTTCCATAATGGCCCGTTCGGTTGACATTGTGGTGTCCTGAATCAAAGCACGTTGGCTTAAGCCTGCATTATTAATGAGCCAGTCAATTCGCCCTTTAGCTTTTAAAATCTGCTTATAGGCCTCTTCAACTTGTTTTTCATCAGTAATATCGGCAACCACTGATAAATGTTGATCAGGGTTTAATAAACCCACTCGAACCACTTCTAATTCATCAAAACGACGCGAGGTCAAAATCACTTCTGCACCTTGCAAAGCCAACTCACCTGCTAAGGCTTTACCCAAACCAGAAGATGCGCCCGTAATCCATACCACTTTATTTTGCAAAGTATCAAGTTTGGCCATGTGAAGTTCCTATTATCTTTTTAAATTATGCTGCTTGATGCATGAAGGCCAAAAAGTGGTTGATATAATGAGTTGCTGTGGTCTGATCGACCTGTGTCCCTAACTTTTCCAAACGTTTATAGCCCAAATGCGTCGTCATGTTGATTACTCCGTTAAGAGTTTTATCGACAACTAAATTAAATTTTAAACGCTTTTTAGGCTCACGTACTAGGCTTGTTACGCCTAAATCTACAATTTGTATTAATGTTTCAAAAGCCGCTGTAATACTTTGCATATTACCATCACGAATTTGCTGCGTAAGGTTTTGAGCTTGCTGTACGAGTTGAAGCGTAACCGGATAGGTAATATAAACTTGTTGGCCCTGCTCTTTCATCAGAGATGTCATGTAATCGACTAAAGGTAAAAGACGCTCATTGCCAAAGAATGAAACTGACCAAGGCATGTATTTTCGAAAAGTCTCTAAAACCTGCTGAATAACTTTTTCAGACTCAGCTTGTTGTTTTGGAGACATAGTTGCATTTCCTGACTGTAAAAGCACAGAAAAAACCTGTTCAATAATTTCACAAGAAAGATCAGAGAGTACATCGCCTAAAGGTTTTGCTTGACTTTGGCTGACACCATCATGCAATTTCTGTCGAATGGTTTCGAATTGGGTATAAGTTGAATCGGAAATTTTCAAAAAAACTTCATAACTCATGAGCAGCATCCTTTTCAATTCTTTTGTAATTTTTGTGCCGTATGTCTACACGATTAAATTGTGATCCATCTTTCATAAATCTACCGTTTTTTGAAAAAAATACAAAACCGTTTATCTGTTTTCAGCACATTAATTTCGAGGCATTTTTTTGCTACAATAGGTGCAATTTTTTATGCATATTCGATCTAAGCTACTATGACTGACGCTCAAACCGCTCAAAATATTGCGACCACATACGATCCAACCGAGATCGAAAAGAAGTGGTACCAAACGTGGGAAGAACAAGGTTACTTCAAACCTTCTGGTCACGGTGAATCATTCTGTATCATGATTCCGCCACCAAACGTCACAGGTAGTTTGCACATGGGCCATGGCTTTAACAATGCCATTATGGATGCCCTCACCCGTTATAACCGTATGATGGGTAAAAACACTTTGTGGCAACCGGGTACTGACCACGCTGGTATTGCAACTCAAATGGTTGTTGAGCGTCAACTTGGCTTACAAGGTGTGACTCGTCATGACTTGGGCCGTGATAAGTTCATCGAAAAAGTTTGGGAATGGAAAGAGCAATCTGGCGGCACAATTACGAAACAAATTCGTCGCTTAGGTTCATCTGTAGACTGGTCACGTGAACGCTTCACGATGGACGAAGGTTTATCAAACGCGGTTAAAGAAGTATTCGTTCGTTTGCACGAAGACGGTTTAATTTACCGTGGTAAACGTCTTGTAAACTGGGACCCTAAACTTCAAACAGCTCTTTCTGACCTTGAAGTAGAAAGCAAAGAAGAAAAAGGCTCACTTTGGCACTTTAAATATTTCTTTGAAGACAAATCAGTTAAAACTCAAGACGGCAAAGACTATTTAGTCGTTGCAACAACTCGTCCTGAAACATTACTTGGTGATACTGCGGTTGCTGTTCATCCTGAAGATGAGCGTTATGCACACCTTGTTGGTAAAAACATTGTATTGCCAATTACGGGTCGTTTAATTCCGATCGTTGCTGACGACTACGTTGAAAAAGACTTCGGTACTGGCTGTGTAAAAATTACCCCTGCTCATGACTTCAATGACTATGATCTAGGTAAACGCAATAGCTTGCCAATCATTAATATCTTCAACAAAAATGCCGAAGTTTTAGGTGAGTTTGAATATATTGCAAAAGCTGGCGAACAGATTTCTAAAACCATTACTGCACCTGCGGACTATGCTGGTTTAGAGCGTTTTGCAGCACGTAAAAAATTAGTTGCTCAAGCTGAAGCTGAAGGCTGGTTAGATCAAATCCAACCGTATGATTTAAAAGCTCCACGCGGCGACCGTTCAGGTGTGATCATTGAGCCGTTACTGACTGATCAATGGTACGTAAAAATTGCTCCGCTTGCTGAGCCTGCAATTGAAGCAGTTCAAGATGGTCGTATTAAGTTTGTTCCAGAACAATACAGCAACATGTACATGGCGTGGATGCGTGACATTCAAGACTGGTGTATTTCACGTCAGCTTTGGTGGGGTCACCGTATTCCAGCTTGGTACGATGCAAATGGCAACATCTATGTAGGTCGTAACGAAGAAGAAGTGCGCGCGAAAAACAACATCGCGGCTGACGTTGAACTCAAACAAGACGAAGATGTTCTTGATACATGGTTCTCATCTGCACTTTGGACATTCTCAACTTTAGGTTGGACTGGCGACGCACAAAAAGATGCCGCAAATGATTTCTTAAAAACCTTCCACCCAACAGATGTGTTGGTGACTGGTTTTGACATCATTTTCTTCTGGGTTGCCCGTATGATCATGATGACCCTACACTTCATGAAAAATGAAGATGGTTCATCGCAAGTTCCATTTAAGACTGTTTACGTTCACGGCTTGGTACGTGATGGTGAAGGTCAAAAAATGTCGAAGTCTAAAGGGAACGTACTTGATCCATTAGACTTGATTGACGGTATTGATTTAGAAAGCTTAGTCGCAAAACGTACGACTGGCCTAATGAACCCGAAAGATGCAGCGAAGATTGAAAAATCAACACGCAAAGAGTTCCCAGAAGGCATCAATGCTTATGGTACTGACGCAGTTCGTTTCACGTTCTGTGCGCTTGCAAACACTGGTCGTGACATCAAATTCGATTTAAAACGTGTTGAAGGCTATCGTAACTTCTGTAACAAAATCTGGAACGCAACCCGTTTCGTTCTGATGAATGTTGAAGGTCAAACTGTTGGTCAACAAGCGCGCCCTGATCTATGGGAACTTCCAGAACAATGGATTATGAGCCGTCTGCAAAAAGCTGAAGCTGCTGTACACCAAGCGTTTGCAACGTATCGTTTAGACCTTGCTGCTCAAGCGATTTACGACTTTATCTGGAATGAATACTGTGACTGGTACGTTGAGTTAACTAAACCAGTTCTAAACGATGCAGAAGTGTCTGAAGAGCGTAAAGCTGAAGTACGCCGTGTATTGCTTGCAGTAATGGAGGCTTCATTACGTTTGGCTCATCCGCTTATGCCATATTTGACAGAAGAAATCTGGCAGACTCTTGCACCAATGCTTGGTCAAGGCGGCCCAACGATTATGACTGCTCAATACCCTATTCCTGAGCAAGCAAAAATCAATGAACAAGCTGAAGCAGATATGCAATGGCTTCAAGGTTTGATTGGCGCAGTACGTAACATTCGCGGTGAGTTAGGCTTAGGTAATGCGCGCTTGTTGCCAGTATTACTTCAAAACACATCTGATGCTGAACGTGAACAAATCATTCGTATTGAAGCATTGTTCAAAGCATTGGCTAAAGTTGAAAGCATTGAGTTCTTGAATAAAGACCAAGAACCACCTTTGTCTTGCTCTAGCGTTGTTAGCCATGCATCGGTATTTGTACCAATGAAAGGTTTAATCGACCCTAAAGCTGAGCTTGCTCGTTTGCAAAAAGATTTAGATAAAATCCAAAAGCAACACGACCAAATCGCGGGCAAACTTGCAAACGAAGGCTTTGTATCTAAAGCACCAGTAACGGTTGTTGAAGGTGAAAAAGCGAAGCTTGCTGAGTTTGCTGCTCAGTTAGAGAAAGTTAAAGCGAATATGGAGCAGATTGCTGCGCTTTAAGCTTTTTAGTCGAATAAACCCAGAATCTGTGCAAGCAGGTTCTGGGTTTTTCTATATTTAAGAATTACTTTTTTTGTAGAATCAACATATGAAGATGCCATAATTTTATGTAACCATTCAATAAGGGCAAATTTTCATTCATTTCTTTATGAAACAATAAATTAAATTCGTATAAAAACAAATCGCCTATATCTTGGTACGTAAAACCTATAAATTTTTTAGGTTCTCTAATAACCCATTCATCTTGAGTCCCCAATAAATCAACTACCAGAATTCCGCCTTCAGGAAGTGCATTTATAATTCGTTTAATTACACTATAAAAATAACTTGGGTCGCAAAAGAATAGACTTGATGAGGCAATAATTAAGCTTGCAGATGGAAAATTAAAGTCTTCAAAAGATTCATGATAAAAACTAAATCTAGACTCATCTTTAAATCGCTCAGCACAGACTTTTTGCGCATCAATTGAAATATCAAAAGCATGAACATTAAATCCCTTTGATAATAGATAAGCAGATTCATTCCCAGCGCCACAGCCGCAATCTATAGCAACTAAAGGTAAGTTAGGAAAATGGCCTAAAGCCTTCTCTAAAATAGGTCTATGGTTAAGTTCTTTTGATAATTGAATAAATTTTTCATTCATAAATCCGATCTTTTAATTTTTATAATTTTCACACTATATTTTATAAAAAATCCAATCTCAACAATTTCTTATTCCAAAAGCAACACGAGCAAATCGCAGGCAAACTTGCAAACGAAGGCTTTGTATCTAAAGCGCCCCATGTTCCAATAACATCTCTACCCCACTCACCTTTTTCATATGCTTTAAACGTTCCTTTTCCCACTTCACCTGCTGCTTTAGCTCAGCACAGTCAGCATCTATGGCTTTATAAATATCACTGATATGTACATGCTCTGCTTTCACATTCGTTGCCAACTGAAAAGAATCCAAAATATCAGCAATTTGGCTTTCAAGCTGCTGACTTTGTGCATCCAAAGCCAGTTTATAAAACCGCAACTGCTCGGCAGATAATTCTTTAGCGCCTATCCCTTTATTCTGTTCAAGCTGTAACTGGAGTTTGAGTAAATAAAACAAATCCTGCTTTTC
This sequence comes from Acinetobacter sp. AYS6, assembly GCF_025630795.1. Lineage (NCBI taxonomy): Bacteria > Pseudomonadati > Pseudomonadota > Gammaproteobacteria > Moraxellales > Moraxellaceae > Acinetobacter > Acinetobacter sp. AYS6. The sequence goes on from NZ_JAOTNV010000009.1 coordinate 58,875, forward strand.
GTAGGCCTGACTTGCTTGTTGGAACAACTCAGTTTTTTCTTCTTTCTTTGTTTCATCTTGCTCACGGTCTGGGTGAATCATTGCGGCAATTTTTAAATAGACCGTTTTTAATGACTGCGCTGCCATTTGCTCGGCTTGTTCACGTTTTTGTTGCTGTCTTTGCTGTTTGGCTTGTTCTCGCGCTTGTTGTTGCTCGGCTGCATATTGTTCAAAGTCTTCTTCTAACTCTAAACCTTGATCAGCACTTTCTTCATCTTCAAATCTTATTGGCTGAGCTTTTTTATTCTTTTTTATCGACTCTTGTGCATGTTGCTGATAAAAGGTATCAATCTGCTTCACCAAGTCCAACTGTTCAGTAGACAGCATTTTGGAGCGCTTCAACATTTGTGCAAGCTGGGCAATTTTTTCATCGAGTTGTTGCATATCTGCTTTGGAAAATTCATGGCTATGCAACATATTCCAAAGTTGATCCAACTGCTGAAATAAGACTACATGTAAATCGTTATACACAGGCATCAGTTTTTGGCGTATGTGCTGTTGAATCTCAGCTTGTGCATTTTGCCATGTGCTCAGGCTAACTTTTTGCTGTTCTATTTTATCAAACAGGCGATTCAGTTTTTTCTGCTGTGCAGACGGCTCAGACCTTTGCTGCAAGCTCACTTTGAGATCAAAGGACATACTCATCCACCTGAAAAAGAAAAAAGTGTAGCAATAATTAAATGAGGAAGGTAGCAAAGCATTCTTTAAGTCAGAATCAGTCTATTCATTTTTAGAAAATAGAATACGACTTATCTAAGTTATAACTTAAGAAATCCACCAAATCACTAATGGTAAAGTTACGGCAGCACATAAAGTTTGAAAGCTAATTACAGCTGCCATGAGCTGACTATCACCACCCAAAACTTTGGTTAAAATATATGAAGCAGAAGCAGTCGGTAGCGCAAAGAAAATGACTAAAATCTGTGTTTGCAAACTTGGTAAACCAAACCACATGCAAACTGCGTAAGCCAAGGCAGGCACTGCTAAAAGTCGTGCAAACGTGTCTGCTGCCAACACCACAATGTCTTTTTTAATTTGCATAAATTGTAAAGCTGCACCCACACATAACAAACCTAGCGGCAAACTCGACACTGAAAAAAGCTTAATAAACTGAGTAAAGCCTTCCCAAATCGGGATATGAAGCGCATTAACTGCTGCCCCGACCACACACGATGCAATTAACGGATTTTTAAGGAGTGCAATCAAAACAGGTTTAATTGCCATGTGTTCTTTAGAAGTTAAAGCAAGCACCGAAATAATATTTACAAGTGGAATGCAAAGTGCCAATAAAATTGCCAGAATTGCCATTCCTTCACTTTTAAAAAGCGAAGTGACTAAAGCCAAACCAATATAGGTATTAAAGCGAACCATACTTTGTACGTGCACACCAAAACGTGCAGGCGGTATGTGCCAAAACATTCGGAGGATATATAAAAAGGCGGTCACTGCTAAAACCACAATCAACATCGCAATAATGGCTGTACTCAAACTTTGTAAGTCAATTTTTGCGGTCGATAGCGTACTAAAAAGCAAAGCGGGAAATAAAATATAGTAATTTAGCTTCTCTGCCCCGGCCCAAAACTCATCGCTAAAAAAACGATATTTTTTAAATAAGTATCCCGATGCAATTAATGCAACTAAAGGAAAAAGAGATAAAACAATGCTATTCATTTCTTTACTCGAGTTTTGTTGAGGCTTGCTGTTTTTAGCAATGACCTTGGCTTACTCATATATTAAAGATAATGAAAGCTCATGATAAAATGAGTTTTTACTCATAATAAGTACAATATGACATTTACCCAGCTTGAAATTTTTGCACTCATTGCTGAACTAAAAAGTTTTACTGCCACAGCAGAAAAGCTGGGAATTTCACAGTCGGCAGTTTCCCATGCCCTTAAATCATTAGAACAACAATGGGATATTAACCTGATTTCAAGATCCCAAAGTGATATTGAGCTCACCACGACAGGTCAGCAGTTATTGACACATGTCAAAGAGCTATTGAGTATTTCCGATACATTAGAAAAAGAAGTGGCTGCGATCCATGGTTTAAACGAAGGCACATTACGTATTGGCTCTTTTGGGGCTTCATCCTCTATTTATCTATTGCCTGAAATTTTAGAGACCTTTCGGCAACGCTACCCTAAAATCGAAATTTATATTGATGAAGGTGAAGATAAAGAAGTTGCTCAGTGGTTATTGGAGCGGCGCATAGAGGTTGGTTTTTTGATTATGCCAGATGAGCGTTTTGATACATTCCCCTTAATTGAAGATCGTTTTGTTGCCTTAATTCCTTGTCACTACCCGCTCGCGCAACAACTTTACATTGATCCAGCACAACTAGAAAACTGCCCTTTTATTATGACAATGGCTGGTAGTAGATATCAGGTCGAATTAATTTTAAAAAACTTTAATGTGAAACCAGACATCAAATTTTATGTGTCACAAATTTTAAGTATCGTTAGCATGGTCCACAACCAATTAGGAGTGTCCATTGTGTCTGATATGGTCATCACCAAAGAGTTACTCTCACTCTATCCAAACGTGGTCAAACGCCCTTTTAAACCGAATCTTAAACGCTCTATTGGCCTTGCAGTAAAAAACAAGAAGCACATCAGTCCAGCCGTAAAAGCATTTATAGAAGTTGCTCAATCGGTTTGGTCAAATTATTAAATGATTACGAATAATTTTTAGGAATTTGATAACGAACTTTTTCAGGTCAATTTATAAGCGCATTAGATGACTTGTAACGTAAAAAGCGCCATAACTGCCCTATCTTAACCAAATCAACGCACCATTTATCGCCAAAAAACACTTTTCCAATTCAAATTGGTGCACTTATTGCATATTCACTTTTATGCAATTGAGTTTGTTTCGACAAACTTAGGTTTTTAGATTCCTTAAATCTATTTTGGTGCAATTTACAGACCCAGATTTGTTCCAAAATGGAATTTAGCACTTTTTTCGAGCATGCTATGCAAAATGTAGATCTATTTTTCTTATTACTTGGTGCAGTTTTGGTTCTTGCCATGCACGCAGGTTTTGCATTCTTGGAACTTGGTACGGTTCGCCATAAAAATCAGGTGAACGCACTAAGTAAAATTCTGACTGACTTTGCCCTCTCTGCAATCGCTTATTTCTTTGTTGGCTACTACATTTCTTACGACCAGCATTTTTTCCATGATGGTACAAGCCTTGCGAGTGATCATGGCTACAACCTCATGCGTTGCTTCTTTTTACTCACTTTTGCTGCGGCAATTCCTGCCATTATTTCAGGTGGTATTGCTGAACGTGCAAAAATGCGTTCGCAAGCAATTGCAACACTTGCGTTAGTTGCACTGGTTTATCCGTTTTTCGAAGGTATGGTCTGGAATGGTAACTACGGTCTGCAAAAATGGTTAGAGGCGACTTTTGGTGCAGCTTTTCACGACTTTGCAGGTTCAGTCGTTGTGCATGCTATGGGTGGTTGGATTGCACTTGCTGCCGTGATTTTATTGGGTGCACGTTCTGGTCGTTATAAGAAAGATGGTCGTGTAAGTGCTCACCCACCATCTTCTATTCCATTTTTAGCGCTCGGTTCATGGATTTTAATTGTAGGTTGGTTTGGCTTTAATGTGATGAGTGCACAGCGTGTTGATGCTATTTCTGGTCTGGTTGCAATTAACTCACTCATGGCTATGGTCGGCGGAACCATTACAGCAAATGCGATTGGAAAAAATGACCCCGGTTTCTTACATAACGGTCCACTTGCAGGCTTAGTCGCAATCTGTGCAGGTTCTGATATTGTTCATCCTGTCAGTGCACTTGTTATTGGTGGTGCAGCTGGTGCAATGTTTGTATACCTATTCACCTATACTCAAAACAAACTTAAAGTTGATGATGTGTTGGGTGTATGGCCTTTACACGGCGTATGCGGTGCATTTGGTGGTATTGCAGTAGGTCTATTCGGTCAAAAATGGCTTGGTGGTTTAGGCGGTGTCTCTTTTGCCTCACAGCTCATTGGTACAGTACTCGCGATTGCGATTGCGCTCATTGGTGGCTTTGTTGTTTACGGCTTACTTAAAGCAACTATTGGTATTCGTTTATCTCAAGAAGATGAGTTTAGAGGTGCAGATTTATCCATTCATAAAATTTCTGCAAACTCCGAAGAAGGTATGTTTTAACTCAACGATTGATAAGCAGGATCAAACTATCCTGCTTATCATTATTTAAAAGTTTGCATGGGCAAAAGTGATTAAAAAAACACATAATTTCTATAAATAAATAATATATGCCTATGAATCATCGATATTATTTTTTAAGTCGCAACTTTATTTCAACATTAAATTTTGATTAGTTTAAGAACAATTTAAGTTTGATTTTATGTAATGCCTTCAACTCACATTCAAATTGATGTTGCACAGCAATGAATCAACAAAAACAATTTTTCCAACTTCAGCTTATTTTTCTTGCCCTTAGTTTTTTTATACTTTTATTTATATTTCCAGTAGGTGGAAAAATTGATATGTATTTCATCCAGCCTTGGATGGATTCAACAGGTCATTTTTTTAATCGGGACAATTGGTATCTGGTAAGGGTTAACCATGAAATCGTAAAACAAATCATTACCACCGTTTATGTCATCTTTTTAGGTCTGTGGATTGCGTCATTCAAAGTAGAAAAATTAAAGCTTTATCGCTGGCAATATGGCTATATGTTTTTTGTGAGTATGATTGGTAGCGCTATAGTGGGATTGTTGAAGTCACAATCTGCTCACGCTTGCCCTTGGAATATGGTTCATCCAACCGCTTTAAGTTATGTGTGGGACTTTAGTGCTACTCACGGTCATTGCTTTCCGGGTGGTCATGCAAGCGCAGGCTTTATTTTAATGACGGGCTATTTTGTTTATCGTCTTGAGCAACCTAAACGTGCCTATTTTTATCTCATCGCTGGCATCATCTTAGGCTTTATGATGGGTTGGGGACAAATGATGCGTGGTGCCCATTTCCTTAGCCACAATTTATGGACAGGTTGGGTCATTTGGGCAGTAAACATCTTATTTTATAAAATATGTATTCATCGTTTTGAGTTTGAAAAACGAATCAAACAAGAACTTGCTTAAATCAAGTTCTTGTTTCATGAATATGTAGAACTTTTGGGAGCTTAACCAAAACTGAAAGTCCACCAAGCTCTAAACTTCGATCTAACGTCAAAGTTCCACCTAAACGCTGAGTTGCTCGGTCAACAATTGATAAACCTAAGCCACTGCCGACTTCAAGATGGTGATGTACACGATAAAAACGTTTTAAAACTTTATCATAATGTTCAGGATCAATACCCGCCCCGCTATCTTCAATCTGTATACACGCATAGCCATCTGCATCTGTAAAAACTGAGATATTAATCATTCCCTCATGAGGTGTGTATTTGATTGCATTATCAATTAAGTTAAAAATAATTGAGTGTACTGTTGGCTCAATACTATGCATTTCAATAGGTTCGTTACGGACAAATCCTAGATCAATTTCTTTTTGCATAGCTAAATTAACAAGCTGTTCAACACAATTTAGAGCGACATCATTAAGTTGAAAAGTTCTAGTCGGTTCAATCACACTTAAAGAGACATCTTGCTTAGCCAAAGCTAAAAGCTGTGTGACCAAATGCTGAATACGCGCTAATCCCTTACTCAAGTTCTGCAAAGACTCATGCTCGGGAAGCTGACTAATTAGAATTTTAGTTTGTAAATTTAGAGCTGTAACAGGCGTTCGAAGTTCATGTGCAGCATCGGCAATAAACTGTTTTTGTTCCATTTGAGCCTTGGATATACGCTCAAATAAACGGTTCATTTCATCGATGGTTGGCAATAACTCTTGAGGGTAGTCTGCAACCTCAATGGGTGTCAGTTCTTCCGAATCACGATGAGTCAGTTCATTTTTAAAGTCATCAATGGGTTTTAAGCCTCGACGAATAATCGCGGCTAAAGCAAAAATCGCAAAAGGCAAAATAATTAGATAAGGAATGAACATGCTGCCCGCAAGCTCCCAAGCAAAGGCTTCACGAACCCGCTCTTGTTGACTCACCTGAATCTGGTAATCTTTTAAAGGCAAAACATACGTTCTCACTACACCTTGGTTAGTTTTATGCGAATAAAAACCAGCTTGTGTAACAGGTGCAACCAACAGATGTAAATGATGAGATAAGTGGGCCTGATCTTTATAGGCCCAAATATCTACAAATAAATCTTCTTCATGATAAGTTTTGTGAAAATCAAACTTACTACTTACTGTTTTCAATGGATATTCAGCTGTTCGTTCTGCTAAATAACGCATTTGGGTATCTAAAATTTCGTCAACTTCTTGAAGCGCAACCTTATAGGCACTAAAAATTAATATACAACCTAAGATGACACTGAAAATTGAGGTGCCCCAAATCAGTCGTTTTTTTAATGAATAATGCACTGTTATGAAATTCCAAAATTTAAGTTACGATTGTCCTAAACGGTAACCCAATCCTCGAATCGTACGGATAAAGTCTTTCCCAAGTTTAGCTCTCAAGTGATGCACATATACTTCAATCGTATTACTGGTCACATCACTATCGAAATCATATAACTTATCTTCAAGATTTGCTTTAGAAAAGATTTTATTTGGATGACTCATTAAAGGAATAAGAATCGCCCATTCACGATTCGACAAATCGATCCGCTGGCCTTTAAAGGTCGCAATATGTTGTTCAACATTTAAAACCAGATCACCACTTTGTAATAGCTGTTCATGATTTGCAAGCTGAGCCTCTACCCCACTACGGCGTAATAGCGCGTGAATACGAGCAAGTAATTCATCAAACTCATATGGTTTAATCAAGTAATCATCTGCTCCATGATTTAAGCCATCCACGCGGTTTTGTAACTGATCTCGTGCTGAAATAATTAAGACTGGAGTTGCAGCTCTTTGACGAATTTGCTTTAAGACCTGCATACCATCCATCATAGGCAATCCTAAGTCTAATAAAATGATATCAAACTTATTTTTGGCCAATTGAGCCAGACCGTCTAAGCCATTATTGACCCACTCCACCTCAAATTGATGATATTGCAGCAACGTTATAGTTGACTCAGCAATCATAAAATCATCTTCAATCATCAAGATTTTTGTCATGTTCTAGGCTCGCTTTAATTCACATGGGCACAAGAGTGCAGCATATCCAGTTGAGGGTTGATGACTTGAGTTTTTACATCCAACAAACTGAGTAAGCTTGGGAATAAATTATCCTGACTTAACTTTTGTTTCGTTTGTTGGCCTAAACAACTCACTTGCGCAAGATTATGTTGTTTCCATTTATCAGAGAACCACATAATCATTGGTACATGTGTTTGTTGACTCGGTGCGATTGCATACGGTGAACCATGTAAATATAAACCATGTTCACCAGTTGATTCACCATGATCAGATAAATACCATAAACCTGTTTGATATTTCGATACTTCTTTTAAATTATTAATCATCTGACTTAACACATGATCTGTATACACAATCGTGTCATCATAACTATTTAATAACTCTGGTTGAGAGCAGCCCTGTATCGCATTAGTATCACAAGTTGGTTTAAACGGTTGATATGTAGCAGGAGCACGCTTGTAATAAGCTGGACCATGACTTCCGACTTGATGTAAAACAATGAGACGTGGGCGCGTATCTTCTTTAGGAATAGTGGCTAAATATTCATTTAAGCTATCAATTAAAATATCATCAAAGCATTCGCCATCTTTACACCATTTTTGCTTTAACTTTTCTGGAATTTGATATTGTTCAACACGATCACAAGCACCTTTACAACCAGAATTATTATCAATCCAAGTCACTTGGTAACCTGCACGCTTTGCAATGTCCAAAAGACCTTCACGATGACTTGCTAATTGCTCATCATAGTCAACACGAGGCATGCCAGAGAACATACACGGAACTGAAACAGCGGTTGCTGTACCACATGAACTTACTTGAGAGAAATTCAAAATATCTTGTTTAGAAAGCTCTGGATTCGTATTTTTAGCATAACCATTTAATGCAAAACTTTCCGCACGAGCTGTCTCTCCGACAACGAGCACCATTAATTTAGGCAGGTTTTTTTGTACTACCTGAACTTGATGAGCATCTTCCCCATAATGTATTAATGGTAAATTCTTCTTAGGCGCCTTCTTATGATAATAAGACATTAAAGAAGAAATACTATTTTGAGGAGAAATCATGCCTTTCAAGTCACGATGTTCACGAAAAATAGCTGCAAAATCGACATAATATGTAAAAAGTAAAATACCGACAATTGCAAAAGAAGCGACAATTGAGCCAGCTTTTTTCAACAATAAATGAGATACTTTTTCTTTTTTAAGCTTTACTTGAGTAATTAAAATAATAGGTAAAACAACAAAGAAAACTGTCCAAAGTCCAAACCGTAATGAAACTAAATCAGAAACTTCAGATACATCTGTCTGTATCATATTTTGAATCTGATCAGGCGAGATGATTACACCTAATGTATTCACAAAATAAGAGCTAAAACCACCAATAAAGACTAACAAAATTGCAAAAAGTTTGGCCGTCCATTTCCAGTTTAAAATTTGTAAAATCGCATAATAACCAGCAACAACAATAATCACTGTAGCAGCTAAAAATAAAATAGCCTTTACTCCAAAATATGGGGTCAAAAGATGTACTTTGTTATAAAAACCAATATTTAGAATTGCACCTAACCAAATGGCTATAATGAAATTAAACATAAACAGTGAAATCTGTTTATTTTTTAAGGTAGAAAAAAAATTCAGCATCTTGGGGGAACTACAATCTTTTTATGATGCTTTACTGTAGAAATTGAAACTTAAAAATGACTTAAATAAAAAATGATCTAAAAACAGAAATCTTAAAAAACACTTATTTTAAAATTTTTTACTAAAAAAAAGATGAGGTTAAATTTAACCTCATCTTCTTTAATCTTTAACTAAATATTGTTCTTAGAAACTATATTTAGCCATTAAACCAACACGGTTATCTTTGTAAGACTTACCATCAAAGGTATCACGCTTACCGTTAACGTATTCAACACCTAAATCAATTGGTTTAACTGGTGTGTAAATTACGTTAAGCCATGCTTGTTGAACTTTTTCGTTTCCTGCTGTATAGGCTTTAGCATAGTCTGTGCCATCATCAGCGAACTGAGCACCATACGCTAAAGTCGAACGCAAGTTAGGTAAAATCTTATAAGTTCCACCTACTTGTACCGCTACAAATTTATTTTGCTCGATATCACCATCTACTACGGTATAAGCCTTGTTGCTACCATATAAGTAGTTACTATTACCTACAACATAAGATGCATCAGCAAAGAGTTTTAAAGGATCAGATACTTTAAAGTCGGTACCAACCGCAACGCCCCAACCAGTTTGGTTATCACTACCAGCTTTAGATTTATAGTTTTCAACTAATGCACGAGCTGAAGCAGAACCCTTACCATCTGCATAGCCTTGAGTAATTTTAGCAGTTAATACTGGTAAGCTATATTTAATACTGTCATTTATCCAGCTACCATCTGTATCTTTTTTACCAGTAAGACCAGTGCTATCACCTTTTTCAGCCGCTACAAACAATTGTGTTGTTGGTCCTAGTTTGTAGTTATAGCGTACTTGTGGAACACGAGTAGTACCACCACCAATGTTTGTCGAGAAGTCGATCATTTCTGGTGCATGATTAGCCAAGAAGTTTGAAGTCGTTTGACCAAATAACCAATTGTTATATGTCACATAAGCATGACGAACACGCAATGAACCATTTGAATCTGTTGTTGAACCAGCAAAGTCGACTTCGAGTTTACCACCGACTTTGGCATCATTTACTGGAGCAGTAAAATCTAAACCAAGACGTGTTGTTTTAGCAGTTGCACGAATTTTATCAGTTGCTTCGCCTTTTGATTCAGCTACTTTACCAAAGTCGTTATCCGCACCTTCAATAATATAGTTAGCATCCCCACGGACAAAACCATATAGGTTCACATCAGCGCCAGCTTTAGATTTAAATCCTGCTAAAGGTGAAACTGGTGCAGCAACAGGTTGTGCTTTCACTTCAGCGAGTTGAACTTGCTGTTGTTGTTGTACTTGCTGTTGTTGTTGCTGTACTTGGCGTTGTTCTTGAATTAAAGCTTTTAAAGCTTCAACTTCTTTACGAAGCTGTTGAATTTCCGCTTTGTCGGAAGTCGCAGCATGTGCCCCACTCATCATTAAAGCTGTTACTGTAAGAGCTAAACTTTTAATAACGAAAGATTTACGATTAAGGAATAGATCCATCAAAAACTCCAAAAAATATATTTTATGTTGCCTATCCATGCCAAGCTGATTCAAGCCATTAAATTAGGGCTAAAAAAATCAACTCTCCTCCACTTTGGTTACATTAATTTTATTACCGCAACCAAAACCAATTTCAACGCTGTGCAAGACTAAAACCAATAACCAAAGACATAAAAAACATACTTTGACTTACAGATTTTTACCTTAACTTCATGTTGTAACGAATCCTACACAACTCTCTTATCTTATAGAATGATTAAATCGTTATTTCATTATTCTTTTTTAGACTTTAGGCTAATATCCAGTCTAATTGAACATTTTTCTATCCATTTTGATTGATTCACATGATTTTTCTTGTTAACGAAATCCATTTTTACTCCAGTTAGCTTCCATTTGCTACCCAAACAAGATGGCACAATTAATAGAGCATTTAAATAGCTAAAAACATACATTTTTAAAAACATAGACAAAGGTATTAGATAAAGCTTAGATCACTCCTTAAGCGATATTAACTTTCTTTATTTCATTTAGTTAACATTATTTTTCGTGTAGTTTTGCATGTTTCCAAAGGTAAATAGGCAGCAAAGTAACACTGCCAATAATGACAATAGCTATCAAATAATGGAAATAACCGAATGCATCTCCAAGCACTCCACTAAAACTATAAAGAAGACCACTCACAGTCGCCATGACTGAAACCTGAAAGGTAAAATCTGTACCAGCATATTCTTTCCGACTGTAGTGCATGACCAAGGTCAACATAACCACCAACAACATGGCAGAGAAAGCATCTTCTAAAGCATTGACTGTATAGATAGCCCAGACATTCAGTTGAATTTTCTGTTCGTAGGCATAAGCTAAATAGGTATACGCCGCTAAGCTCATGATTTTAAATCCTGAAAAAATAATTAAAGCTGTTGGTCTTGAAAAGTATTTAAGTACTCCACCCGCTATTGCTGCCCCTGCCAGTGCCGCTACTGCACCAAGCATCGTGATATAAACACCGATTTGAGTAAAACTTAACCCCATATCAACCATTAAAGGTTTAAGCAGTGGTCCAGCTAAACCATCTGCGACTTTAAAAGTAATCAGTACAACTAACCAAGAACGGAACTCTTTATTTTGAGAGAAATAACTCAAGTAAGCCTTAATCTTTATAACTAAATTTTGTTGGTTAAGTTTGAGTTCCTGATTTGAATGAAAAGCATGTTGAGGTTCTTTAAATAATAAAACAGGTAAAGTATTTAAAAATACCAAAGCCGCTAGTAGCAAAAAAGTGGGTTGCCATGTCAACCAGTCTAAACACCAGAGTACGGCACCTCCTCCAACAATAAAACCTAGTCGGGAACCAATCACCTGAAATGTATTGCCCCAATGTTGCTGGTCATGGTGCAATAAATTAACCGCCAAAGCATCGGTAGCAATATCTTGCGTTGCTCCAGTTAAGTTCATAAAAAGAAGCGAAATGAAAAAGGCGAATAAATAAGTGGGCTGATCTAAAGCTTGAATGGGGAAAAAAGACAAAATGCAAAGTACACCCACCGTTAAAAACTGAGTAGGTAAAATCCAACTACGATAATGTCCTAAACGGGAAAGTGCATGTCGATCAACCCACGGCGCCCAAAAAATCTTAATTGACCAAGGCAACATTAATAAGCCAAACCCACCGATATGGGCGAGTGATACACCTTGCGCTCTTAAAATAACGGGTAAGGCATGGGTCATAAAACCTACAGGCAAACCTTGCGCCCAATATAAGGAAAATAGCAGAAGATAAAAATTTTGCTGCCGCCACATAGAAACCTACTTTTTATTTCTTTAATAAGGAATAACATCAAATGTCATGTTGTTCTTACATTTTGCCAATGAAGCATATATTTCAAAAGACTAAGATAAAACAAGGACAAGTTAAAATTTAAAAAATATGGATCAACATTTCCCTAATTTACCTGATTTGGTACCCCAACGTGGCAATGCTTTAAGCCGAGCACTATTTAAGAAGCTTTTTTTAGCGCAAGGTTGGACAATTGAAGGCGAAATTCCTAATTATCCAAAAGCTGTTGCGATTATTTCACCTCATACGTCTAACATTGATGGATGGTATGGTTTTCTGGCCATTTTCGGATTAGGTATCCAAATTACGGTATTAGGTAAAGATGCTCTTTTTAAACCACCCTTTAAACGAGCATTAGACTGGGCGGGCGTCATTCCTGTTAAACGTGATACAGCCAATGGACTTACTGAGCAAGTCGTTGCAACCATTCAAAAATATGACAAGATCTGGATTGGGATGGCACCTGAAGGCACACGTAAAAAAGCAAAAAAAATGAAAAGTGGTTTTTACCATATTGCCGCAAAAGCTAATATTCCAATTGTGATGTTTTCTTTTGATTATGACCACAAGACGATTCACTGTTTAGGCCACCTAGACCCAAGTGGCAACTATGATGAAGATCTACAAAAGATTTTTGATCGCTATGAAGGAAAAATCTCACCCAAAAATCGCAATTGGCTTGCTGAACCTTTACAAAATCTAGTGAAAAAAACCTAGCAAAAATTGAGCGAATCTGGTCTTATTGCCCTTCTTAATTTATCTCGACATAGATTATTTTTAAAGATGAAAATTGCTCAATTTGCCAGTATTGGATTTATCTCTCTAGCACTCTTTGGCTGTGATAAATTTAGCAAAACACCAACGCCGACGACCTCAATTAAAGCCCGCGAACCTGTCATTGCGCTTGCTTTAGGGGGCGGTGGAGCAAAAGGATTTTCACATATTGGTGTGATCAAGGTTTTAGAGTCTCATGGTATTAAGCCTAAAATTGTAACGGGTACCAGTGCTGGTAGCTTTGTTGGAAGTATCTACGCGAGTGGACAAACACCTTATCAATTGCAAAGTCTAGCTCTGAAATTACAAGAGTCTGATATCCGTGATTTAACCCTTAACCGTCAGGGAATTATTCTCGGACAAAAATTACAAGACTACGTTAATCGTAATGTTGGCAATAAACCGATTGAGAAGTTCCCAATCCGTTTTGCGGCTGTGGCAACTCGTCTTGATAATGGTCAAAAGGCAGACTTTATTAAAGGTAATGCCGGCCAAGCAGTACGAGCATCGTGTAGTATTCCTAACGTGTTCGTGCCTGCCACAATTGGCAATCAAAAATACATTGATGGCGGATTAGTTAGCCCAATTCCTGTTAAAACAGCTCGTGATATGGGTGCAGATATTGTGATTGCGGTTGATATTTCTGCACGTCCGGCAGGTAATCGCCCAGCGAATATGTGGGGATTACTGGATCAAACCATTAATATTATGGGCCAACAAAGTATTAATGAAGAACTCAAGCAAGCGAATGTGGTTATTCAACCCAAAGTAGGCCATTTAGGCACGCTTGACTTAAAATCTAGCAATCAGGCAATTTTGGAAGGTGAAAAAGCTGCTCAAGCTCAAATTCGTCAAATTGAAGTTGCAATTGCAAACTTCAAAAAATCTCCAGCAGCATTTAAGCCAGCACCACGCCCTAAATTCTAATAGAAGTGGTTTTTTTCTGTCCACATTCCCCATCATCTGCTACAGTGGTAAAAGTGATATTGAGTCACTTTTACTCACATAAAGATATATAAAAGAGCAGATCTATGGAGTTTGTTGTACAACCTTGGCATTGGTTTGTATTGGGTATCTTACTTATTCTTTCTGAACTAATTCTACCTGCCTTTGCCGCACTCTGGTTTGGTATTGCCGCCATTATGGTGTGCATTCTCTATTGGTTATTTCCAGATATTAGCCTCACAACGCAAATTGTATTTTGGATAATATTATCAGTGCTATGCACCATTCTTTGGTTCAAATTTATTAAACCCTTATCAATTGATAAAACCAAAGCCGGATTACCCCGAGAAGCAACAATTGGTCAGATTGGAATGGTCATTCAAACTGGGCTTGATCATGACCAAATTATTGTTCGTTTTCCGATGCCGATCTTAGGAGCCGATGAGTGGAATTGTCGAAGTATGACTCCTGTTAAAGTGGGCGATCGAGTGAGAGTTATTGATATTTCAGGTAATGATTTAATTGTTCAGTCTCACGGTACTTCATAAACATTAAAGATAAAGAGAGGGTATTTTCATGCCAGTTGGTACTATTATTGTTTTAGCCTTTTTGGCTTTTGTTGCTGTTACCATTTTTAAAGGGGTACGTATTGTTCCTCAGGGTTATAAATGGATTGTACAGCGTTTGGGTAAATACCACTCTACGCTAAATCCAGGACTTAATTTTGTTATTCCCTATGTGGATGAAGTGGCCTATAAAATTACCACTAAAGATATTGTGTTAGATATTCCATCGCAAGAAGTGATTACACGTGACAACGCCGTATTACTTATGAATGCCGTGGCCTATATTAATTTAACTACACCAGAAAAAGCAGTTTACGGTATTGAAAACTATACATGGGCAATTCAAAACCTTGTACAAACTTCATTACGTTCTATTGTTGGTGAAATGGATCTAGATGATGCATTGTCTTCACGCGATCATATTAAGGCTAAATTAAAAGCTGCTATTTCTGACGATATTTCAGATTGGGGCATTACCCTAAAAACAGTCGAAATTCAGGACATTCAACCGTCTCATACCATGCAAGCTGCCATGGAAGAACAAGCTGCTGCAGAACGTCAACGACGTGCTGCTGTCACTAAAGCAGATGGTGAAAAACAGGCTGCTATTTTAAGTGCAGAAGGTCGCTTAGAAGCATCGCGTCGTGATGCAGAAGCTCAAGTTGTGTTAGCTGAAGCATCTCAAAAAGCGATTACAATGGTGACCAGCGCAGTGGGTGATAAAGAAATTCCGGTTGCTTACCTTTTGGGTGAACAATATGTCAAAGCGATGCAAGATATGGCGAAATCAAGCAATGCTAAAACTGTCGTTTTACCTGCCGATGTTTTAAATACAATACGCGGTATTATGGGTAAACATAATTAATCGTATTGATTAGATAAAAAGATATAAAACGGCGGCCTAAAGGTCGCTGTTTTACTTTTAATATTATTGGTTTTGTAATCTTTTTTGATCTTTCACAGGTAATTTTTTTACAACCAAATCATAAGAGTCATGGATTAAATCTTGAAGTAAATCGCCTGTTAAGTTCTTATGTGGTGTAATTGAAATCCAGTGCTTTTTATTCATGTGATAGCCCGGAATAATAAATGAATAAAGCTCCTGATATTCCTGACTTTTATAAGGATCGCATTTGACATTAATCATTTTGACGCCTGCCACTTCCGCTGTCAGCAGGAATATTTTTTCTAAAATTTTAAAAACTTCATAGTCAGGCCCAAATGGATGAGTCTGCTCACTAAAAGGAAGATTTCGTGCAATTTCAATTGCTTTTTGATGGAGTTGTTCACCATTCATTTTTTTCTCCTTTATTCATTTTGCATGAATAGAAGCACCAATATTAATTTAATATTATTAATTCGTACGCGCTAAAAGAAATTGTGAGATATCCACTAATTCTTTTGCATTGTCACCAAAATGAGCTAAGGCCTCAAAAGCTTGATCATGCAATTCTTTGGCATAAATCTGTGCTTGTTCAAGCCCCATTAATGCTGGGTACGTCGATTTTTGAACTTGCTCATCCTTACCAGCAGTTTTACCCAAAGTTTCAGTACTCGAAGTAATATCGAGAATATCGTCTAACACTTGAAAAGCCAGCCCAATGGTCTGCCCATATTGGCGTAATTTTGGAATTGCTTGATCGGTTCCAGAAAATATAGTGACTGCACCCATCATAATGGCCGCCTGAATGAGCGCACCAGTTTTATTACGATGTATATTTTCAAGTTCTTCTTGAGCAATTTGCTTAGCTTCAGCTTGTAAGTCTAAAATCTGCCCGCAAACCATTTTAGAGGTGGCTGTTGCTAGAATCTGGATTTGTTTTAATACAATCGCGGCATCAGTGTCCTGCCCTTGTTCATCGAACAAACGACTACTTAAAACCTCAAAAGCCATCGATTGTAAAATATCGCCCGCAAGTAAGGCAGTATCTTCACCAAATGCGACATGACAAGTCGGTTGCCCACGACGAAGTAAATCATTATCCATACACGGCAAATCATCATGAGCCAATGAATAACAATGAATAAGTTCTACTGCAACCGCAGCACGGCGAGCCGCAGCAAAATTTGGATTTGGCTGTAAAGAAGCGGTGGCATAACACAAAGCCGGACGAACACGTTTTCCACCAAGCATGACTGCATGATGTACTGCACTTTTTAAAGGTTCTGGAATAGAGAACGCAGCCAATGTCGTCAATAAATCTTGTTGAATACGTTGTTGAGCTTGTTTTAAAACATCCGCATTAACTTGAGAGAGTGATGACACAGTCGCCTCGATAAAATCAGTAGAGAAATTTTATTGAATGTAATGAAGCATTCATGCGCTACATCATACACGATTCACTGTGAAAAGTGCGTGATGAGTTTTCGAAGGCCTATGTAAAAAAGCCTCTACAAAATTGAGAGGCTTTTTTCATTCTTAAATGCTTTAGAAACTGTCACCCGGAACGCGTACCCAACCTTCCATTAATACACGTGCACTACGACTCATAATGGCTTTTTTCACGACCCATTGATCATTAACAAGCTCTGCTTGAGCACCAACACGTAATGTTCCCGATGGGTGCCCAAAACGAACCGCCTCACGTTCGCCCCCACCAGCTGCTAGATTTACCAATGTGCCCGGAATGGCGGCAGCAGTGCCAATTGCAACCGCTGCTGTTCCCATCATCGCATGGTGCAATTTACCCATCGACAAAGCACGAACCAGTAAATCAACATCACTTTCTGAAACTGGTTTACCACTTGATGCTGTATAATTTTTAGGTTTAGAAACAAAAGCAATTTTTGGTGTGTGCTGACGCCCAGCTGCTTCTGAAATATCTTTAATTAAGCCCATCTGTACCGCGCCATATGCACGAATTTTTTCAAAACGTGCCAATGCAGTCGCGTCACTATTAATATGATCTTGTAATTCGGTGCCTTCGTACCCTAAATCTTCTGCATTTAAGAAAATAGTTGGAATACCTGCATTAATAAATGTTGCTTGGAAACGGCCAATATCAGGAACATCTAATTCATCAACAATATTCCCTGTCGGGAACATATCGCCGCCTTCTTCGCCATCATCGGCTGGATCTAAAAACTCAATTTGAACTTCAGCGGCAGGAAACGTCACGCCATCAAGTTCAAAATCACCAGTTTCTTGAACTTGACCATTGGTAATAGGTACATGCGCAATAATGGTTTTTTGAATATTTTTTTGCCAGATTCGAACCGTACATAGGCCATTTTCTGGAATACGGTCTGCATCAACCAAGCCATTTGAAATCGCAAAAGAACCAACAGCAGCAGTTAAATTGCCGCAGTTACCACTCCAGTCTACAAAAGCCTGATCAATTGAAACCTGACCAAATAAATAATCAACGTCATGCTCTGGCTGAGAACTTTTAGCGAGAATAACAGTTTTGCTGGTACTCGAAGTGGCTCCGCCCATCCCATCAATTTGTTTTCCATATGGGTCAGGGCTACCAATTACACGTAGTAAGAGCTGATCTCTTGCTTGTCCTGCAACTTGGGCTTTTTCCGGCAAATCATCAAGCTTAAAAAAGACACCTTTACTGGTTCCACCACGCATATAAGTTGCTGGAATTTTAATTTGCGATACTGAGCTCATATCAACTGTTATCCTTACTATTATGTTCTTCTATATCAAAACAAACATTCTTGTTTACCCTTCTCTGCATCTTAAATTGTTTTAAGGCCAAGAGATAGCGATCTGCTTTATACATCAATCGTATTGACGCGAGCATATTTTGAGAATTTAGCAATATGCTTGCAATGACTTAATCTAAGCAAAATTTAAGAAAAAAAGTCTATATGAAATTATATTTTTTAGAGCACTTTTTACTCGATATTGAAATATTAAAAGCAAGGTCATGATTTTAAATGTTTTTTAAGATTACTTTTCAGTCACAGCTTATTAATTTGTAGTCTAGGCTAAAATAACTCCATCTATTAGAATAATTTACTTATTCATTGTGAGTGAAGACCTTTGACCAACGAATCTTCTACACTGCAACGAGGACTAAAAAATCGACATATCCAATTAATTGCTATGGGTGGAGCAATTGGTACCGGATTATTTTTAGGCTCGGCGCAAGTGATTCAATCTGCGGGACCATCCATTATTTTAGGATATGCCATTGGCGGCTTAATCGCGTTTTTGATTATGCGTCACTTGGGAGAAATGATTGTTGAAGAACCTGTTGCAGGATCGTTCAGCCATTTTGCGTATAAATATTGGGGGAAATTTCCCGGATTTTTAACCGGATGGAACTATTGGATACTCTACGTTCTGGTTGCGATGAGTGAACTCACCGCGGTAGCCAAATATATTAATTATTGGTGGCCTCATATTCCAGCGTGGACTTCTGTCTTATTTTTCTTTGTCGTGATTACGGCAATTAACTTAACCAATGTCAAATTTTATGGTGAGTCCGAATTCTGGCTCGCTATTATTAAGGTAGCTGCGGTTATCTCTATGATTGTGTTTGGGCTTTATTTGCTCTTTACAGCAGATGTTGGTTCAAGCATTTCATTTAGTAACCTTTGGTCTCATGGTGGATTTTTTCCAAATGGCTTTAGCGGCCTGTTCTACATGTTGGCTTTCTTGATGTTCGCCTTTGGTGGTATTGAACTGATTGGTATGGCCGCAGCAGAAGCAAAAGATCCGAAAAAAACTATTCCAAAAGCAATTAACCAAGTCGTTTTCCGTATCTTGATTTTCTATATCGGTTCATTGGCAATCTTACTTTCATTAGTACCATGGAACCAATTAGATCTTGGCGGTCTCGACAAAAGCCCATTTGTTATGATTTTTAGCCAAATGGGAATTGGTTGGGCTGCACACTTACTGAACTTCATTATTTTAACTGCTGCTCTCTCTGTTTATAACAGTGGGATGTTTGCAAATAGCCGTATGCTCTACAGTCTCGCTCAACAAGGGAATGCACCAAAAGTTTTTGCAAAAACCAATAAACAGGGGGTTCCTATTCCCGCTGTTCTGCTTTCTGCTTTATTAATCTTTGGTTGCGTTCTTTTAAATTACTTTGTACCTGAAGATGCTCTTGGACATCTCATGTATGTTGTAGTTGGTGCACTTGTTCTAAACTGGGCAATGATATCAATTACACATTTGAAGTATAGACGCTTTGTTAAGCACGCGAATATTAAGACATCTTTTCCAGCGTTATGGTCACCTTTTAGTAATTACTTAGTTTTAGCGTTTATTGCTGTAGTTCTCTATATTATGTGGACTCAAGGCTTCAAAGAGTCAGTAATGATGATCCCTATTTGGATTACGGCAATGCTTGTACTTTTTGACTATTTAAATCCTAAAAAACTCGATTCTATTGAGAATCCTGAAGAATAAATAAATATAAAAGCCATTGTCTAGACAATGGCTTTTTTGTTTATAATCATAAAATTATGCGCCCTTAGCTTAACTGGATAGAGCAGTTGCCTCCTAAGCGACCGACGTGGGTTCGAGTCCCGCAGGGCGCACATATAATCTAGTAAATAGATATACAAGCAATGATTAAAGAAAAGGATCAATTAAAGTATATATATAAAACAAAGAGCTAAAAAGAATTACACACCATCTCCTATAAACCTCTCCTGTACTACTATTAACATCTATAGCAAATACAAAGGTAAAATTTCCATTAAACCAAGCATATAAACAAAAAAAAGTTGATGCAAATATAACTAAAACAGAAGATATAGACAAAACTTCCTTAATATATTGTACAAATATTCCAAAAGCAGAAATTAATGTATATATAAAAAATATTATAAGTTTATATTTTGTATATATTAAAAGATAAGTCTCTTTCACTTCCTACCTCGTGCCCTACTATTTGATTTATTTAGCAGCTCTTACTATTTACAACCATTTTGTTCTCATTTAAATAAAAACAACCTGAACCATGATAGCCTGCCCCACCATTAATCGAATAATAATATTGAGTATTTAACTTTAGCTGCTTGGGTTTCACAATCTCTTTAAATCCACTTGGTTTAACTCCATAAATCCATTTATATGCATAATCATTTTTAAAATCAAACCATTTTATTTCCCTATTTATCTTAATCTCCCATACTGTTTCTTTCAATGTACCAGCAGGAACAGCACTATTATCCATTACATAAAATCGAAAACCACTATCAAGCTTTTTGGCATCACTTTTAGATAGCTGAAATATAATTCCGCTATTAGTATTACCCGAAACAAGTAAATCAACTATACCAGAGCATGCCACTAACACTGGTATAAATAGTAAGCTATACAAATTCGTCATTACCAGCCACCTCCAGCACCACAGTTTTTATAATGTTACCCCTTAATCTTAAAATTTACATTCAGTAACAAACACTAATTTATTCAAACATCTATTTATATTTATTGAATCTTCTTGTTCAGAATTTCCCTTAATAATTTAAAATATTTAATAATATGCTTTTACTCCCAAACAGGCCAAAAATCACAAATAAAATCAATAATATAAAAAATCAATTTCTCTCTTTAATATAAATCTTACTTGTTATGGGTAAAGTACCATTTTTGTTGTGTATTAAAGGATTCCAAGTATCTTTATCCTTCAAATCATCTAATATATAAAAAACAACTATTTTATTTCCTATAGAATAAAGATGACTATACTCTTTCTTCAAATTTTCATTCGTAAATAATACTCCTTCATATATCTCATCTTCAGTATTATCTGACTCAATAGTTATCATTGTATTGTCATCAACAAAAATATTCTCCTTCCTAAGATCAGTAATTACCCCACTTACAATATATGTTTCAATATTACTTTTTCCAATATTATCCCACCACTCACTTGTTCCATATAAACCATACACTCCACTTAAACCACTATTAGTAGTGCTATCTAGAGTCAAAGCATGTGTAGATCTCATCTCATCTTCCCCATTTTTTTCCAACCATATTTTTAAATCAAAAATCAATTTATATCCTTGATTAATCAATGCACAACTCTCTATCATTTTATTTAATCCTTATCTATTTTATATTTTACAACTATCTAAATTATTTATCATTTTTAAAAAAATTATTGTACAACTTCTCTCTTCCATCATAGAAAAACAAGTCATCAATTTTTTCAAACAAGTAAAAATCACCTATTATTTCTTTAAGCCCATTAAAAATAAGACCTTTTGAATTAGATTTTAACCCTAATGATAATTTTTCAATTAATAAAGAGTGGTTTTCACAATATGAAAATATTTTAATTAAAGAATGAATTTCTTCCTTACAAGGTATATCTACAGTAAGAGTAAGTAAAAAAGCTTTCATATAAAATAAAGTGTTCTTTTCAACTTCGGGAAAGCTAACATATCCAGAAAAAACCCTCCTATTAACTCCACTTTGGTTGTAAATAATATCATTTTTATTACCACCAGCAGGAAAAATAATATCTTTATTTAGTTTAATATAACCTACATAGCTATAGGCTATAATATTAATTTCATCTTCATCCATATTAAATTCCTACAATCCATTAATATAAAATAATTTTAACCTTCCCCCTTAATGTAAACTCTATTAAGTAAGGGAGAAACACCCAATTTCTCTTCTACTATCCAATTCCAAGTATCTTCCTCTTTTAATTTATCAAGAATATAAATGGATACTATCTCATTTCCAGCTTTGTAAAGCTCTTCACTAATAGTTTTTTCTCTTTCACTCGTAAAAACTATATCTTGAAAAATTTCTTTATTCGTTCCATTTACTTTAATTGTAATCATTGTATTCCCCTCTATAAAAGGATTTTCCTCATTAATCCCAACTATTACTCCTTTCACACAATAAGTTTCTATATTGCCATTTTTGATATTTTCCCACCATTCAGCTGTTGCATATAAACCGTTGTCGCCCTTAAGCCCCATATTTGTTCCCTTATCCAGCGTAGTTTGGTGTATATTTTTGATATAATTTTCATCCATCAATATTGAAGAAGATGACCTTAAATCAAATACCAACTTATACCCTTGCTCAAGTAGATTTATATCTTCTATTTTTATCATTTTAATATTCTCCTATTCTTACTTATTATGCTGATTTTACATCACTTATCATTTTCAAATTTACACCTAACACATTATTTATTATAAAAAATAGGACTTAATAAATATAAGCCCTATTTCTATAAAAACTGTTTACTTAATCCTTCACTTCAGCCAACAATGTTTCAGCTGCAAGTTTTCCTAAATTATTAGAAGCAAGCGGGCTATCACCAGTTAGCAATTTACGGTCTCTATGACATTGCCCTGTAATGCCCTTATTTAAAATTTCGACACCGAGTTTTTCAAGGTTTTCACCTACTAGCCAAGGTAGAGCCCCAGGCATATAACCAATATCAATATTTGCTCCCTTATCTAATGAGTCAGGGAATACACAAATTTGATAACCTTTAAAAATATAGTTTTCTGGCTGTTCATCTACTGCAGCAGCAAGTAATGCAGCTGGACCATGACATAACGTAATAATAAATTTGTCTTGTTCAACTGCCCATTTAAGAACTTTTTTCACCTCAAGGCTATGTGGAATTTTAGCTAGTGCACCATGCCCACCCGGAATAAATATAGCCGCATATGGTGAGTTCTCCCCCACTGTATTTTCTAAAATATCAGCCAATTTTAGAGGATTTTTTAATTTATCTGCATATTTCTGAAAAGTGTCTAACACTACTTGTTCTTGCTTTGGCATCGCCCACATTTCAAGTTTGGCAGGATTGCCAGAAAGTGTCGCAATATCAATTTCAAAGCCTGCATTATCTAAATGAAACATCGGTAAAAGCATTTCTACAGGATGGTTACCTGTTGAAAAGAACTTACCGTTTTGCATCTGGATATAACGCTCATCAGTTGCAATCATTAAAACTTTTTTATTGCCCGCATACGGCGTTGAATAAGTCGTGCCGTCGTAATCGGTTTTAGGAGCAGTATATTGACTTAGTGAATAAGGTGATGGGAAAAAGGCATTATCTTCAGCCAAATCTGGAGTAGGATTTTTATCATCAATATTTGCGGTATTCATTGTTACTATCCTTTTTCATCAGTATGGAAAGAAATAATAAGGTAAGAACCCATTGTTATTTCTTACTCAATTTATAGGTGAAGTTATAGAACTGATGCAATCTGCCAATAGAATTTGGCAATTTTTATAGAGAAATAGGCAGAATTTAGAGTTATAAAATTCAGTTTAGGCGAACCTGTCGTTCGCCCAAACTTTAATGAGTACAGCGTTACGCATTTATTTCTAAAACGATCTTTCCAATATGATCACCTTGCTCCATACATGCATGAGCACTTTGTACATCTGAAAAAGCATACGTTTTATAGATTTGCGGTAAACATTTACCTTGTGCCAATAATGGCCATACATGCTCATGCAAAGATTGTGCTATCTCTGCTTTTTCTTGGCTATTACGTGCTCGCATCGTTGAACCCGTAATTGTGGCACGTTTTAAAATCAGTTTTTGTAAATCAAATTCTTTTGCGATTCGACCACCCATAAAACCAATAATGACAAGTCGGCCATCACGTTTTAATAGATTTAAATTTTTCGTGAAATAAGAACCACCTACAATATCTAAAATAACATCAACACCTTGATCTTGAGTATGTTTCAATACTTCTTGCTCAAAATCTTGGGTTTTATAGTTAATTGCTGTGGTGAAACTAGAGAGTGCTTCAACTTTATCTTCACTACCAACGGTAGCAAAAGTTCTAATTCCTAAAGCTTGGCAAATCGCTAAAGCTGTGGTTCCAATACCACTTGCCCCACCATGAATCAATGCGGTTTCATCTTTCTTTAAACGGCCAATATCAAATAGATTTGCCCAAACCGTAAAAAATGTTTCCGGAATCGCAGCAGCTTGCGTAAAAGATAAATTTTCAGGTATTGGTAATACTTGAGTTGCAGTTACCGCACAGTACTCAGCATAACCACCGCCATTGGTTAAGGCGCAGACTTTATCACCAACCTTGAATTGATCTACTTGTTCACCCACAGCAACCACTACACCAGCGACTTCAAGTCCGGGTATTTGAGTAACACCTTTAGGCATTGGATATAATCCCATACGCTGCAAAACGTCAGGACGGTTAATTCCAGCAGCCTTTACCTCAATTAAGACTTCATCTGCTTGAGGTGCTGGAATATTTGCATCTTGAACTTTTAGAACCTCAGGTCCGCCAGGAGCCGTAATTTCAATAATTTTCATGGTTGTTGGAAGGGTCATAAAATGCTCCATGTTTGATTTATATTTCAAATACTAATCTACGTTAAATAATTGAGGACTTGGGTGGAACGCCAAACAGTCGCTTAAATTCTCGGCTAAATTGCGAAGCACTGACATAACCCACTTCATAGGCTGCTTCTGCTACACCCATTTTATTGTTCATGATCAACTCACGTGCCTTATGTAACCGAGTAATTTTGATGTACTGTAAGGGCGAATAATTCGTCACCTTTTTAAAAGTTTGATGAAAAAGCGAGATGCTCATGCCCGCTTGTTTCGCCAACTCTTGAACCGTTAAGTTATGATAATAATCACGCTGAATAATTTCACAAATGGTGTAAATCACACCATTTCGACTTGCCATAGCCGATAAGCTCTCGACTAGATTGCCACCTGAAGCTTGTACCACACGATAAACCAATTCTCTTTTAACTTGCTCCCCCAATATAAAAGTATCTTGTTTAGAGCGAAGTAGATTAAGCAATCTGAGAGCAACTTCTGAAATGGTGGCATTCATGTCAATCACTCTAAGCCCACAGCTTAATTTTAAATCTTCCGAGTGAGGATCTTCAGTAACCACTTGTTGCTGTTTATCCATTTTAGTAATGAGATCACCCATCATTTGTGGTTCAAATTTTATTGCTATCGCCAACATTGGTTCATTATTTTCAACGACAGTATCGCAATCAAACGGTATTGCAATTGAGATGAATAGACACTGTCCTTGTTGAAATTGAAAGATTTCTTTACCAATATATCCTCGCTTTAACCCCTGTATCACTAAAACAATTGAAGGTTCTTGCAGCACTGCAACAGGTGGTGTGGAATGATCTACACGCATCAAAGTGATGTTAGAAATAAAAGTAGGATAGAGGCCTTCTGCTGGAGCCAAGTGCAAAAATGCATCGACCAAATGTACTGTAAGATGATTTTGCGGCATAGTTTTATTGTGAGGAGTAATCTAATAATTAATATAACAATGAAGCTAGAATGAAAACATCTGTCTTAGGTTTACTTTGTATAAATAGGCAATTCAAATCAATTTTTAGGCATAAAAAAGCCTAGTACATTCTAGGCTTTTCACTTTATCAGATTATTTAGGCCGATAAATTAAAGAACATTGCTGCAATCAAAATGATTACACCAAGTGCAATTCGATACCAAGCAAATACGCGTAACGTATGACGCTCTACAAATAGTACCAATGCTTTTACAACAAACAGCGCGGCAATAAAGGCAGCAACGAAACCGACTCCAATATTAATCATATTATCGGCAGTCAGTACGTCAGCATTTTTAACCAAGTCAAAAGTTGCAGCACCTAACATCGTTGGCATAGCAAGGAAGAAAGAGAATTCTGTAGCAGCCTTACGTGATAAGCCCGCAAACATTCCACCCACAATTGTTGCACCCGAACGTGAAGTTCCCGGAATCATTGCTACACACTGAGCAAGACCCACTAAAAGTGCTTGTTTAAAGGTAATTTTGGTTGCATCAAGTGTCTTATGTTCAAATTGTCTAGATTCAACCCAGAAAATAATAAGAGCACCGACAATCAAAGCAATCGCAACGACGATTGGGCTGAATAAAACACTTTTAATAAAGTCTACCGCCAAAACCCCAATAATGACTGCTGGGAAGAATGCAATCAGCACACTGATAGCAAAATGACGTGACTCCACATCACCACTAAAGAAGCCTTTAATCAAGTTAACAATTTTTTGTCGGTATAACCAGCACACTGCCAAAATAGCACCTAACTGGATTACGACCTCAAATACACGACCGCCGTCTGAATGGAAATCGATAATATGACCAAATAAAATTAAATGGCCTGTACTCGAGATGGGTAAAAATTCAGTTAAGCCTTCAACAAAGCCTAAAAAGAGTGCTTTTATAACTTCAAAATTTTCCATAACTTGCTCAAAGAAAGTTAATCATTAGAACGATCTAAAATTTGTTTTATCGCAATTGGTAAGTCGCAAATTAGACTTAACACATGTTCAATATCAGATCATTTCTAACGTTTGTGGTTATTGCCCCTAGTTCAAGGCAGTTTATTTAAAGTGCGATAATGTATCACATCATGATGACAAACTTGGGTTAACTATCGTAAAAAGATCAAACTTGGTTAAAAACTACCGAAATTATTCTTGGTACAGATAAAGTTTTTTGTCTTTAGTTACTCTACAAAATGATCTTAAAAAGTCCTTAAAAAAACATGATATTATTCTGATTAAATGCAGCTCATATCAAAAATTCTATCTGAATGAAAAATACCAAAATTAATGCACGTCATCTCATTATCGATTTATTTCTTTCCTCGGCCTATTCTCAGCTCACCATTAAACAAATATTAATTGCAGCAAAACTCTTTCATATGAGTGAAAATGGTATTCGTGTTGCGACCACTCGACTGTTAAATGAAGGCATGATCGAGAGTGTCGAGCGCGGTATTTATCAACTTTCGGCCTCCACCAAAGAATGGGCAAAAGTCATTTTGAATCGTAAAAATGGCATTAAGCAGACCAAAGAATGGCAACAGCAATATCTGGCAGTATTTACGGGAACATTAGGTCGTATAGATCGGACTGCTTTAAAAAAGAGAGAACATGCTTTACGCCAATTTGGTTTTAGAGAGCTCGAAACTGGTATTTATATACGTCCAGATAATTTAGCCTATAGCTTTGAAAAAACATGTGAAGAGCTCGTTTTAGCGGGCCTTGAAAATGAAGCCAAAATTTCTATTATTCAAAAATTTGACTCAAAAACAGTTTCGTTAATTCCTTCTTTATGGGATACGAAGCAGCTTGAAAAAAACTATGAGATGTATAGTCAAGATATCCAAGAATGGTTTTTGAATTATAAAAATTTATCCTTAAATGAGGCCGCTACCCAAGCTTTGTTATTAGGACGTGAAACAATTACCTTACTCATGAATGATCCTCTATTGCCCTTTCCATTTGTTAACGAACATGCCCGTAATCAGTTTGCCCAAAATGTACAGCAACTCGACTCAATTGGACAAAAGCTGTGGCAGAAAATTTATGAAAATGAATTAGCTCATTAAAGAGCAATTTATTTTTTTACAAACAAATATTACACTTTTTTAAATTTTATGATTATATTGGTAATATAAAGTATGGAAACCAAAATCTGATTTGGGAGAATAAAAATGAATGCACAAGTGAGCGTGACCGATCTATTTAGCAGAGAAGAAATACAAGAACTCACGCAACCCTCAGATGCATACGGTGCTTGGGCGGTTGCAAGTACATGGGCTGTTATTGGTGGAACATTTGCTAGCTTAATCATAATGTGGGATTACTTACCAAGCTGGGGCAAATTACTTGCTTGTATGCTTGCTTTGGCTATATTGGCTGGTCGCCAGTTATGCCTAGCGATTTTAATGCACGATGCATCTCATAAAAGCTTATTCAAAAATAAGAAAATAAATGACTTTATAGGTGAATGGCTATGCGCTCGGCCAATCTGGAATGATCTACAAAAATACCGTGTACATCATGTTCGTCATCATGCAAAAACATCTACTCCAGATGATCCGGACCTTTCTCTAGTTTCTGGTTTTCCTGTAAGCAAAAAATCTCTTACGCGTAAATTCTTACGCGACTTAACGGGTATGACGGGATTAAAGTTTAGCTTTGGTCGAGTATTAATGGATCTCGATTTAATGAAATGGACCGTTGCAAATGATCAAGTCTGGTTAGACCGCAGCAATAAAGATCTGGTTGATTATGCAAAAAGTCTTGTAAAAAATAGTACTGGAGCCATTGCAACCAATGTAGCACTCTATGGTGTTTTAAAAGCTTTTGGTCAACAACGTTTTTATTGGTTATGGCCTTTAGCTTATTTGACACCATTTCCATTATTTTTAAGAATTCGCTCAATGGCCGAACATGCAGGGATGCAAACGAGTAATACCGCCTTAACCAATACCCGTACAACACGTGCTGGTTGGATTGCTAGAAGCTTTGTTGCTCCTATTCACGTTAATTATCACATGGAACACCATTTAATGGCTTCAGTGCCCTACTTCAAACTGCCGCGTATGCATCGTCTATTGAGAGATCGCGGACATGTTCCAGCACCACCTAGCTATTTTGAAGTGATTGAATCACTTTCATCTAAGCCAGAACAATCTACTTAATTAGTTCAAATAATAAATGAAAGGCCATAAAGTTAAATTTATGGCCTTTTAATTTAAACCAGCCATTTTATGCTGGGTTTGGAAATATTTAGGCGTCACACCCGTCCAACGCTTAAATGCGCGAGTAAAGTGAGATGTTTCAGCATACCCTAGCATTAAAGCAACTTTTTCAATCGACATGTTATTTCGAACTAAAAGTTTCTGGGCATGTTCCTTTTTAAGTAAGTCAATCAAGACTGTAAAACTTGTATTCTCAAGGGCTAAGTAACGTTGTAAAGTTCGTTCTGACATATTCATGATTTGAGCTACCTGTCCCACTTTTAAGGTTTCACCTTGCTCATCCAGAAGCAATTTTTCAGCTACTTGTTTAACTCGCCCTTTCCAACCACTTTTTAACTTTAATTTCTCTATATCCCGCTTACATTGTGCATCTAACAACGGTGCTAGCATTGGGTCTGCTGTTAACACAGGCTGCGCTAAA
The DNA here is from genome assembly GCF_025630795.1 of Acinetobacter sp. AYS6. Classification (NCBI taxonomy): domain Bacteria; kingdom Pseudomonadati; phylum Pseudomonadota; class Gammaproteobacteria; order Moraxellales; family Moraxellaceae; genus Acinetobacter; species Acinetobacter sp. AYS6. The sequence continues at coordinate 88,265 of NZ_JAOTNV010000009.1, forward strand.
TACTCTTTTGGAAATGTCCAGCTATTACGCTTTTGGTTAAATAAACAAGTGACTGCTAGTTGATCGCTTATTTGAGCAAAACCTATCGGTTCCGGCATTTGTAATTCAACTTTTCCTAAATGAGAAAGCCCTGTTAATTTTTTTGCAATTTGAACAAAACCGATTAACAAAAAAATGTTGGCGTTTGGGCTCAGCTGAAATGCTTTTACGGGCTGATGAATTGACCAACATACATAATTCTTTTCTTGTTTTAGTTGTGGTTTAAAAACATTACAACGAGATCCAATGAACTGCTCAAGTATTTTCAGCGCTTCTCCTAAATTTGGAGAAACCATAGCAGCCATTCCGACTGAACCATAACATGAGGCTGTCATCTCCAAAGCTAAATACCCAGCTAATGCTGGTTGTTCACACAAAGTAATGGCTCGTTCAATAAGCTGGTTTAAGTGATTGAACTCAACATACCAATAAGGCTTTTTTAATTGATCTGCTGTTATGCCGCTTCCATCTAAAAGCTGCTCACCAGAGACACCCCACCGCTTAACAGTCTCGACAATTAAATTAATATAAGTTCCGGGTAATTCTGGATTCATGAGCAACCCATTAAGCAAAATAAAATGGCGTGAAATGGTAAAAACTGTCAGTTCAGGAACTATGCCATGCTTTTAAATTGAGGCATAGTGATTCAAAACAAAATCCGCTGAATTGCACTAGACAGCACAATTTCTGAAAAGAATACAGGTCGCCTTATGAACATTCTGATTGTCCATGCTCATCCAGAACCACAGTCTTTTACCACTGCTCTAAAAAGTACTGCCAAGCAAACCTTAGAAAAATTGGGGCACACAGTAGAGGTTTCAGATTTATATGCGATGCAATTTAACCCTATTGCGTCCAAAGAGGATTTTCTAGAGCTCAACCAACCTGATTATTTTAACTATGCCCTCGAACAAAGAAATGCCAGTAAAAATCAACTTCTTGCTCCAGATATTCAAGCAGAAATTGAAAAAGTAAAAAAAGCTGATTTAGTTATTTTAAATTTCCCACTTTATTGGACATCTGTTCCAGCAATTTTAAAGGGCTGGATTGATCGTGTGTTTGTCTCTGGCTTATTTTATGGGGGCAAGCGGTTTTATAACCACGGCGGCATGGCAGGTAAAAAAGCAATGTTGTGCTTAACACTTGGTGGTAGAACACACATGTTTGGAGAGAACTCAATTCACGGCCCAATTGAAAATTATTTATCACCGATTCAACGTGGTACTTTGGCATATGCCGGTTTTGAAGTTTTACCACCATTCATTGCTTATCACGTACCTTATATTAGCCAAGTAGCACGAGAAACCCTTCTCGACGACTACGTAACCTACCTCACTCATCTAGACAAGCTTGAACCACTAAAATTTCCTAAGCTTGAGCAATTTGATGAAAAACTATACCCACTCTAACGCTATGTTTTAGCTCTAAAAATAGAATAGTCGAATCTATCTTTATATTTTTGGTTATTCTCTCTCATAGTTACTCCCAAGCAGGGAAATCAAAATCGCTTAAAAAATAGATCAAATGGTAAAAAAACTAATGAAAACTTTTTTTATAAAATTAAGAATATAAAAGTTAATCAATAATATACAGATGTAGAGAAACTAGACTTATCAACTAAAAATGACAACTAATACTCATTTCATAATCAATTAATTCATATTTTTACAAAAAAATCTTTGACCATTTTTCTTAGATTTGTGACAAAAATGTCATAACAACAAAGGGCATTACTAATAGATAAAAAATATAAATATCAATTAATTAAATAAATTTAACAATGAAAATATTCCTTCATATTTCATTCATTATTGGCACTATTTGTATAAAAAGTGAGTACTCCTCAGTTCATATAACAGATTTACTCTTATTGTAATTATGCTATTTTTGTTACATGGAGTTATCAAAGCTTTTATAAGTTGTAATTAGAAGCTTTGAAGGCAACACAGTTTAAACGGTTTAACTCTGTTACTTTTAAAAAAATGTCTTGAAGTTCAAGGAAAGATTAAAATGAAATTAAAACATCTGAGCACTGCAATGATTTTAGCAACGCTGCCTGCAACTGGGGTTTTTGCAGCAGCATTGGATCGCTCTGGACAATCAATGTCTGCATTTTTGCAGCCTAATAATTACTTTGAAGCTGGTATTTCTGTTTTAGACCCAGATGTAGCGGGTAAAGAAGCTGGTACAAGTGCAACACGCCGTGATATTGGTGATATGGGTAATGATTATTATTTCCCAAATGCTGCATTAAAACTGCAACTTAATGATAAATTCTCATTTGGTATACTATACGATCAACCATTCGGCGCAGATGCTGAATATTCTGGAAAAAACGTATTTGTATCAGATAGCACCAATACAATTTTAGCTCCTGAAAAATTAGATGCTATTCGTACCAGCACTATTGATACAACATTTAATGGATTAACTGCCGACCAACGTGTAGGTGCTATTCTACAAGCCCAAGGAGTTGACTTAACCTCTGCTGCTGGAAAAGCACAATTTGCTGCTACTTTAAAAGCTTATAATAATGATGCAACCACTAAAGCTGCTATCGATGCAGGTGTTAAACAAGGTGTTGCTGCAAAGGTTGACGCCGGTCTAGCTCAAGTCAATGGTTTGCTTGGTAAAGGTGCTACCAAGGTTAAAGTTGATACCCAGAACCTTGCAATGGTTTTTGGTTTTCAACCAAATCAAAATTGGAACTTCTATGCGGGTGGTGTATATCAAACCATTAAAGGAAACATCAACCTCCGTGGTCAAGCTTACAGTATCTACAATGGCTATGACGCAGATATTAAAGAAACAGGTGGTGCAGGTTGGTTAGCAGGTTTCGCTTATCAAATTCCTGAAATTGCATTAAAAGCATCTTTAACTTATCGCTCTGAAATTGACCATGATGTCAATATTCGCGAAAACTTGCCTACACTTCCTGCTCTTTCATTATTAGGACAAGCTGCAGCTGGTGAAGCAATTAAAAATAGCTCAGCAGATACCACAATTACTACACCTCAATCAGTTAACTTTGATTTCCAAACGGGAATTATGGCTGACACTGTAGCCTTTGCTAACATACGTTGGGTGAACTGGAAAGATTTCTCTGTTCAACCATACAAATTTGGACAACTATCAAAAGTTGTAGGCCCAATTGTCAACCGTCCAAATGGTTTTGATTTAGTTAGCTATTCAGATGACCAATGGACAGTGACTACAGGTGTTGGCCGCAAACTTAATGACAAATGGGCTGGTAACGTTTCTGTAGGTTGGGACTCTGGTGCAGGTGACCCAATCACAACTCTAGGTCCAACAGAAGGTTACTGGAACGTAGGTTTAGGTCTTCAATATAGTCCTACCCCACAAACGTTTATTGCTGGCGGCGTAAAATACTTCTGGTTAGGCGATGCTAAGGCTCAAACTGGTGCACAAGCTGGTGGTGATGAATATGTTGCGGAGTTCTCTGACAACAACGCAATCGCTTATGGTTTAAAACTTGGCTATAAATTCTAAGTTTCAAAACTAAGTAATAAAAAAGGCGCTTAAAGCGCCTTTTTTATTACTTATCTCTTATGCTGGAATACTACGCTTTGAAACTGAACGGATTGCTTCTTTCAAGGCATCATATCCGTGGATAGCTGGAAACTGCGGGAACTCAGCAATCACGTTTGCAGGTGCATCAAATAAGAAACCGTGGTCAGCCTCTCCAAGCATCGTTGTATCATTATATGAATCACCCGCTGCAATTACTCGGAAATTTAAGCCATGTAGCGCCTTAACCGACTCACGTTTTTGATCTGGTTGACGTAGTTTATAAGCCGTAATCATTCCTTCTTCATCTGTCTCTAATTTATGACAGAAAATTGTTGGCCAACCCAATTGTTTCATTAAAGGATGTGCAAACTCATAGAAAGTATCTGACAAGATCACAAGTTGGAAATGAGTGTTCACCCATTCAACAAATTCTTTTGCACCTGGCAATGGTCCCATCTCAGCAATGACTGCTTGAATGTCATTTAAGCCTAAACCGTGTTGTTTTAAGATATTAAGGCGCTGAGTCATTAAAACATCATAATCCGGAATATCACGAGTTGTCGCCTCGAGTTCTTTAATCCCTGTTTTTTTAGCGAAATTGATCCAGATTTCAGGAACTAAAACCCCTTCAAGATCTAGGCATACGATTTCCATGAATGCTTCCAACGTTGGTTAAAAATTGCTGTATCATACCATTAAGATTTTCAGTTTTGCGTTGTTATTGATCAAATCAATTTTATTCATAAGGTTCGAAATTAAAGTGCTAAGCACTTTATCAACTATCCTTTAGAATATTTTTCATAACTCAATGCGCCCAAGCCTTTTGCCAGGAACACACATGACCGTTATTCCGACTATTGATATCGTAGATGCTCTTGCTGCTGAATATGCCACCAAAAGCCCTCGAGAAATTTTAGAACTTGCTTTAAGCCAACAAGGTGAAATCGCAATTTCATTTTCGGGAGCAGAAGACGTTGTCTTAATTGATATTGCTTCACGTTTGGGTAAGCCGTTCCGTGTCTTTAGTCTCGACACTGGCCGCCTGCATGCTGAAACTTATCAATTTATTGAAACTGTCCGTAAACACTACAATATCAATATCGAAATTTGTTTCCCTGAATCTGAAGCTGTTCAAAACATGGTAAACGAAAAAGGTTTATTCAGCTTTTTTACAGATGGTCACCAAGAATGTTGTGGTATCCGAAAAGTTCAGCCTTTACGTAAAAAACTTGCGACTTTAGATGGCTGGATTACGGGTCAACGTAAAGATCAAAGCCCTGGTACACGTACAGAAATTCCAGTAGTACAAGCAGATGCGGGTTTCTCAGGTCCAGGTAAGCAGCTCATTAAATATAATCCTCTAGCAAACTGGACAAGTGCTGAAGTATGGAGCTACATCCGTATGATGGAGATTCCATATAACCCTCTTCACGAACGTGGTTTTGTTTCTATTGGCTGTGAACCATGTACACGTGCTGTATTACCGAACCAACATGAACGTGAAGGACGCTGGTGGTGGGAAGAAGCGACTCAAAAAGAATGTGGATTACACGCAGGTAATATGAAAAAGTAATTTGTTATCAAAAAACCACTGCTAAATCAGTGGTTTTTTTTATGTCATGTTCCGTACACAAAGTCATATTTTATCTACTCTAAACGCTATATACTTAATTTTACGGTTCTATAATTCTAATAAGAGCTCAGATAAGGGCTTCTTAGAAAAATGCATGAGGCACAATGATTTATGCGTCCATTACACCCAATTGATTTCATTTTTCTGTCACTTGAAAAAAGACAGCAACCCATGCATGTCGGTGGATTATTTTTATTTGAAATTCCAGAAAATGCACCTGAAACTTTTGTACATGATTTAGTAGAAGATATTAAACGCTCAAAAAGCATTCCTATTCCTCCGTTCAATAACCGTTTAAATGGCTTATTTTGGGATGAAGATGAAGAGTTCGATATCGATCATCACTTTCGTCACATTGCTTTGCCTCATCCGGGCCGTATTCGTGAACTACTGGTTTATATTTCACAGCAGCATAGCTCATTAATTGATCGCGCAAAGCCACTTTGGACATGTGACATTATTGAAGGAATCGAAGGCAATCGTTTTGCCATGTATTTTAAAATCCATCATGCAATGGTCGATGGCGTTGCGGGTATGCGTTTGATCGAGAAATCCCTATCAAAAACACCTGAAGAGAAACACGTGGTTCCTCTATGGTGTGTTGAGAGCAAAAGAACTAAACGCCTAAAAGTACCTACTCCAAGTACAAGCAAAATTAAGAGTATTTTAGGTGGTATTAAATCTCAACTCGATATAGCTCCTAAAGTGATGCAAGAGCTATCTCAGACTATATTTAAAGAAATGGGTAAAAATCCTGATTATGTTTCTACCTTTCAGGCGCCAATTTCGATATTGAACCAAAGAGTAAGTGCTTCACGTCGCTTTGCTGCCCAATCATTTGAATTGAGCCGCCTTAGAAAAATCTCAAAGGCATTAGGTGTCACAATTAACGATGTTGTGCTGGCTGTATGTTCTGGAGCTTTACGTGAATATTTGATTAGTCAAAATAGCTTACCTAAAAAGCCACTTATTGCCATGGTACCAGCTTCATTACGTACAGATGATTCTGACATGAGTAACCGGATTACAATGATTTTGGCAAATCTAGGGACTCATAAAGACCAACCATTAGAACGTCTAGAAATTATTCGTCGCAGCATGCAGAATTCAAAGCAACGCTTTAGCCGTATGACTGCAAATGAAATTTTAAACTATAGTGCAGTTGTTTATGGTCCGGCAGGATTAAACATCATGTCAGGAATGCTTCCTAAGCGCCAAGCGTTCAATTTAGTCATTTCCAATGTCCCAGGACCACGTGAGCCGCTTTATTGGAATGGCGCGAAATTAGATGCTCTCTACCCTGCTTCCATTGTCATGGATGGACAAGCTCTAAATATTACCATGACGAGTTATTTAGATAAGCTTGAAGTTGGATTAACAGCTTGTCGAAATGCTTTGCCAAAAATGCAAAACCTTTTAACTCACTTAGAAGATGAGATTCAACGTTTTGAAGAAATTATTGCAGAGAAGCAGCTGAAACATCATTCAGCAAGTTAGAAAAATTAAGGGGCTTTGAATTGGCCCCTTATTTTTTAATTGTGCGGCACTGGTTAAGCAACTGATGACATACTGAACGAATCATTGCAGTTGTGATCGGTACTTCTTTACCTTGGTCATTCAACATATAGCAGCTATTTACTGGCGTACTTTCTAAAACATGTTTAAGACCGTTGCTAATTAAGTTTTCACTTACATTCATGGGTTATACCTCTTATTGTTTGCTAAGACGTTAAATAGGGAGAACGTCTACGGCTACTGTATGTAAGTAGTATTTAAAATTCATGAATGAAAGTAAAATTTCAGTTGTAACAAGGATTAAGCGATATCTTGTTACAACTTTAACTTAAAATGATATCGTATTGCTCTTGCGTATATAAATTTTCGACCTGAAATTTAATTACACGTTTGATGAAATGCTCTAAATCTGCCACTGCGGGCGCTTCTGCTGTTAATAATCGGTCAATCACAGAAGGATGAGCAACAACAGTAAAGCCACTCGTTGACTCAAATGCACGGGTATATCGTAATATCTCACGAAATATTTCGTAACACACTGTCTCTGCTGTTTTGACAAAACCACGTCCTTGACAGGTTGGACACGACTCACATAACAAATGTTCTAACGATTCACGTGTTCGTTTGCGCGTCATTTCGACCAGACCAAGTTCTGAAACCTGAGTAATCTTAGTTTTGGCGTGATCACGCTCAAGCATTTTTTCGAACTGACGCATCACCTCTTCACGGTGAATTGCCTCTTGCATGTCAATAAAATCAATAATGAGAATACCACCCAAATTACGCAGTCTAAGTTGACGCGCGATAACTTGAGTCGCTTCCATATTGGTTTTAAAAACCGTGTCCTCAAGACTACGACCACCTACATATGACCCCGTATTAACATCAATCGTTGTCATGGCTTCAGTCTGATCGATCATCAGATAGCCGCCTGACTTCAAAGCTACGCGGGTTTGTAAAGCTTTTTGAATATCTTCTTCGACATTATAAAGATCAAATAGTGGTCGTTCACCTGGATAATGAATGAGTCGACTCTGCATATTCGGAACAAATTCTTCAACAAACTCAAGAAGCTTGGCGTGAATTTCTCTCGAATCGACATAGATCTTTGCAGTTTCATCACTAGCCAAATCTCGAATAATACGTTGAGGTAATGGTAGCTCTTCAAAAATTAAGGAAGGAACAGCAACATCTATTTGTTTTCGTTGGATGTATTCCCATAATTTACTCAGATAGCACATATCCTGTGCAATTTCTGCCTCATCTACACCTTCGGCAGCTGTACGTACAATCACGCTACCCGGCAAATTATGTTCAGATTGAATCCCTTCGATAATATTACGTAGTCGCTCTCGTTCTTCTTCAGACTCAATACGCTGAGATACACCAATATGATTACCATATGGCATTAAAACCAGATAACGAGAAGGGATTGAAAGATCAGTACTCAGACGAGCCCCTTTCGTCCCCAACATATCTTTCATTACTTGGACAGTAAGCGTTTGCCCAGGGTGTAAGAGTTCAAAAACATTTGGGGTAGGCTGTGACCGAGGCCAAACCATATCATTGATATGTAAAAAGGCTGTTCGAGACAAACCAATATCAACAAAGGCAGCTTGCATGCCCGGAAGCACCCGCACGACTTTACCCTTGTAAATATTGCCGACTAGACCACGTTTGACTGTACGTTCGACATACAGCTCATTAACAGTTCCGTTTTCGATTAATGCCACCCGACACTCCATAGGCGTGACATTAATAAGTAATTCTTCTGACATACATAAACTCAAAGCGTTATAAAATTTTTATTAAAGAGTCAGAGAAGCTGTTAACTTTGCCTAGTGTTTATCGACAATGCTATTCAATTAAGAATGATAACAACCTCTTATGTCTTTACTCTTTTGAATAACTGTGCAAATTCGTATAAAGGAAGTCCTACCACATTACTATAACTTCCTTGAATTTGGGGAATATATTGAGAAGCAATTCCTTGAATTGCATATCCACCGGCTTTCCCAATAGGCTCCCCTGTAATCCAATAATCTTCCATATCTTGTGCAGTCAGATGCTGGAATTCGACTTGTGTTTGTACCACCTGACTTAACATTTGTTGCTGCGTAGCAATACATAGTCCAGAAAACACATCATGCCAACGTCCAGACAATTGTTTCCATATCTCAAAAGCATGGCTCTTTGATTCAGGCTTACCAATAATTTGACCATCAAGCCCAAGACTTGTATCGGCAGCAATAACAATTGCTTCTGGAAAAAGCGTCAGTACAGTTTGCGCTTTTTCTCTAGCCAACCGTTCAACATAGTGATGAACCAGCTCATTCTTATGAACAGACTCATCAATATCCGGGCTATAGATTTCAAAATCCAAGCCTAGCTGTTGTAACAACTCCTTCCGACGAGGAGAGCTAGATGCTAAAACTATATGCGCCATTTTGCCAAACAATAATAGACGATTGGCCACGTGATGATACTTGTCATCAATGGTTGCCAATGTCTAGCAATCGAAAAATGAATTCCACCCATGGTCTGGGTTACCCACATAAACGCTAAATGAGCAATAATGACCAGCGTTGCAATTGTCCATAAATTACCAAAGGTTAAAATACGGCGCTCCCGAATTAAAAATCGGGTAAGGAAAGTCATAATTACAAAACTTAAGGCATTGAGACCTAAAGGAGCATCAAGCAATAAGTCTGTAAAAATCCCCATTCCAAATGCAAACCAGACCCCACACCATGTTGGCTGACATACCACCCAAAACAGCATAATCATCAACATGAATAATGGGCGCCAACCTGAAATATCGTAGGATAGCGGGTAAACCATGAGCACCGAGCCTACAATTACAGAGATAATTATTCCCCATAATGGATCTTGGCGCTTTTCTCGTTTCAGTTTAGCGATCGGCATATGGCTGCTCCTTCGCTAATGACTCTGAGAAAAGTATAACGACATGGTGCCCTGTTGCTAGTTGCGCGGCTGGTGTCACATCAATTTCTGCAAACTCGCCTGAATTATGACGTCTTATTTTAGCAACTGTACCCACTGCATACCCTGCTGGGAAATGTTCACCCAATCCTGAGCTAAACACTTTATCACCCACTTGAATATTTGCACTGGTCGGCACATATTCCATTTTTAAACGGCCCAAATCACCAGTACCAGACACAATCGCTCGCATTCCAGTGCGTTCAAGACGTACCGAAAGTGAATGTTCTTTATCTGATAACAACATTACACGTGAGCTATGAGGATATACATTAATGATCTGTCCCATAATCCCCTTATCATCCAGAACCGTTTGACCGACCTTTAAATGGTCCATAGAACCACGGTTAACAATGATGATATGACGCAATGGGTCTGCATCTGTCCCAATCACTTCGGCAATCTCCATACGTCCATCAATAATTAATGGAGTATCAAGAAGACCTCGCAAACGGGTGTTTTCAGCTGACAGTTCAGAAAGCTTCTGTAAACGAACCTGAGCTTGTAAAAGCTCAGCCTGCATCGCAGTATTTTCACGACGCAGTTGTGCTTCAGATTTTGTTTGTTGATTCAGCCATTCTCTCGACAGTACTGGATAACTGGCCAATGCATAAATTGGGTTATATGCAGCGTACAGGACATCCCTTGCTGGCTGAATTACATAGGGCATGCGCCAATCAAAGAATAGCACAACCAAGCATGTAATGACCGCAATAATGAACGAGCGGAAAGATGGCGGCTGTCTTGAAAAAATATTCGGTTGCACCGCCTAATCCTTAAACTTAACCGACGAAAAGCATGTCATGGTTCGGGTTGTCGAAGAATTCCAATACTTTACCGCCACCGCGAGTTACACAAGTAAGAGGATCTTCAGCAACCACAACTGGTAAACCAGTTTCTTGAGCTAACAATTTATCGAGATTACGAAGTAATGCACCACCACCTGTCAACACAATACCGCGCTCGGCAATATCAGAAGAAAGTTCTGGAGGAGTTTGCTCAAGTGCAGATTTTACTGCGCTTACAATATTTTGTAATGGATCAGAGATTGCTTGAGTAATTTCGTCAGAAGTTACAGTAATTGCGCGAGGCACACCTTCTGCAAGATTACGACCGCGTACTTCAATTTCTAATGTTGTGCCATCAGAAACAGCCATACCTACTTCTTTTTTAATAATTTCAGCAGTGGTTTCACCAATTACACAACCGTGAGCTTTACGAACATAATTGATGATTTGCTCATCAAAAACATCGCCCCCGATGCGTAAAGAGTCAGCATAGACACAACCTTGCAATGAAATAATTGCAATTTCAGTTGTACCACCACCAACATCCACAACCATAGAACCACATGCTTGTTCAACTGGCATACCTGCGCCAATTGCAGCAGCCATAGGTTCTTCAATGAGACGAACATCACGGGCACCAGCATTAAATACTGCTTCGCGAATCGCACGACGCTCGACCAAAGTTGATTTACATGGTACACATACAACTACACGAGGTGCAGGTGGGAACAAACGTTTTTCGTGAACTTTACCAATAAACTGATTCAACATGGTTTCAGTCACTTCAAAATCCGCAATTACACCGTCTTTCATTGGACGAATTGCAGAAATATTCGCAGGCGTACGGCCCAGCATTTGCTTAGCATCTAGACCTACAGCAGCAACAATTTTTTGTGAACCACTGTGACGAATTGCCACAACTGTTGGTTCATTTAATATAATGCCGCGGCCTGGTGCATAAATAAGTGTATTTGCTGTACCTAAATCAATGGCTAGATCCGGCGAAAACAAGCCAATTAGTCGTTTTAGAATCACGGTTCGTTCTCAGTTAAACTTTCATGTGGATGCAAGGTGGCAACTTTAAACTAAATGTGATGATTTGAACAAGTCAATCGCTTATTATAACGCACGATATTTTGAAAATTTTTAATACTGATTAGGTGATGTTATGTCTACATCGGATGCACAGCATTCAGCAGATTTAAATGCACAAACAGTTTCAGCAATCGCCAATCTTGCTCGATTGTCGCTCAATGATACGCAATCTGCTGAATATGCTCAAAGTCTAAATAAAATTTTAGGCATGATGGAAACCTTAAAAGGCATTGATACGGAAGGCGTAGAACCTTTGAAAAGTCCTTTTGACAATCCTCAACCTTTACGTGCTGATGTGGTAACGGAAAGCAATCATCGAGATGAATACCAAGCAGTTGCACCTGCAACTCAAGATGGTTTGTATCTTGTTCCTCGCGTGATTGAATAACTTTTACTCAATTAACCCATCTTCCCTATTTTGAATGTAAAGAAATTTTACTCATGACTGATTTACATCGCTTATCAATTCGTGAACTTGCTGAGGGCTTAAGCCAAGCGAAGTTTTCATCTCGCGAACTGACTGAACATTATTTGCAACGTATTGCTAAAATTGACCCACTGGTAAAAAGCTATGTGACGGTTACACCTGAACAGGCGCTCGCGGAAGCTGATGCTGCCGATGCTGCTTTAAAAGCAGGTAATGCAACTGCTCTAACGGGTATTCCACTTGCTCATAAAGATATCTTTTGTACCAAAGGCATTAAAACAACTGCTGGTTCAAAAATTCTAGACAACTTCATCTCTCCTTACGATGCAACTGTCGTTGAAAAAACTAAAGCAGTTGGTCTTGTCACTTTAGGTAAAGTGAACATGGACGAGTTTGCGATGGGCTCAACTTCAGAAAGCTCATATGTTGGAGCAACTAGCAACCCATGGGCACTTGACCACGTTCCTGGTGGTTCATCAGGTGGTTCTGCTGCGGCTGTAGCGGCTGACTTAGCGCCTTTCGCTACGGGTACAGATACAGGTGGTTCAATTCGCCAACCTGCTTCTTTCTGTGGCTTAACAGGCTTAAAACCAACCTATGGTCGTGTATCTCGTTTCGGGATCATTGCTTATGCCTCATCTTTAGACCAAGCAGGTCCAATGGCACGCTCTGCTGAAGACTGTGCTTACCTGATGAATGTAATTGCTGGTCATGATGCAAAAGACTCGACTTCGGTTAAAAAAGAAGTTGATGACTACGTTGCGAACTTAAATGGCACATCTGTAAAAGGCTTACGTATTGGTATTCCTAAACAGTACTTTAACGTTGCAGGCTTAGATGCAGACGTAAAAGCTCGTGTTGAAGAATCTTTGAAAAAGCTTGAAGAAATGGGTGCAACGCTTGTTGAGATCGATCTCAACATGACTGAAGCTTATGTACCGACGTATTACCTGATTGCGCCAGCAGAAGCATCTTCTAACTTGTCTCGTTATGACGGTGTTCGTTATGGCTACCGCTGTGAAAACCCAGCCGACTTGATGGATCTTTATAAGCGTTCTCGTTCAGAAGGCTTTGGCCCTGAAGTTCAACGTCGTATCCTTATTGGTACATACGCGCTTTCTGCAGGTTATTACGATGCTTACTATGTAAAAGCACAAAAAGTACGTCGCTTAATTCAACAGGACTTCTTAAAAGCATTTGAAAATGTAGATGTGATCGCGGCTCCTTCTGCACCAACGACAGCTTATAAAATTGGTGCAAACTTAAGTCCAACTGAAATGTATTTAGGTGATATCTATACACTTGCAGTGAACTTAGCAGGCTTACCAGCGATTAATGCTCCTGTTGGTTTTGATAAAGACAGCTTACCTGTAGGCTTACAGTTGATTGGTAACTACTGGTCAGAGTCACAATTATTGTCGATTGTTCATCAATACCAACAAAACACTGACTGGCATACCAAACGTGCGGCAATTGCTGAGGAGAATGCATAATGGCTGAAGCTCAAAAGTTGAAATTGATTGACGGTTGGGAAGTCGTTATTGGTATCGAGATTCATACTCAGCTTGCAACCAATTCTAAAATTTTCTCTGGTTCATCGACTGAATTTGGTCAAGACCCCAACACGCAAGCAAGCCTTGTAGACTTGGCTATGCCGGGTGTATTGCCTGTTTTAAATGAAAAAGTAGTTGATCTTGCAATTCGTTTCGGTCTTGGAATCGATGCTTACATCGACCAAGCATCTGTGTTTGCACGTAAAAACTACTTCTACCCTGACTCTCCAAAGGGCTATCAAATTAGTCAAATGGATAACCCAATTGTTGGTTTAGGCCACATTGATATCCAGCTTGAGGATGGTACGACTAAACGTATTGGTGTAACTCGTGCTCACCTTGAAGAAGATGCAGGTAAATCGATTCATGACCAATTTGATGGCATGTCTGGCATTGACTTAAACCGTGCTGGTACACCTTTGCTTGAAATCGTTTCTGAACCTGACATGCGTTCGGTTGAAGAAGCAGTGGCATATATCAAATCAATTCACACACTTGTGCGTTGGTTAGGTATTTCTGACGGCAACATGGCTGAAGGTTCATTCCGTGCAGACTGTAACGTGTCTTTACGTCGTCCGGGTCAACCGTTTGGTACGCGCTGTGAGCTTAAAAACCTCAACTCATTCCGTTTCATTGAACAAGCAATCAATGTTGAAATTGAACGCCAAATGGAAATTTTGGAATACGGCGGAAGCATCGACCAAGAAACACGTTTGTTCGATCCAAACAAAATGGAAACACGTTCAATGCGTTCGAAAGAAGAAGCGAACGATTACCGCTACTTCCCAGATCCAGACTTGTTACCCGTGATTATTGCAGATGAGCAAATTGAATCAGCTCGTGCTGCACTTCCAGAGCTACCTGCTGCACGCCGTGCACGCTTTATCGCAGACTTTGGTGTAACTGAGTACGATGCACATGTACTTACACTCTCACGCGAAATGGCGGACTTCTATGAAGCTGTTGTGGCTGCTGCGGGCGGCGCTACACAAGGTAAAGTATCTGCAAACTGGGTGATGGGCGAATTCTCAGCTGCGTTAAACAAAGCTAATCTAGATTTGGCTGACTCGCCTGTTTCTGCTGAACAGCTAGGTGGAATGATTGCACGTATTGTTGACAACACCATTAGCGGTAAGATTGCAAAACAAGTCTTTGGCTTTATGTGGGAATCGGAAGGTAAATCTGCCGATGACATTATTGCGGAAAAAGGCTTAAAGCAAGAAACTGATACTGGTGCGATTGAAGCAATCATTAAAGAAGTGCTTACAGCCAATGAGAAAATGGTTGAAGAGTACAAGTCTGGTAAAGAAAAAGCCTTTAACGGTCTTGTAGGTCAAGTCATGAAAGCTTCTAAGGGTAAAGCCAACCCTGCTCAAGTAAATGAATTAATGAAAAAATTGATTGGTTAATTTCATTAGTCAACTCAACAAAAAGCCTCGATTTATCGGGGCTTTTTTATATCACCTATGAATTATTCTTCGACTAAAGAATGCGCTTTTTACTAAAAAATCGCATACCGACTGTGCTAACTTAAATTAAAAATTGAGCTAACTTATATTTTAAAAAGAGAGTTAAATCATGTCTAAAAATATTTTAATGTTGGTCGGTGACTATGCGGAAGACTATGAAACCATGGTTCCTTTTCAGTTCTTAACTGGTTTAGGTTATACCGTGCATGCTGTTTGCCCAAATAAAAAGAACGGCGACCATATTGCGACAGCTATTCATGATTTTGAAGGTGAACAAACTTATAGCGAAAAACGTGGCCACAACTTCGCCATTAACTTTGATTTTGATGCCGTTAATACTGAAAACTATGTAGGTCTAGTTATTCCGGGTGGCCGTGCACCAGAGTATTTGCGCATGAATGACCGTGTTGTCGAAATTGTGCGTGAGTTTGATCGAGTGAAAAAACCAATTGCAGCCGTATGCCATGGCGCTCAGTTACTCGCAGCGGCAGATGTATTACAAGGTCGCCTCTGCTCAGCTTATCCAGCATGTGCTGCCGAAGTAAAATTGGCAGGTGGACAATACGCAGATATTACTGTAACTGAAGCAGTTACAGATGGACATTTGGTGACTGCCCCAGCTTGGCCTGCACATCCAGCTTGGTTAGCACAATTCGTGAAAGTCTTAGGCGCTACAATTACAATCTAAATAAATCACTTTATCCCAAATACAATAAAGCCTGCTCTTAGATAGCAGGCTTTATTACTAAAATAGAAAACTAGATTTTTTATCTTGTAATTCCCAACTTATTCCAAATCTCTGGCGTTAAAAACGTTGTCACCAATTTATTTAAGTCGATATAGCGTAATGTGCCTTGCAACTGCTGTTTAACTGCGGGGTCTTTAACAATATCTTCACCCGCACTTTGACCTAACTGCTGGAAAGCCTCCCCAACTGCCTTCACACCTTCAGCCTGAATCACAGCTTTAGTTTGGGTAGAACATTGCTCCACAATCACACGCTGTAAAACCTGCGCCAGTTTTTGATCTAACTGATCTTTTTGCTCAGGCGTTACATTACTAAATGCTTTTAAATCGGGATGGGCAGCTAAAGCCGTAAATGTCCATTGAAGCACCGTGGTCTTGTCTGAAGCCGTTGTCGCTTTAACAAGACAATCACTGAGCTGATCAACCGTTGGACCCGCCATCGCAATTTGTGTTGTACCCAGTACAGCAACTGCCATACAAACTGAACGGCTCAAATGTGAAAACTTACGGCGGGCAATCGCATAAACTTGACGTGACATGGGTCTAGCTCCAATAAACAATCTGTTCTTTGTATCACAGAGCTAGTGGTGTTACCTGTTATGACTCTGTAAATCGTCTATTTCTTCAAATTTAATAATTACTTTAATAATTAGCCCATTCCGGCATAATTCCATGCTTCTGGAATATTTGGCTGTTCTGGCGCTTTATTTAAATCAATATCTAAGTTTCTACTGCCCTGATAAGATTTTTCACCTGAATCCGAGACAGGTGATACGCTTAAACTATAACGATAGCGAAATTGCCACAACATAGGTTTAATCGGACGAATATCTAGACTGAGACTATCTTCATCATGGCATTTGCCTTGAGAACTTTCATAATCTTGCTCAGAAAAACAAGCTCTGATCATCCGACTAAAACTAAATGGATATTTCGCAATAAATTGATGTGTCGTTCCAGAATCTGTTAACTCATAAAAACTAGCACGCTCAATATTCGCACCGCCTCCTGAGTACATTTCAGAAAATGAATCGATTACAGCAATTGCATAACGCTGTTGAGTGAGTGGAAAAAGCTTAGGAAATATATATTGTTTATGAAAGCCATCCTCGCTGCCTGTTGTCACAATATTCCATTTCCTGACTAATTTAAAACCTGTAGATGTAGCTTTAAACTGTGCGATATCATTACGGCTCGATAACATCCATAAATTTTGGTCTGGAGTTTTTAAGCTACGCCATTGCGCGCCTTGCTGGCATAAATCTTTTATTTGTTTACAAAGTTGACTTTGTTCTATTGAACTCAGTTGCCCTTTCTTAAATTCCAGAATTTGTAATGGCGCAGCAAAAACGGATATAGCCGAACAACTTAATACACCTGCTAAAGCAACCATTATTAAATTAATTTTATAATTCAAAATCTTATTTCCTTACACTATTCTTATATATTCAATGCATTATTTTACAATAGCTTCAATTCGATCAAGCTCCCACACCCCACCTGCTGCCAAGCCTTTGCACATCCCTGTCCACATATCTTTTGTGTGTACAAAACTCTTGCCGTCCCAAACCCATTCTTCACTTGCCCAGCAATCGCCTATGCCTCTTCCTTTTTGAGCACTACTGATAATACCGCTATCGAAATCAGAAGCTGTTTCTGTCACAAACGTTGCTTTACCAGTCAAAGACTCATCGAGTATCCATGCCCCATATCCTTCGTTATAAGCCCCTCTCCAACACAATGTAGTCGCCAAAACTTTCTTATTGGTTAGTTTATATAGCTCAATTTCTTGTGGTTCAGCTCCATCACTATTACCACCATAAATTCCTTCACAAAAGTCTTCTTTAGGATTCGGATTAGCTTCCATCAAGCTACGGTGTATTGCTTGATACTGCTTGCTTTTCGGTTGTAGCGTTAAATAAGATTTAGCTGTAGTTTTAATGCGTTTAACAAGTAGTTTTGGCTCAGACATAAGTACTTTAGCTTCATTGGCATTGCCCTTTTTAACTAAAGCACCAACAGTCCCAATACGCTTCTGAAAATCATCCATTTTTAATAGCACAGCGGTCATTCCTGCATCGGAAATTTTCCATTCATGCTGAGCATTTTTAAATACAATTTCAGGTTTCTGTTTAGACTGTTGTAGTACAGCGTTGACTTGTGAATTATTCAATTTCCCCATCAATGGCAAATCATTCCCATCGATACTCACAGCCCCTAAATCTTTGCTATTTACATAAAAATGAATATTTTTAAGCTGATTGGCTGGCAAACTTTGCTCATAGTCTGATAAAGCAAATTCAGCTTGCACAGCTTGTTTTGGCCCTGCTTTACGTACCAATAAAAGCGATGCTGGATTATCGCCATTTTCTTCATTTTGATAGCCTGCGGCTTTACATGTGCCGGTATTGCTACAAGAGATTTCCCATTCTTGGTGTGAAAATGAAATACCTTTTATGTCTTGAGCAAAACCATAAGAACTGATGACTGATAAACAGCAAATTGAAAGGATTTTTTTCATTTTTTCAAGTCTCTGCTGGTCTGTTTTATTATGAAGTTAAAACAGTTTTAAATTTTGAATTACCTTACAGTTTAAAAGAATATGTTAGATTTATATAAGATTTAAATTGATTACTTTCTAAAAATGAAAAAATTAAATTTTCTATTATGCACAGCATTGATCAGTCTAACTTCAACTGCTTATGCAGAAGTAAAAAGCTTTACTCCCCATTTCCCAAAGTTTTATAGCTCTGCTGCAACCCGCAAAGCAGATAATCAATTCTACGCTCTAGGAGAGGCAAAGTTTTTAAACGGCGTTACAGTCCCGTTTTATGGTGTTACAGCACAAAGCCCAACAGAGAATGGTTTACTTAAAGACTTTGAAACCTGTACACCTAAAAGTTGTCGTTTTAATTTTAAACTCGATGCTCAATATGCCAAGCAACTCAAGCTTCTTGCATTACCTGAAACAGGTTTAGTGCTCGTTCCAAGAAATTGGCAAGATGTGCAAGCAAGTGCAGGTGCTAACGGGACTGGTTTTGCTCTAATAATGAGTACAGATCAAAAACAAGCAATAGAACTCTATGATTCTTCATTTTGTGTTGGTTGCGGACTACCAAATGCAACGCTTTACTTTCCCGAGCTGTTAAAAGAAAGTCTTGAAAATGAATTCGGTGGCTATAAAGATCCTAAAAAACTGATCAATATTGTTCACCCTTCTAAGAAAGTGGCTTTTTTTAGTTATCAAATTCCACAAGTGAACAATAAAACGCATGGTATAGCTAAATATGATGATGAAGACACTTTTAACTATAAAGAGATTCAAGTCACCTTAGATAAATCTCAACAGTCTTTAGTAGGACCTATCCTTAATTTTTATAATACAACCCATTAATCCAATGCTTATAAAAAAACCCGCTTTCGCGGGTTTTCATTTATTTATGTAGTATCGACTCAAAAGCTTTTAAACGTTTATAAATTGAAAGCAGTTCAATAATCGTTTTCCAGGAACTAATTAAGTATTGGAAGGATTCACGTACACGCCCAAATACATTTGCAATTTGTTGAATCAAACCTAATGTGAGCTTACCAGCAGCAATTGATGGGAAAAGGACAACCAAGTTATATAAAACATCAAGTTGGCCATACCAAATCGCTGTCATATTAAAATAGGCATAATGGAAGTAAAGTCTGAAATAATTTTTACGTACATTACTAAATAACTCACGCAAGGTAGCAGGTTGTGCGCGATCAGCATGGTCTTCACCATAGACAAGTTCTTTACGATAAGCAGCTTCTACTTTCTGATTGTTAAATTGCAAACCTGGCAACTTAATCCCTACTACCATTAATAGAACAGTTCCGAAAATTGACCACACTATTGCGGCCCATACTAAAGAGTGATTTAACTCACCAACAATAGGTAAAATGGAAACATGTTTAGACAGCTGAAATAAAATAGGTAAAAACGCAATCAATGTAATAACTGCTTTTACTAACTCTACCCCTAAATCTTCCAAAATTGTTGCAAAGCGCATGGTATCTTCTTGCACACGCTGCGAAGCACCTTCAACATGACGCAGTTGTTCCCAATGTTCTGTGTAGTATTCATTCATTGCTGTACGCCAACGGAATACATAGTGGCTTGTGAAAAAAGCATTAATTACAGCAAGAGTCACAGCAACCATAGCAATATAAAGAAAGACCATTGTCTCACTATAGAGTGCCGAAACATTTCCCCCGCCACTCGAAAGCATTTTTTGAATTAAATCCCAAAATGGTACATACCATGCATTAATCGCAACACTGACCTGAACGCTAAACCAGATGTTAAATAAAATAAATGCCGACCCCCATATAGACCAACGCTGCCATGGATTATGAGAAATAACTTTCCAAAAGCCAGCAAAAAGAGCAGTAGAGACTAAAAACCAGAGATAGAACCATAAAAATGCAGGTGACCAAAAACGGCTTACCCCAATAGGCAACTCAGCATCTGCATAACCATGAGGAAAGCCTAAATACTCTCCCCAGTGATCTCCCCCCGTATACCAGAGCACCATATTTAGCGCGAGCCAAATAACTACAGATATAAAAAAATACCGTGGTGATGGAAAGAATGATTTGAACATTGAGCGTGGATATCCTTATATTTCTTCAAATTTACAATGGAAGGAATACTAAAACCTAAACCTTAAAATTGTGAAGGGCAAAGTTTAGAGAATTGTCAGTTTTTTCCGTTTCATTGAAGGATTTGATCGTTTTTTTGTAAATTCATCCCTTTTTGGCAATTTAATCCATTTAAATTACCTTGTATATGACTCTCGATAGAGCCATATACGGCTTTTATAACACAGCAATATCAGAGATTAAATCTCTTCTTTACGGACAATATAACCTTCCAACTGCATTGCCTGAATGAGCAAATCTAGGTCTGAAGCGCTTTTAAGCTCAACATCAACACTCACGGCGCTTTCTTTGGCACGGCTGGTTGCTGCAAAGCGCTCATGACGCAATTCATAAATATTACCGCCTTGCTCAGCAATGATTGCTGTTAAACGCGCTAAAGCACCTGGATTATCTGGTAATTCAACGCGAATACGAACCATACGACCTGTACGCGTTAAATGACGTTGCAATACAGAAACCATAACGCGTGTATCAATATTGCCACCAGACAGAACTACACCAAGCTTATGACCTAAAAATAGATCAGGACGAGACATAATGGCAGCAATACCTGTCGCACCAGCCCCTTCACATACTGTTTTCTCAATATTGAGTAACAGCGCAATTGCCTCTTCAATCATGTCTTCAGTAACAACTACAATGTCATCAACATATTGTTTAGCAACTCGGGTCGTAAGCTCACCCGGAGTTTTTACCGCAATACCTTCTGCAACTGTAGAACCCATTGAAACAGCATGCTGATAATTACAAAGTAGTTTTGCCATACTTGGATATACAACCGATTGCACCCCAATCACTTTAATTTTGGGATTTATTGCTTTAGCAGCAATCGCAATACCAGAAATTAGGCCACCCCCACCAATTGGCACCACCAAAATGTCTAAATCAGGAACAGCTGCAAGCATTTCAAGCGCAATAGTTCCTTGACCTGCAATAATTTCTGCATCGTCAAATGGGTGGATAATCGTTAAAGATTCTTCTTGTGCCACCCGGTGCATTTCAGCGGCTGCTTCTGAAAAGTCTTGTCCGTGCAAAATAACGCGTGCGCCATATTCACGCACTCGTTGCACTTTTACATTAGGTGTAGATTTAGGCATCACAATGGTCGCGGTCACCCCTGTGCGCTGAGCATGATACGCTACGCCTTGGGCATGATTGCCTGCCGAAGCTGCAATAACACCATGTTGTTTTTCTTGGTCAGATAAGCACAACAGTTTATTCAGTGCACCTCGTTCTTTAAAAGAAGCTGTAAATTGTAAGTTTTCAAATTTCAGCCACATCTCAGCCCCTAAGGTTTTAGAAATGGTTTCAGAGAAAACAAAAGGAGTTTTTACGACTAAACCTTCTAAACGCTCTGCGGCAGCATGAACATCATCTAATGTTGGAAACCCATTTTCAACCTGTTGCTGTATCATTTATCTAGTCAGCCTCAATACATTACAAATCAATTATTTTTTAACAATGACATCAATATTACCTATTGGTCATCAGAGTTTTCAGCATATCCAACATGTTTCTAATATACAAAAATTTTTATTCCAAAAATTAAAGATTTAAACTGCCATAAAAAAAGCCCTATTCAAGCTTTTTAATTAATTTTCAAATAATTAACATAAAATTATTGAGTTTGTGCACTTAACCCTTCAGTAGACATATTCTGTTCAGCTATTTTTTCATCAATAGCAAACTGAATATCGGAAAGTTTGGCATTGGCCGCATCGATACCAGATTTCATGGTGGCTTCACGGCCTTTCACATCAAAAATATGCGCTTTTTCTCTTAAATCTGGCTGAATAACAACATCCGCATATTGTAATTCTTCTGCCGCTAGACGACCTTGCATAATATTAATATTCTGGTTAAACAGTCCCCAGACATTCGATGTTTCTGTGTAAATAGGCTGAGCTAAAATATCAACTGCAATAATCACATCAGCCCCTAAATCTCGTGCGACTTCCACTGGCACAGGACTCACCAACCCGCCATCGACATATTCAGATTTACCAATTTTGGTAGGGACAAACATACTCGGAATTGAAGCAGAAGCCCTAACAGCTTGCCCCGTATTGCCGTAATTAAATACGGTTTTAGTACCATGTTTTAATTCGGTTGCAACCACATACATTGGAATTTTCATTTTTTCGAGTGGCATGTTGTTTACTTGCTGGTTAACGTAGTTTTCTACTTTTTTACCATCAAAGAAACCTTTTAATCCGATACTAATGTCACGAACATCGCCAGCTTTCATTTTTAATGCTGTATTACGCAATTCAGCAGGACTTTTACCACTGGCATAAAGTGCTCCAACAATACTACCCGCACTGGTCCCTACAATAAAATCTGGTCGAATACCGTGTTGTTCTAAAACCTCAATAACCCCTATGTGAGCATAACCCCGTGCTCCACCACTACCCAAGACGAGCGCAACCACAGGTCGTTTTTGCTGTTTTTTGATTCTTGCAAAAGGCTGATCCACAGAACGAGCATAAGCCTCCGCTGTTTGCGGTTTTAGAGCAGCAGACAAGTGTGTGGTGGTTTGACATCCCGCCAATACCATAGAGAGTCCGAGAACCCACAATTTAAGCTGTTTCATGGCCCATCTTCGCACTATGAGATTTAAGTTTGGATTGCAATTTTAGTTGCTAGTTTCGTGAAAAGCTGTATTGAATTTATTTAATTTGTCATGTTTAAAATTTAGACTCAAGTATTTTATTTATCCCCCTTATGAAAAAGGCCCCTTATTTATAAGAGGCCTTTTGTAACTTACCAGATATCTGAATCAACTTTTTTCTTCAATTCTGGATACTTATCAATTTTAAATTCAGGCTCTTTAATGCCTTTTTTCAATTGTTCACGGTAATCTTTCAACAATGTACGTGCCATCGGCGTTAATAGTACGATTGCTATCAAGTTAATGGTTGCCATGATACCCATAAACAAGTCAGCCATAGACCAAACGAGCGGAACACTACCAATTGCACCGAAGTACACCATCACCAATACAAAAATACGGAAGATGAACATGACTTTCGGGTTGTTATTAATAAACTGCACATTACCTTCTGCATAGGCATAGTTACCTAGTACAGCTGAATAACAGAACAAGAATAATAGAACAGCAAGGAAGTCCGATCCCCAATGCCCAACTTGAGTTTCTAAAGCACGTTGAGTTAACTCAACACCGACAAAACCTGCATCTTGGTAAACACCAGAAACCAAAATGATGATTGCTGTACTTGTACATACAATGAAAGTATCTACAAATACACCGAGCATTTGTACCAAACCTTGGTTTACAGGATGTTTTACATCAGATGCAGCCGCTGCATTTGGTGCAGAACCCATACCAGCTTCGTTAGAGAACAAGCCACGCTTAATCCCTTGCATCATTGCCATTGACACTGCCGCACCAAAGAAACCACCTGCTGCAGAATTAAAATTGAAAGCTTCAGTCACAATCAGCTTTAAAATATCAGGCAAAATTGCATAGTTACTGATTGCAATATAGAGAGCAACAGATAGGTAAAGACCTGCTTTTAAAGGTACAAACATCTCTGCAAATTTAGCAATACGCTTAATACCACCAAAAATTGCCAATGCAACCATAACAACAAGCGCAAGACCAACCCATGAAATTTCTAGATCAACACCACCTAAATGAGCAATAACATTGGCTTTATCCCAACCCCAAGCATGTGAAGATGCATTAGCAATCGCATTGATTTGAACTGAGTTGAATACGAAACCGTAGGTAAAGATCAATGCAAGTGCGAAGACCACACCAAAGGTTTTACTGCGCAAACCTTGAGTAATATAGTAGGCTGGTCCACCACGGAACTGTTTACTCTTACTATCTCTAACTTTAAATAGCTGAGCAAGCGTAGACTCAATAAAAGCAGAGCTCATACCAAGAACAGCCGTTACCCACATCCAGAAAACTGCACCAGGACCGCCAATTGCGATAGCAATTGCTACACCAGCAATATTACCTACCCCAACACGGCTCGCAAGGCCAGTTACAAACGCCTGAAAAGGAGTAAGACCATGCTCATCTTCCCCTTCTGTACGACTACTTTTCATCACTCGGATACTTTGCAAGAACATGCGAATTTGCACAGCTCCTGTTAAGACCGTATAAAAAATACCTACAGCCAGCAAGAAAATAACCAAAAAGTCCCATAAAGGGTCATTAAAAAATTTTACCCACGACATCAGTGTGGCATTGAGTTGTTCATTCATACTCGGTCCGCTTACGTTCCTTGCTAATGTGCTAAGAGCACATGCCAAAATACTGCAATAAACAAAAAAGCCCCTAAAAACCGGGACTTTTCAGTAAATTCAAGAAAAAACTTTGAATGTCAATTGAATAGCAATTATCGTCACAAGTTTAAGCAACATCATGCCCAACACTAAGCCTTTGAAAGTTGCATGAGAGAACGCGACCTTCAGATAAAATAATATCATTGCACTACTGAACTTTTCCGCTTTTGGAAAAACAGTATGCATCGACTCAGCTACAAACTTGGAAACTAACAAATGACCACCGCTAAATAAACTCGTCCAATGATTCCCATCAATTAAGCGAGTTATACAAAATCTGGATTTAAGCCAATAAGCATATTTACATATACTTTTGAGCAAATGTCTAAACTGGATATAAATTTCAAAGACTGTAACGAGCCATCGCCATAACGCGACTATCTGCGCCCTTTTCTCCATGATCAAAGAAGAGTGCGTTTAGACCTGTACTAAGCTGTTGTATTATTTGTGGCTCAGTAGCTGCTTGAGTTACGTTCATTTTCATGGTTGCAATGGTAATCGCCAATCCTTGTTTCATGAACTGCTTGTTGATGAGTGGTAGACTCATGTAAAGCTCCTATACCTCGTGTATTTCTCCATTTCTGCACTCAGATCCCTTTTGTAAAAGGATTTTGTATGCAGCCACTATTCCTAACATGAGTATGGAGAAATCATACCTGCGTAAAAAAGTCGGTATTATGCAGAAATTTAAAGTTTTGTGTATGTTTTTCATTAAAATTTTATATAAAAAATGGTCATATTTTATATAAAACTATCCGTTTTGCACTGTTTTTAAACATATTATACCTTTCTTTCAATTGAATATTTTTCACCCACTTACTGTTATGCTTTTATTTTTATAACCGACAAAATCACACTATTTTGTCTATTTAAATCTAAAGTGGCATATTCGAATTATGATTAATCAGACAATATGTCTAAATTAATTAAATTATCATACCTGTAAGAATTTCTCTTTTCTAATATTTTTTGCTTATAAATGAACTACTTTCAAAGCATGAAATTAAGCTTCAAAAAGTATGAAATATTTATGAAAAGATATAGGAGTACTCATGAATCTGGAACAAGTTCGTCTCGTTGATGAAGCGATCACTTCTCGACATTCTGTTCGCGCTTTTTTAAATACACCAATTGAGCCAGAAGTCATTAAAGATATATTACGAGTCGCAAGTCGAGCCCCTTCTGGAACAAATACTCAGCCATGGAAAGTCTATGTAATAACAGGCAACAAGCGTGATGAAATGGTTGAACGTGTCTGCGCAGCCCAAATCGAAGTTTCAAAAAACCCGGAACTTGCAGAACAATATAAAGAAACTTTTGCCTATTATCCTGAAAAATGGATATCGCCTTTTATTGATCGCCGCCGCGAAAATGGTTGGGGCCTCTATGGTCTACTCGAAATTAAAAAAGGCGAAAAGGAAAAAATGGCCGAACAGCAGTTACGTAACTTTAAACTATTTGATGCACCAGTCGGTCTTTTCTTTACAGTAAATAAAACGATGGGAATTGGATCAAAAATGGATATTGCAATGATGATCCAAAACGTGATGGTTGCTGCCAAGGGACGTGGTTTAGATACATGCCCACAAGCAGCTTGGAACCATTTTCACCCTATTGTTTTAGATATTTTGGGTGCATCAGATGATGAAGAACTGGTATGTGCAATTGCGTTAGGTCATGCTGACCCTAACCATATTGTAAATACCTTCATTACACCTAGAGAACCTGTTGAAAATTTCGCAGTTTTTCTAGACGAATAAAATCTAAGTTGCCATTCTCTAAAACGATGAGGATGGCTTGGTTTTTACCTGTTGCGCCGCTTTTAACACAACAATAAAACCGCTCAGCGTAAATAACACCATCATCACACCCATATTGAGCGATGCAGACCAGATAAGGAAGTTAAGCAGCACTCCACCCAAGAGGCCACAAGCGAATTGCATACTTCCCATAATGGCACTCGCTGTGCCTGCGCGAGCGCCTTGTTTGGACATTGCCAACGCCATTGCATTTGGTCCTGTTAAACCAATGCCTGAAATAGCTAAAAACAGCCCTAACATAACGAGCCATAAAGGCGCTGCAGGAATTAAACCCGCAATAAATACGATAATGGCTCCAGTCACTTGGACGAGCGAACCCGCCTTTAACCGTCTAGTGATTTCAACACGTGATGTTAAATGCTTATTTAAAGATGACATCAACATAATGCCAAAAGCATTTAATCCAAATACGTAAGCAAACTCTTGCTGATTGAGTCCATACTGATCCATAAAAACTGCAGGTGCTGAGCTGATATAACAAAATAGCGCCGCCCCTGTTAAACAGCCTGCAAACATAGGTAAGCGGAAACTCGCATCTTTGAAAATAGCCCCATAGAGGGTCACTACTTGATATGGTGAAAGCTTAAGCCTTTTATCAGTTGCTAAGGTCTCTTTAAAGAAGAAATGTACACACAACCAACATATGACGCCGACAACTGAAAGGGCAATAAAAATAGCTTGCCAAGGAAACCAGATTAAAATCCATGCTCCAATCATAGGTGCCAAAATTGGTGCAAGTCCCATTACAATCATCATGCTTGAAAAAGCTTGTGCCGAGCCTTGAACATCGAGTTTATCGCGTATTGCTGCACGAGCCATGACCACGCCCACACAGCCACCTAAAGCTTGCAAAATACGAGCAGCAATCAAGCCCCATTCATTTGTCGCCAATACGCAAAATAAGCTTGCGACTGCGTAAAGTGCGAGGCCAAAATAAAGTGGTTTTTTTCTACCAATACGGTCGCTTAGAGGACCATAAACCAATTGCCCAACAGCTAAACCAAAAAAGTAAGCTGGCAGTGTATTTGCCACCATTTGCGTACTTACCCCAAAATCATGTGCCATTTGAGGCAAAGCAGGTAAGTACATATCGATGGATAATGGCCCTAAAGCCGTAAGCAAAGCGAGCAACATAATCCAGCCAATAGAGTATTGACGCTGGGCTGTTTGTTCAGACATAACGATATTTCATTTTTCAATCATTTGCATACAGACAAGCTTACACTGTCTATCGTATGATTTGTGCAACATTGGTGTAGAAATACACAAATCCTTTATCACTCAGGTTGATCAGCAAGGACTTCCTTTGAAATCTTGGTTTAAACGCCTAAAAAGAGCGACTTACAACACAACATTTATGTATAACGTGCGAATGCTGATAGCCTTTTCAGGAACTGCTTTCGTGCCTTATTTTTTAGGCTATCAATTAGCAACAATTCCACTCACTTTAGGTGTGGTCGCAGCAGGTTTAAGCGATATCGATGATCGCTTTTCAGTGCGAATCATGAACCTGATTTATACTTATATTGGGTTCTTCGTTACCGCAGCTTCTGTACAATTACTTTTCCCCTACCCAATGGCTTTTGCTTTAGGGTTGATTGCTTCGTGTATTGGCTGGATTTTACTAGGTTCATTAGGACGTCGTTACGCAACCATCTCTTATGGCTGTTTGGTTGTTTCAGTCTACACCATGCTAGGCGTTCACCTCTTTGACCACTGGTATATCCAACCTGCCCTTTTAGTTGCAGGGGCTGCGTGGTATGGCTTAATTGCCACTATTAGTTTTTTACTCTTTCCGGTTCGACAACTACAAGACAAACTGGCTGCCTCTTATGCATCTTTAGGCGATTTTCTTTTTGCAAAATCAAATTTGTTTGATGTGGATATGACTGCTGCCAGCTATCAGCAAAGTATGATCGAACTGTCATTAGAAAACGGTAAGTTAATTACGATTTTTAATGACTTAAAAACAGCGTTATTGACTCGCTTAAAAGGCGACCGTGGACAAAAAGATACGCGCCGAAGCTTACATTATTATTTTGTCGCTCAAGATATTCACGAGCGAGCTGATTCTGCTCATATCGACTATCAAAAATTAGCAAAAATTTTTCAGCATAGTGATATTTTATTTAGATTCCAACGAATTTTGGCAGTTCAAGGTAAAGCTTGCCAAGAGTTAAATGAATGCATTTTGCAACGTAAACCCTATAACCATAATAAAAGGTTTAAACAAAGCTTTGAAAACCTACGCCTCTCTTTAGAGAAGTTACGTCGTGATCAGCATTATGACCTTTTATGGGTAAATGCTCTTTTCGCTTTATACCAAAATTTAAAGTCTATCGATTCCCAGTTACTCAACTTAGAAACAGAGCAACACATTCAATCGGATAAAGTGAAACAAGCCGAAAACCAGCTTAAAGATGATGATTTGCAAGGATGGAATGATATTGTCATCCGAATAAAACAGAACTTAACTCCTGAATCTGTGCTGTTCCGCCACGCGATTCGTGTATCGATTGTTTTATTTATTGGATATGTCTTTATTCAAATGACCCATATTGAATATGGCTACTGGATTATGCTTACGGCTCTATTTGTAAGCCAACCCAACTTTAACGCGACCAAGCGCCGTTTACGCTTACGAATTGTCGGAACATTAGTTGGTATTATTGTTGGCCTTGCGATTATCTTCTTAATTCCTTCAACCGAAGGACAGCTATTCATGTTGATATTAAGTGGTGTCTTGTTTTTTGAATTACGCAGTAAACAATATGCGCAAGCAACTGCTTTCATCACAATTTTGGCATTAATTAACTTTAATCTAGACGGTTCAGCAATGGCTGCGGCGATTCCAAGATTTGTAGATACTTTAATGGGATGTGCTTTAGCTTGGTTTGGCGTGACATTTATTTGGCCTGACTGGAAATTCAGACGTCTGCCTCGCAACATCAGACGCTCACTACAAGCCCAATGTAACTATTTAGCTGAAGTCGTCAAACAATATCATGAAGGCCGTAATCATGCGTTGAATTACCGTATTGTACGTCGAGCTGCACATAATACTGATGCTGAAGTCGCTTCACTTATTTCAACGTTAGCGACTGAACCAGACTTTGACCCGACTCGTAAGTCCGATATTTTTGAATTTTTATGTTTAAACCATACATTTTTAAGTTATATCGCGGCACTTGGAGCACATCGAGAAAACATTCAAGATCAAGCGGTCCTTAAACTATTAGACCAAGCCCTAGATGATATCCAAGGAGCTCTCTTAAGAGACGAAATGCCTGATCTTACAGCACAAAATATGCTCCAAACGATACGTCAACGTTTAAGCCAAAATGATGAAGATGACCAAAAATCACTCATTATTTTACAGCAGCTCTCGCTCATGCTTGGTGTATTGAACCGATTTAGTATGTTAAAACAACGGCTAAGTCATGATCTTGATAATGATGCCAGTGAGCTTGCATCATTATAAATTTGCCTCGGAATTTAGTATTAAATTGGCATAATATCCTTTCCTGACTTATGCCAATTAGTGCTAAACTTAAAACAGTTTACAATTTGTTATTTGCACTATGACCGCGAAAACTTTATACGCTTATACGCTTCAGCCTGTTCCATATGACGTGTCAGAAGCTGAACAACGTAATGCACAGCTTCTTATCTGGCGCAGCACCAATAAAATCAGCACAAAAATTTGGGCAATTATGGGTGTCGTTTTAGCCCTAGCTATTTTAGGTCTTATTTTTATTAAGAACTACTCTACTGTTTTTTGCTGGGTTGCTATTGTTGCTGTAGTACTTTACTACCTAGGTCGTAAATACGGATTAGAATGGTACGTTAAACGCAAAATGAATGAATTTCCAGTACAGGAAATCAAAGGTATTCGTTTAGGTGTACAGCCTCATGGTATTGTGATGCGCCAACAAATGGGCCACCAAGAAGGCGTGGGTACTATTGGATGGAAAAATATCTATGAATGGTACAATGCTCCTGATTTCATTTTGGTTAATTTCAAAGTAAAAGATCCAAAAGGCCAAGAACAACAAGGTGCGTATATTTTACCTAAACGCATGGATTCTAAAAACTTCTCGTTTAATACAATTCGCACGCATTTAAAAGAAGCTGTAGGCGAACCAAAAACCTTGTAAGTTTTAATTTTATAAAAAGCCTCCTTATGGAGGTTTTTTATTATGCTAAAGACAAATGATAATGAAAATTAATATTATCTCCAAAATCCATATTATCTACTCAATCTTCGGCTATACTTCGTTACAAGATCTCCATCATATTTTCATTTTTGACCATGTTTAAAAAAATTTTATTTCAAATTCATTGGTTTCTGGGTATTACTGCTGGCCTCATCTTATCCATTATGGGTGTAACAGGTGCAATTTATTCTTATGACCAACAAATTTTAAAATGGGTGAATTCTGATAGTTATGTTGTTCAAGCTGAAAACACTCCAAAATTAACTCCTGCTCAGCTATATCAACATTTCAATACAACTCAGCCTGAAATTAAAATTAATAGCATTACGATTGCCAAGGATCCCACCTCCTCTTCTGTTGTGAACATTGAAAAAGAAGGTGAACGTCGTGGCTACAATATGATGGTTAATCCATATAACGCTCAAGTTCTGCCAGATGTAAAAGGCCGAAAGTTGTTGTTACTCATACAACAAATTCATCGTAATTTAACAGCTGGTGAAGTTGGTAAACAAATTACTGGTGCCTGCGCACTGATGTTAATTTACTTCGTACTCAGTGGATTGTATTTACGCTGGCCTAAAAAGCATTCTGCTCGTCAATGGCTCGCTGTTAAGCCGAAACTCAAAGG
Source organism: Acinetobacter sp. AYS6 (assembly GCF_025630795.1). Taxonomy (NCBI): domain Bacteria; kingdom Pseudomonadati; phylum Pseudomonadota; class Gammaproteobacteria; order Moraxellales; family Moraxellaceae; genus Acinetobacter; species Acinetobacter sp. AYS6. The sequence continues at coordinate 119,739 of NZ_JAOTNV010000009.1, forward strand.
CCGAAATTTTATTTGGGATCTACATGCTGTTGTGGGTACGTGGGTCATTGTTTTTTATCTTCTTTTCGCTTGTACAGGTCTATATTGGTCTTATGACTGGTGGCGTAGTGGCATGTTCAAAGTGATGGGCGTTGAACAACCCAAACCACAAGGTCATGGTGCTACTCCTCAAAATCGCACAATGCAACAAAACAAACGATCTGACCGTAATATTGATAAAAAATCAGAACCTCAATTAGATAATACTCAGCTCATTACAGCACTTAATCAAACATGGAGTGGCTTCAATAGTCAGGTCGGGCGTGATTATTCAACACTAACATTGAACTTACCCAAAAAAGATGATGGAAAAGTTGAGTTAAGCTTTGTCGATGCTACGCCACAACATGAGCGTGCACGTAACCAAGCCATCTATAATTATCAAACTGGCAATATCGAAAAGATGGAGCTTTACGAAGATAAAAAGCTTAATCAAAAGATCATGAGCAGTATGTTACCCGTGCATCGTGGTAGCTTCTTTGGACCAATTTATCAATTTGCTGCAATGCTTGCTTCATTGGCAATGCCTCTGTTTTTGGTTACAGGATGGATGCTTTATCTTAAACGCCGTAAACAGAAAAAATTAACACAGGCAGCTCGTCAGTCTTTAGCTGGACAATACATTGATCCAAATGCAAAGCCTTGGCTTATTACCTATGCAACTCAAACAGGTGTAGCTGAACAACTCGCCTGGAGTACGGCAACAAGTTTACAAGAAGCTCATCAGCCAGTTCAGGTTAAACCTGTACAGCAGCTAACCCAATCTGATTTAGAGCAGCATGAGCAGGTTTTATTCGTGATCAGTACGTATGGTACTGGTGATGCGCCTGACCTCGCTACAAGCTTTGCTAAAAAGCTTTTAAAAGTGGAACTAGACCTTAAGCACATGAACTATGCCGTTTTGGCGCTAGGCTCTAAAGAATACCCAGATACTTACTGTAGCTTTGGTCATGCAGTAGATGCTTGGCTTAAAACCAGTGGTGCACATGCCCTCTTCAATACAATTGAAGTTGATAATGCAAACCTATCGGATATTCAAAACTGGAATCAAGCACTCGCGAAAGCAACCAAATTAGATTTGCATGCTGTAAATCTAGAAAAAGTCTTTGATACGTGGGTACTGCAACAACGTGACTTACTCAATCCAAATAGCTTAGGTCAACCTGCTTATAATATTGAGCTTAATGCAAAGCACGAAGCGATATGGCAAGCGGGTGATATTGCTGAAATACAGCCTGGGAATAGCCCAGAACGCATTCATGATTTTTTGCAGAAGCATCATATTCTTAAAAATGCAAAAGTTGACTCATTACAGATTTCGATTGAGAAAGCACTTTGGAATAAAGATTTAACCGGTGAAATTGAACCATTTGCTAATGTAGATCATCTATTAGAACAACTCCCGACTCTGCCAACACGTGAATATTCGATTGCTAGCATACCTTCTCAGCAAATCCTTCGTTTGGTAGTCCGTCAACAATATGATACGTCTGGTAACTTAGGTTTAGGTTCTGGATGGCTGACTCAACATACGCAAGTGAATGATGAAGTTGCTTTGCGTATTCGTACCAATGAATCCTTCCATCTTATTGATGATAACCGTCCTATTATTTGTATTGGTAACGGAACTGGTATCGCAGGCTTAATGAGCCTATTACATACACGCACTCGTCACAACTACACTGAAAACTGGTTAATTTTTGGTGAGCGTCAAAGAGCATGTGATTTCTTCTATGCATCAACTATTGAGGCATGGCAAACAACTGGAATGTTAAAACGCCTTGATTTAGCATTTTCCAGAGATCAAGAAAAACGTGTGTATGTACAGGATATCATCCGTCAGAATGCAGCAGAATTAGTAAGCTGGATAGAACGTGGCGCTGTTCTTTATGTATGCGGTAGTATTGATGGGATGGCCAGCGGAGTCGACCAAGCACTTACCGAAATTCTAGGTGATGAACAGCTAGATGAGTTAAGACAACAAGGTCGTTATCGCCGTGATGTTTATTAAAGGTCAATAAATTTAAAAAACCGAGTAATAGCACAAATGCTTTACTCGGTTTTTTATTGCATTCAGAATGATTTTGCATACACTGTCAGCAATTTAAATTGCAACTCTAAGCACAATGCAAGTCAGTAAGTGGATCCGTATTTTCCTAGCAATCATTGGTTCAATTTTATTTATAGATGGATTAGTTTTAATTTGTCTCAATAAAATTAATGTAGGTACAGTTATTCCTTTAATTTTAGGTGCTTTCTTCTGCCTCTATTCTTTATTTTATTATCACTTAGAACGCTTTTTCTTTTATCACTATCGCTTACACACATTTTGGCGTTTTGGGTGGTTATGCTTCTGGATATGGCTAATTGGCTTAGGCTATTTTTTTAGCTTTATTAAAGAAAATAAAGATACTTCAGATAATATTCCTCCAGTAAAAGCAATTATCGTCTTAGGAAGCGGTGTCGAAAATGGTCAACCATCCACAATTCTTGCAAAACGTTTAGATACAGCCGCCCCTTTAGCACTTAAACAACCGCAAGCACAGATTGTTTTAACAGGCGGTCTTGATTTTTCAGAAAAAGAAAGCGAAGCATTAGTTATGTCTCGTTATCTTGAGCAAAAGTATCATATTGCAAAAGAACGAATGACTCTTGAAGATAAAAGTACCAGCACTGAACTTAATTTAAAAAATAGTAAACCACTCTTAGCACAGCAGCACATTAACTTAAACCAACCAATTGCTATTGTGACAAGTGATTTTCATATTCCTAGAGCAGAAGCAATTGCAAAAAAACAGGGCTATACCCAAGTTTATGGGGTAGCGGCCGAAACCCCATTAGCTACTCGCTATAATGCATGGTTACGTGAATATTTCGCATATGCGAGTGGATGGATTCTAAAAGAATATTAAAAGTACTTTAATAAAAAAACTGCTATTCAAAAAAATAGCAGTTTTTTTATTTGCGAAAATATTAGCTCTTGCTACAAATAAATTTGATGATTACAAGCAATGAGATAAATATAAAGGCTTATATACAGACTCTAAGAAGATAAGCGTAATGAGAATAAAGCGCCTATTGTCTCTAGAATGAATAAATTCCTTAGTAAATTTTTTGAAAAATATTTTTAATTTATCACCCACACTATAACGCTTAATAAATTAGTCAAAATAACTCATTACACTATTAGATAATTCAAGTCGTTCAAGTCGTTCAAGTCGTTCAAGTCGTTCAAGTCGTTCAAGTCGTTCAAGTCGTTCAAGCATATAAAGACAAGACAATGACTAATAAAAATAATAATTTAAAAAAATTAATAATTTGAATATATAGACACTTTAATTTCACAATAGGAAAATTATTCACATAACAAATAATTTATATGAAAAGTAAAATATAAGATAAATAAGCGATTTGAGAATTTGAAGAACTTAAATTTCTGAGAGAAATTATGGTGGGCGCTGACGGGATCGAACCGCCGACATTCTGCTTGTAAGGCAGACGCTCTACCAACTGAGCTAAGCGCCCTTAATGAGAAAAGATAACGAATGTATCTTTATACTCTACATTCTCAAGACAAGGGAATCAAGAGAATGGCGCAGCGGACGGGGCTCGAACCCGCGACCCCCGGCGTGACAGGCCGGTATTCTAACCAACTGAACTACCGCTGCACTACAATACTTTAAAATAAAGTATGGTCACATATATGGTGGGCGCTGACGGGATCGAACCGCCGACATTCTGCTTGTAAGGCAGACGCTCTACCAACTGAGCTAAGCGCCCCAAGAAGAAAAAATTAATAATTTATTAATTTTTCGATATAAGATTGTCACATCTTAAATCATCTTCCAAACACAACCCGAACTGAAAAGTGGCGCAGCGGACGGGGCTCGAACCCGCGACCCCCGGCGTGACAGGCCGGTA